>CAXMUJ010000116.1:0-2385 GCA_964196455.1 uncultured Myxococcota bacterium | reverse complement strand
TGGCCCGGGTTCGTAGCGCCGCCGACACCAACTTTGCGCCCAACACACCAATACATTCCCGGCGACCACCGAAACGGAACCGGCGTCTTGAGGGTGATCGCAAACCCGTTCGACGGTTTCAATGCAAAGGTCGCCCTGTTGACCGACTGGATGTTGTCCAACGGCAAAAGTAATTCTCCACCCTCGATCCAGAGGCCCGCGTTGGTCACGACAAGCGATTGCCCGGTCGCGTGTAGATAACGATAGGCCTGATAGGCGATGCCACACCCCAACAACGGCATTAAAACCCGGCCAAACACCGAAGCCGGAGGAGCCGTTATGGCAGTATAAACCAATCCCAGTCCAACCGCCCCCAGAACCAGCGCTCCGGCCCAACGGCGTACTGGCGATACATCAAGTCTTGCGATTTCCTGTGACATGGCAACTCCCTTGGCGCCTTGTGCCAGCGCCACGGGGTAATATCAAGTGCCCGATAGTCGCTTCATTGTGGGCGCTGTAAATATTGACAAAATCTAGGCCCGATTAGGAACAACCTCGTAGCCCGGCTCTTCGGGTTCGTCATCGACCATTTCTGCCGGAAACCCCGGAGCGCGAATATCCTGGCCGGTTGCCTCTTCCAGCTTGCGTATGATATTCGGCGAGAACTCTCTGGGGCCATAAGACGCTATAGCGTCCTGAAAAATTTCAATCATCAGCGGGTTTATCCGCAGCGGCACATCGGCCCGGTCTGCAACATCTTGAAACAGCCCGATGTCCTTGGCGACAAGGTCCATTGTGAAATTTATGTCTCGCGTTCCATTCAAAATGACTTGTGACTCGGTTTCGTGAACAAAGCTGTTTCCGGACGAAATCCGAATGGCTTCATAGGTCGTATTCAGATCCATTCCGGCCGCCTTGGACACCGCCAAGGCTTCGCAACACGTAATCAGATTGGCTGTCGCCAAGTAATTCGTCATAACTTTCAAGACGCTTGCCGATCCCAGATCGCCAGTGTGCAACACCCGGCGGCCCATTTTTGTCAACAGCGGTAGTATCCGGTCAAAGGTCTGACGATCACAACCTGCAAAAATTGATATATTTCCTGTCGCGGCGCGGTGGCAGCCGCCCGAAACCGGACAGTCAACCGCAGCGCCGCCAGCGGCAATAACCTTGGCGCCAATACGGTCGACTTCTGCAGCGTCAGTTGTCGACATTTCCATCCATATTTTTCCCGGCCCCATGCGCGCCAGCAGGCCAGTGTCACCCTCAAGCACCAAGGCCGAGGCCGCGGGCGACGGCAAGCAGGTAATAACGGCATCGCACTGTGCCATCATCTCAACCGGGCTGTCGGCGCTCTTGGCCCCGCGTGCAACAAAATCGGAAACCAGATCATCGTCCAGATCTCTGACTGTCAGATCAACGCCATTGCGCAGCAAACTGCCAGCGAGCTTTCCGCCTACATTTCCCAGACCAATAAAACCTACTTTCATACTTCCTCCGATGTTTTGATCACTATCAGGGAACATCCAAAGAAATTCTAGCGCATTTCCCTCAAGCTTCGGAAAATCGCGGCGGCACCCACGATTGTTTCCATAGAGAAACAATCAGTTTCAAATCACCCGTCTGTTTCCACTCCGATAATTGCTCTATAGATAGACTAAAGGAGTATCCCCATGTCAATTCGTCCCGTTAAGTCGACATCCCTGGCCCAACCCACCAAAGAGGGCGCCGGTGTAGACCTGTACCGTGCATTCGGTTTCACCGATCCATCCGCGCAAGACCCGTTTCTGTTGCTCGACGATTTTCGAAATGACGATCCTGCCAGTTTTCAGGCCGGGTTCCCGTGGCATCCGCACCGCGGTATTGAAACCATCACCTACGTTTTGGCGGGTTCCGTAGATCACGCCGACAGTCTGGGGAATTCCGGTTCACTGGGCGCCGGTGATGTGCAATGGATGACCGCCGGATCCGGAATTTTGCATCAGGAAATGCCCAAGGGCAACCGCCAAAGCCAGATGCACGGATTTCAACTCTGGGCAAATCTGCCCTCGGATTTGAAAATGACCGATCCACGTTACCAAGATGTAGACGCCAAGGAAATTCCGGAGATTATTGAAGATGACGGCACAAGAGTAAAAGTCATTGTCGGCAATTTCTGGGGTAAGACCGGACCAGTGGACGGTATCGCCGCCGACCCGCAGTATCTGGATATCTATGTGCCTGCCGGTGTCAGAAAATCCTTCCCTGTGGACACCTATCGCAAGGCTTTTGCTTATATTTTTGAAGGGTCCGGTGCCTTTGACTCTGCCTCAAAACCGACAGGCGTATTGTTGGAAAAAGAGATCCATGGTGAAGAATTGAATATCCGCGACATGTCGGGCAACCGTACTTTGGTCAGCTTTGACA
>CAXMUJ010000115.1:0-1620 GCA_964196455.1 uncultured Myxococcota bacterium | reverse complement strand
CACGCAATATCTGCCTGGATAAATGCTAACTCTCAAAAGACATCTCAATCCAGGTTTTCTAATTATGCCTCCTCTAAACAGGTCGCTTTTGCCGAACGTATCGCGCGCCTGAAGCGTCGCGATATTCCGCAAGAATGTTTTGGCGATAAAACGATGATGTCTAGGTGGATCGACGGGAATAAATGAATGGCTATAGTTAACCTACTGATAACCGGTCTCACTACGGTTGAGGAATTATTAGGAGTCAATTAGAAATCGGTAATAAGGGCGGAGAACAGACCTTCGCTGCGGATGCGAACAAATAAGTCGATTTCAGTAAAGCGGACATTCGCGTCGTGTGCACGCACTGTCACCCGCCCCGCGCTGTGCGAATGGCGCGCGACGGTGCGCGCGCCTGCAGCCGGGTCAGACGAAGATCGCGTAAAGCTCGGCAAGCCCTACCAATCCCAACAGCCCTGCCGAGATCATTTTCAGCGCTGGGATATTGCGGGCGGTCACACCCTTGCCATAGGTGGTGGCAGCGGTTTTGTCGTCCATGTCGCCGCGCAGATTGTTGATGTCGTCCAGCGCGGTGCCGCCTGCGAGGATGCCGTAGGCCGCCGCTGTGATCACCAGAGTGGTCAGTGGCGCGGAATAGCCGCCGGTCCCCAGCTCGATGATCGCGGCGATGGCCGCAAGTGTGAAGATGGTGGTGCGCATGATGCCGAAATAGTCGCCTGTGCGCGCAGTCAGAATAGCGATGCGTTGGTCTTGTGTCATGGTCTGTCCCCTTTGTCGCGACATTCTCCAAATGGAACGCCATCCCAGTCAATTTGCCGATTAAATGAGTTTCGATCAAGCCAATTTCCGACCTAGCGTGCTTATAGCGTTCGTTTGCTGCGGTCGCGAACGCATCCGGAAGCGCAGCGTAGTCCACGAATGACTGCTTTTGCGAGGTGCGGTGCAGCACAGGCAGTCATGGTCAAAAGGCAGCTATCCGTTCAGGCCTCATGCGAAGACGGCGGCTGATCATACTCTAAAACGGTCCTTTAAGACCAAGCCCATACCGATCCAGCCGCCACCATTACCCTCCAAAATTGGCTTGGTGGGCAATGGCTCAATCTTTGCAGATCGATGGAGAAAACATAAGACAAGCCCAACTTGTCAGTATTCTGTGGAGCAACAAATGGCCGCTTCTTGGATGCCTTCGGCCGAGGTGTCTTCAGTCTTAACTTGTCGACGATTTGCGGTTTATGCTGCCACTTAGCCGCGCCGCCACCAACTTCTGCATCTTCCAAAGATATCGGTCGTGAATGCCGCGGCTTTCCAAATCCTCAACTGTGTTTCGTAGATATGCTGCCATTGATCCACGTTCTCCAGCCGCCGTCGCTAGCGAATTTACAACAACTTCTTCTGTCAGGTCCGGAAGATAGGCGGGGTGTGAGTTGGTGGTCACGACGACAAGTGCCCGCTTTGGGCCGTCGTCTGTACGCACATTGATCCATTCCATATGCAATTTGTCCCATTTGATCGGGTGTTCGCGCCGCACAACCCGTTCGAGGTTCGCCTTTAGATCAACATTGGGCAATCGAAACGCCACGCCCCGGCAAGAACCGCCACTTTCAAGGGCCAACATGATAC
>CAXMUJ010000114.1:0-2680 GCA_964196455.1 uncultured Myxococcota bacterium | reverse complement strand
AATATTCCAATTGAATGCTGGAAATCCCTTCAAATTTATGAAATTCAGCTTATCTAATAGCCGAAGTGACCTAACGCGAGGGACGCGAAATGATTTTGCCCGGTAGCCCCGAAATGAAATCTAAACTGGAAGCAGTTTTTGATTTGGAGCCGTCACTTGCGTTAGTCAAAGAGACGCAAGATATCTATTCCCGTGTCAGCAATGTCATTCCAGAACCGGATTGGGCCAGACATGCGCCCTATATCAAGGCGATTAACGCCCTAAAAAAAGAAAAAGACGCGGCGATCCTTGCCCACAACTATATGACACCTGACATCTTTTATGGTGTTGCAGATGTTGTTGGCGACAGTTTGCAACTGGCGATCGAGGCGACCAAGGTCAGACAACAGGTCATCGTTCAGGGCGGTGTGCATTTCATGGCCGAAACCTCGAAAATTCTGAACCCCGAAAAGACGGTATTGATCCCGGATAGCCGCGCGGGCTGCTCGCTGGCCGCATCAATCACACCAGCTGACATTGCGAAAATGCGGGCGCAATATCCCGGTGCCCCTGTGGTATCTTATGTAAATACTACAGCCGAAGTAAAAGCCGCCTCGGACATCTGCTGTACCTCGGGAAATGCCGTGGATATTGTCAATTCAATGGACAGCGAAATCGTGATCATGACGCCTGACGGACACTTGGCACAAAACGTTGCCAAGCAGACCGACAAGACAATCGTCTGGTGGGAGGGCGCCTGTATGGTGCATGTCGAATTCACCGCCAACGAGTTGCGTGAGTACCGCGAGCATGAACCAAACGTTACAATTATCGCGCACCCAGAATGCCCGACCGAAGTGGTCGCCGAGGCTGATTTTTCCGGGTCGACCGCAGGTATGATAAAATTTGTCCGCGACAATCGCCCTGAAAAAGTTCTGTTGGTGACGGAATGTTCAATGTCGGCCAACGTATCAGCAGAGCTGCCGGACGTGGAATTTCTCGGCCCGTGCAATCTTTGCCCGCATATGCAGCGGATCACGCTTGAAAAAATACTCTGGTCGCTTCACACTATGACCGAAGAAGTCACCATTGATCCGGTTGTTGCGGATAAGGCCCGTTTGGCAGTGCAGCGCATGATTGATCACAAGAGCTAGACGAATTTGGACATCAAAAACTCGAACATTCTGGTTATCGGCGCAGGGCTTGCCGGGCTTTATGCCGCGCTGAGCCTTGCGCCACGCAAAGTCACAGTTCTGTCGCCAAAACCGCTGGGCGAAGGCGCATCATCGGCTTGGGCACAGGGCGGCGTCGCGGCTGCTATGGACGACAAAGATACCGCAGCGGCGCATGCGCAAGACACGGTTAACGCCGGCGACGGAATTGTTGATCCGGTGGTCGCCAAGTTCGTCACCGAAGAGGCCGCGTTCCATATCCTTGAACTGGCAGAGTTTGGCGCACCATTTGACCGCACAATCGAGGGCGGATTTGTGATGTCGCGCGAAGCCGCGCATTCTTTTGCCCGTGTGGTTCGCGTCAAGGGTGATCAGGCAGGTTACGCCATTATGAAAACCCTGATTGGCGCCGTACAACGCACACCGTCCATCGAAGTGATCGAAGGCACAATCGCGCATCGCTTGTTGACAGATGACGGCACCATGGCCGGTGTTGTTGTCTCGGACAATCAGGGCGCGCCTTATATTATTCACGCCAACGCTTATCTGTTGGCCGCTGGCGGCACCGGCAGCCTGTTTGCCCGCACAACCAATCCCCCCAGCGTTCGCGGGTTGGCGCTGGGTATGGCGGCACGCGCCGGTGCAAAAATTGCCGATGCCGAGTTTGTCCAGTTTCATCCCACTGCTATCGATCTGGATCGCGATCCCGCCCCGTTGGCGACCGAAGCCCTGCGCGGCGAAGGCGCCACTTTGCTGAACAAAAATAACCAGCGGTTCATGCAAGCGGTGCATCCGGATTTGGAACTGGCGCCGCGCGATATTGTAGCCCGCGCGATCTTTGACCAGCATCAACGCGGCTTGCGTCCGGTCCTGGATACACGCGACGCCATTGGCGACCGGATTATGACCGATTACCCCTCTGTGTCGCGCGCCTGTGTCGAGGCCGGGATCGACCCGCGCAAAGACCCCATTCCCGTTGTTCCCGCAGCACATTACCACATGGGCGGCGTGGCAACGGATATGCAGGGCCAATCCTCGATCGCGCGACTGTGGGTCTCGGGCGAGGCCTCTTCAACCGGCCTGCACGGCGCCAACAGACTGGCGTCAAACGGCTTGTTAGAAGCACTGGTTTATGCGGCGGCCTGTGCCACAGGTATCGCCGGTATTCTGGACAGCGATGACGCCGGCGGTGATGACGCCCGCGATACAGCCGCGGGCCTTGGCTCTCCTGTCGTGTCTTCGCGGCGTGCGGACAGCAATGCGGTTATGCGTCTGCGCCGGACGATGTCGGATCATGTTGGCGTGATACGCGACGCCCAAGGGTTGAAAACCGCTCTGTGCACACTGCACGATCTCGATCAAGCCCATGCCGGTCGTTCGGACAATTTTGACAATATGATTGCCGCCGCCACGGTTATTACGGCGGCCGCCCTGCTGCGCGAAGAATCGCGTGGTGGCCATTACCGCACTGATTTTCCCGAAAAAAATGACGACTTCCGCCGCAGATCAGAAATCACATTGCCCGGCGC
>CAXMUJ010000113.1:0-6196 GCA_964196455.1 uncultured Myxococcota bacterium | reverse complement strand
CCGGACCCAAGAGATTAACTTTTTCACGCTGGGTGATGCGCATTATCTGGTCGATGTGCCGGGCTATGGCTATGCCAATGCGCCAATGGCGGTGGTGGGCAAATGGCAGCGGTTGCTAAAAAACTATCTGTCGGGTCGCCCGAGCCTGCGCCGCGTGTTTCTGTTGATCGACGGGCGTCACGGTGCCAAGGCAGTGGACGAAGAGATTATGAAACTGCTGGACCGGTCCGCCGTCACCTTTCAGGTGGTGATTACCAAAGCCGACAAGCCCAAGGCCGGCGAATTGGAACTGGCGATTGAACGGACCAAAACCGTGCTGGCCAAGCATCCCGCCGCCTATCCGGAAATGATTGTGACCAGTTCGGAAAAAGGCGACGGAATTGCAACGCTCAGGGCGATTATTGCGACGATGTTTTAGGGGGCTATGGTCTAGGGGACGAGCTCAAACATTGGCATGGTCTGCTGTGTGGGACTAACCAGTCATCGGCCTAAGCAGCTCAAATCGACGCGAACGGCCCTTACCGGCCATTGACCTACACTCGCGATGCTGCAGTGTGGCCCGCCGAAGCGGCCATTCACCCATCGCGCAGCAATTTAACGGTCGGACGGCAGCTGAGCGGACAAACTTGTCATTTGGATCGTCTTCGATCCGTTTCTATGTCGCACTGATAAGAGGACCGCTACCCTCGTGAATTTACGACCGCCATTGCGATCTCAAGATGAGCGTCGGCATGTGATCTGGCGGCAAGAGACAGCAATTCGCGAGCCAGTGACTCGGTGCGACCCAAGTCACCCATCTTTTGATGTAGGCGTATTTGGTCCGCTACAATTTCCACCAATAGACCAGCGTATAGATCCGTTACAGAACAACAGGTTTCGCGAGCATTGGACAGCCAACTTTCGGCAGCTGTCAGGTCACCCACATCGATATGCAACAATGCAAGCGCCCGTCCGTTTGCGGCTTCCCAACAAGGGTCCCCCAGTTGCCGACAGAGGGCCAGCGATTTTTCCAAAGAGATTTGTGCTGAATTATCTTTCTGACCAAGCGCAATGTTGGCTTCTGCAAGCAGCGCCTGCGGCCAAGGTCGAAACGCAATCCAAACTGTTTCATCGCAAAGTTCCAGACACCTTTTCAACCAGTTTTTGGCGGTAACGGGATTGCCAGCGCGTAACTGTCCCCATCCGCCAATACCGAGGGTCCAAATTTCTCTTCGCCGATTGCCGCAACTCCGGGCATATGACAGCGCCTGTTCAAAATGCGACAAACCGGTCTGCAGATCGCCCCAGTCCACAAGATTGAAACCCGTAACAGAGTGGATGCTTGCAAGTGTGTCATTGTCGTTCTGGGAAAACTTCTGCGCTTCTTTCAGATACCTTGCCGACGAAGGCCGACGGCCTGCCAGTGCTTCAACATACCCTAATTCGCGGAATGCCATTGCTGCGATCTGCGAGCAGCCTGCCTCGGAAGCAATACCCGCTGCGTGGCGTAGCATGATTGCACCTTCATCATCAAAACCTCGGATGGAATGCACAAGTGCCGATCCAAGTTCGTGATATGATCTGGCAACAAGATGGTTGTCACCGATTTTCTCGGCTCTGGCTGCAGCTTGACGCAAGTTATCCAACCCAGCGTCTACCGCGCCTGCCGCAAGTGCTGCTGTCCCGCTTTTTAGTAACGAGTCGATGACTGCGGATTGCGAGATGCCTTTGGGCGGGTCCGCAACATTTCTTCGTGCCGCCGCACGCAACGCCGGGCTGGGCTCCTCTCCTATCTGCTTTTCAAATTCCCGTTCCGTAGCCTCAACATGTGCAAAGGCGGCGTCCATACTTCCAGACCAAGCCAGTGCCTTGACGAGGAGGACATGACCACTTTCGTCCAGCGGTCGCAGCCGCACCGCACGTTCGGAATATCGGATCGCGACAGCAGCATCTCCGGCTGAGAATGCCTCGATCGACAATCTGCGATACGACTCATGAAGTTGCGATGCTATCTGCTCGCGCGCAACAAGTAGCCATGTAGCGAACTCGCCGCTCGCGGAAGGATCGATGCCTTCCATAAACTCGGCAGGCTCGATATTGCCTGCACCAGTCGCAGCAAGTGTCCAGATGTCCACGTCAATATCTTTGGGAAGATGGAGAACAACCGGATCTCCGGTCAGTGTGCCCGGACCAAGCGCCCGCCTTAACGATGCGAGGCACCAGCGCAATGCGCCTAGCGGATCTTCCGCGCCACAAAACAACTCACTAGCTAAAGTCCTGCGCCCCACCGGGCGGTCTGATAGCAAAAGCCTGGCCAGTAGCGCCCAGGGCTGTTGGCCGGGAACTAGTCGGACGATGCCATCCGGCCCTGTTATGCTTGGTTTTCCAATTGTTGTAAGCCTCAAGCTCTGCGCTCCCAGACATGAATCCAAACTAATTGTCGCACAGTAACCGTTTGTAAAACCGTGTGCAAAAAAACTTTGCTACTTCTGGGTCGCCCACGATGACACACATATGGGCGATCTATGATGGGGAAGCACAACATAAACCGAGGAGAGAAACATGCCCAAGTTCATCGTAGAGAGAAACATTCCAGGCGCAAATATGCTTACAAGAGACGAGCTTCGCGACATTTCTGTAAAGTCCAATTCGGTTGTAGAGGGACTTGGCGTCCCTTATGTCTGGCACCGTACATATGCAGCAGGTGACAAGCTCTACTGCATTCACGAGGCAGAGAGTGCCGAGGCGATCTATCGCCATGCTAAAGAAGGTGGTTTTCCCGCTGACCTTGTAGCAGAGATCAAAGATACGTTCGGTCCGAAAACTGCAAAAGCCGCGTAACAGGCGACTCAATATCGGGAGCTGGAACAAAGTCTAGCTCCCAGTATAGGCGCACATAGACAGACAAATTCGCTTTGGGTTCGGCCCTGCCGTTCACAGCAATAGCTCAATACGGCGCAGAATCTTCGATGCCCAAGGGCCGAAGAGAGAAACGTGGTATCGGTTCGTTTGAATGTCAGCTTCTAGGGTGGTCGCCCGCTTTGCTCGCACCCGCAGCGAAGGTCGGCAGTCCGCCCTTAATTGCCAAGATGTGCTTGTTAAACCATCGGTCAAAATAGGCTCATTGCCGCCATGCACCTTCTATCATCCCAAGCCACAAAACCTAATTGAACCCTTGACCATGGAGCCCTCTGCAACGGATAAAAATCTTTGCAGGGCTCGTCGCACATATCTGCCGTTCAAACAGATCAGTTAAATTTATTTTTCGGGAAATGCCGTCTGGTCGACAACAACATTGCCAATCACTTCTTCGGTCTCGTCGCCTGAAACCACGCTGACGTGATAGTCGCTGAATGCGATGTCACGCAGGGGAATGATGTTCTTGTAGGCCTCGCTTTGAATTACCATGTCGACCGCCTCGCGAGAAGGGTATTTAGCGATGATTATCTTGCGCGCCGGTCTTTTGCCTAAAGCACCTCTTTCACCGTGAACTGTTGGACGGTTTTTGCTCCGACGCTTTCAAGTAGCGGACCAGTTGCATCCAGATAGGCGGCCAATGCCCGAGACTGGTCCTCATTGAAAGTGACGAGCGCTATTACTTTGACTGGCATAATTTATCCGTCCATCTGATGGAATTTCTGCACGATAAATGACACACCCACCGGCGTTTGTGAAGGTTTTGTTTTCCCGCCACTTTGGGTAAACCCGAGCCAAAGCGTCACGTCGCCAGTTGTCCAACTAGAGTGACCAGTTGAATTCGATTGAAACACCACCCGCGCCAAAATCCAGCCCAAGGGTGACTTGCAACAGGTTGATTGCCTAGTTGCACTGACAAAGTCCCGAATTACAAAAAAACGCTTGCCTCTTGGCCTTGCGACGGGAAACATCTATGGCAGGTACGACGATCAAAGGGGCAGCCAGATGGAGAAATCAAAAGCTATGGAACGCGACAGTATTCAAACCGCGCGGCTTCTGAGCGAGGCGCTGCCGTTTATCCGGCGCTATGATGACGCGACTATTGTGATCAAACTGGGTGGCCACGCCATGTCCAGCGATGCGGCAATGAACAGTTTCGCCCGCGATATCGTGCTGCTGCGCCAGTGCAATCTGCGTCCCGTAATCGTGCACGGTGGCGGCCCGATGATCAACGCCATGCTGGACAAGTTGGACATCAAGTCCGAATTTGTCGGTGGCAAGCGGGTCAGCAACCGCGAAACCGTCGATGTGGTGGAAATGGTGCTGTCGGGCAGCGTCAACAAACGCATCGTACAGGCCATCAACCGTCAGGGCGGCAAGGCCGTGGGCCTGTCGGGCAAGGATGCCGATCTGATGATCTGCAAACAAGCCGAGGGCGATCTGGGGCTGGTTGGCGATCCAGTGAGCATCAATGCCGGCGTCATCGACAATTTGTCTGCCGGTGGCTTTATCCCGGTGATTGCGCCCTTGGGTTCGGGCCTGAACGGCGAGACTTTTAACGTCAACGGCGACACAGCCGCCGGTGCAATTGCGGCGGGGCTAAACGCCGACCGCCTGTTGCTGCTGACCGATGTCGAGGGCGTCAAGGACAGCGACGGCGACGTCGTGACGGAACTGAGCGCGGCGCATGTAAACGACCTAATTGACAGCGGTGTGATCGCCGGCGGCATGATCCCCAAAGTGCAAACCGCGCTGACCGCCCTGCACGAGGGCGTACGGGCCGTGGTAATCATGGACGGGCGCAAACCCAACGCCTGTTTATTGGAATTGTTTACAACGTATGGCGCAGGCAGTTTGATCCGCGCGTAACACAGAGGCCCCTGATGGAAAACGAAGCAACCCTGCGTTTGACGGTTTTTTTGGGCCTCTTTGCCCTGCTTGCCGTCGCCGAACGGGTGTTGCCGCGCCTGCCACGCACCCAATCCACGGCGGCGCGCTGGTTTACCAACTGGTCTCTGGTTGTCATTGACACATTCACGGTCCGACTGATGGCGGTGGTCATGCCCCTGCTGGCTGTGGGGGCTGCTGTGGATGCCACCGCGCATGGCTGGGGCCTGTTTAACACGCTCGGGCTGCCGCTGTGGGTCGAAGCGATTTTGGCGATCCTGATCCTTGATTTGATCATTTGGGGTCAGCATGTGATCACCCATAAAATTCCAATCCTGTGGCGGCTGCACCGCGTGCACCATGCCGACCGCGATATGGATGTGACCACTGCGATCCGGTTTCATCCTGTGGAGATCGCCCTGTCGATGCTGCTGAAGATCGGGGTGGTCTATGTGTTGGGGCCCGCGGCTGTGGCGGTGATCGTGTTCGAGATCATGCTCAACGGTATGGCCATGTTCAATCACGCCAACCTGCGACTGCCTTTGGCGCTGGACCGGGTTCTGCGACGGGTCATCGTCACACCTGACATGCACCGCGCGCATCATTCGACTATTCGCGCCGAACACGACAGCAACTATGGCTTTAGCCTGTCAATCTGGGACCAGATGTTCGGGACCTACACCGAGACCCCCAAGCATGGCCACGACGGCATGACCGTTGGGCTTGAATGGCAGGACGACCGTCCGTCCAAACTCGGCTGGTCATTGTGGCTGCCATTTGGCAAGAAATGACGCTGCAAACGGTTGAACAGGCGACACGCCCGCGGGGGCTGATGATTATGGGCGCGTTTCATCCCGTTGGGCCCGAAGATATGGCCAACGGCGCGCGAACAGTTGTCTTGTTGGGCCCGTCCGGCGATTTCTGGGATATTTTCAAGTCCGCGCCCGAATTCGGCACCTCAGACCAGATCGACCGTTGGTCGCTGCGCGTGCTGGGCACACTGGCACAGACCCTTGGCGCGCGCGTCGTCTTTCCCTTTGGCGGACCGCCCTATGCGCCGTTTCTGCGCTGGGCGAAACTGACCGGCCGCGCATGGGACAGCCCCGTGGGCATGCTGGTGCACGACACCACCGGCCTTATGGCGTCTTACCGCGGGGCTTTGTTGTTCGACGCGCCGCTAAAACTGCCTGTCGGGACCCAAACCAGCCCCTGTGAGGCCTGTTTGGATCGTCCCTGCCTGTCTGCCTGTCCGGTCGGGGCGTTGGGACCTGCCGGGTATGATGTGCCGCTGTGCCACGGCTTTCTGGACAGCGACGCAGGTCAGGATTGTATGACGCGCGGCTGTCGTGTACGCAGGTCTTGTCCGGCGAGCCTTGGCGCGGGTCGGCACCAAGAACAATCAGCGCATCACATG
>CAXMUJ010000112.1:0-8368 GCA_964196455.1 uncultured Myxococcota bacterium | reverse complement strand
ACTTTGGCGCAATAGGCTTGGACAAGCTGCGTTCGCGGGTGTAACAGCGCCCCATGACACAGGACAACACACCAACAGACGCGCCCGAGGGCCCGACCGCCGCGCCCCAGGGCGAACGTATCGCAAAATATCTGGCCCGCGCCGGCGTCGCATCGCGCCGTGAAATAGAACGTATGATCGAGGCGGGGCGCATCCAGCTTAACGGCACCTTGCTGACCACGCCTGCGGTCAAGGTCACGGATGCGGATGACATTGTTGTCGACAACAAACCCGCCCCCAAGAAAGACCCGCCACGGGTTTGGCGCTATAACAAGCCCAACGGCTTGGTGACATCCGAAAGCGATGAAAAAGGCCGCAAGACGGTTTTTGAGGAACTGCCCGGCGATCTGCCGCGCGTTTTGTCGGTTGGCCGGTTGGATATCAACTCCGAAGGCTTGCTGCTGCTGACCAATGCTGGTGGCTTCAAACGCACGTTGGAACTGCCGTCCACCGGATGGCTGCGCAAATATCGTGTTCGGGTCAACGGCTCGCCGGTCGAGGCCATGCTGGAACCGCTACGCCAAGGTATCGTGGTGGATGGCGAACGCTTTCAACCGATGACCGTCACAAATGACCGTCAACAGGGCGCAAACGCCTGGCTGACCATCGGCATCCGCGAAGGCAAAAACCGCGAAATTCGGCGGGCAATGGAGGCGGTCGGGCTGACGGTGAACCGGCTGATCCGCGTGTCCTATGGTCCGTTCCAGCTGGGCGATCTGAAACCGGGCGAAGTTGCACCGATTCCGGCACGCGTTTTCTGGGATCAGCTGAGCGATGCGGCGAAGATTGAACATGCCGACGCCGAGCCCGCTGTTGCTTTGCAGCCGAAATCCGCACGCCCCGGATCAAAACCCGGCGGACGATTTGAGACCGGCAAACCGCAAGGCAACCGAGCACGTCCACCCAAAGCGCGCGCACCCAAAGCACGCACAGTCAAATCGCGGCGCGGTAAATAGCCCTGCGTCAAGCCTGACAGCCCCCCTATTCGATCTTGAGGTTACCGGCCATCTGTCGGTCGTCTATTCCCTCGATCAATTCAAACTCGATCGGTTGTTGTTCCATCAGCCCTTGCAGGCCCGAAGCTTCGACGGCCGAAATATGAACGAAAATGTCGTTCCCCCCACCTTCTGGTTCAATAAAGCCATAGCCCTTGGCCGTATTGAACCATTTTACAGTTCCTTTTGGCATTGGATCAATTCCTTCATTTATTCAAAGCTGTAGCAGCCACAGCTTGGCAATACAGGCATTCGAACTGAGGTATATGGCAGAGCGAATGACAATGTCGCTGGGTTATTTCTACTCTAAAATGGCTTTTCACACAAATTCGAGGTCTTCACACTTGCCCGATCCGCGGCTTGGCCTTATCCCAGACGCAACTACAAATATGTATTTGAGGAACACTGATGGCCGATCTTTTGACATTCGAAAACCTTGCCAATCTGGGCGTGCTGATATTCTTGCAGGCCGTTTTGGGGTTTGACAACTTACTCTATATCTCGATTGAATCGCAACGGGCGCCATTGGCTATGCAAAAGTCGGTCCGATACTGGGGTATTATCATTGCGGTCGTTCTGCGCGTAGTTCTGTTGTTTGTGATGATCAAGCTGATCGGTGCGCTTCAGACGCCGTTCTTTGTTTTTGATATGCCCGGCATCCTCGAAGGCGGGGTGAATTTCGCCACAGTAATCTTTGTTATTGGCGGTGTATTCATCATGTACACCGCATTCAAAGAGATCACACATATGCTGTCTATCGAGCATTTGGAACATGATCCGGAACACAAAGGCGGCAGATCGGCCGCCCAGGTTGTGACCCTTATCGTGATGATGAACCTGATCTTCAGCTTTGACAGTATCCTGTCGGCCCTGGCGATTACCGATGTCTTTCCGGTTCTGGCAATCGCGATTTTAATGTCGGGGGCGGCGATGTTGCTGTTGGCCGACGGCGTGACCGAATTTCTGAAACGCAACCGCATGTACGAGGTCCTGGGTCTGTTTATCCTGTTGATCGTCGGCGTTGTTTTGCTGGGCGAGGCGGGGCCCGCTGCGGCACACGCCATGCATGATGACAGTTTGCAGATCAAGATCTTTGGCCATCCACTGATCCCGATGTCCAAGACAACCTTCTATTTCTCGGTGGTTGTGCTGGTTCTGGTCGAGTTGATCCAGACCGGATACCAACGTAAATTGGCCGCCGAGCGTTTGGCCGAACAAGACGGTTAGGCAGGGATTCTGCCAAAACCGGCAGCACGGCACTAGCAAGTGACCAAATCGATGCCTATATTTGTATCGAGCGAACAGACGGACGGGGACTAATGCGCACAACACCTTTGCAATGGACGGCCTTTTTTGTGCTGTTGGTGATCATCGTATTCTCGGCCTTTGGCGCGATTGCGGGGCCCGTGTAATGGCCCAACGTTACGGCGGCGATCACAGCCCGAAAAAACCGACCGGTCCGTCAGACGCCACAAAGACTGCAAACAAGTTTCGCGGCCGCACCGCGCATCAGTCCGACATTCGGGTCAAACTGCTGTTTCTGGCGCCTGTGCCGCTGTTGTTTGCCGCGATCGGCGAGTTGCGCGCCGGCGACGCCTTTGGCATGGCCGCAGAACTGACCGCATTTATCACCCTGATATTTGCAGCCTACCTGTTGCGCGACGGGATCAAGGCACAGGCCGCATTCGAGGCCCGCACGATTGCCCGGCCACCGAAAATTCCACGTAAACTGTTTGCCGCCGAGCTGACCGGTGTCGGCGTTATGCTGGCGGGTTATTTTGGCTGGCAACTGGATATGGTGCCCGCCTTTGTCTTTGGCATGATCGCCTCGGTCGCTCATATTGTCAGCTTTGGTCTGGATCCGATGCGCAAAAAGGGCATGGGCGGGGTCAACGAATTCGATGCCGAACGCGTGGCCAAAGCCGTGGACAAGGCCGAGGCGCTGCTGCGTGAAACGCTGACAGCGGCCAAACGCATCGGCAACCGGCAACTGGAAGGCCGTGTAGAGAGCCTGGCGTCGGCGGCCCGCGACATGTTTCGTGCCGTCGAAGAGGACCCCCGTGATCTGACATCATCGCGCAAGTTTTTGTCGGTCTATCTGCGCGGAGCCCGCGATGCGACGATCAAATTTGCCGACCTTTATTCCAAGACCCGCGATGCCGATGCGCAGCGCGATTACGAAGCCCTGTTGGCAGATCTGGAAACCAGCTTTGCCAACCAGCGCGAAACCATGCTGTTAGAAAACCGCAGCGATCTGGATGTCGAGATCGAAGTGCTGCGTGACCGATTGAAACAAGAAGGCCTCAGGGCCGGTGACTGAGTAATAGGAGAGTAATATGTCAGAAGAGACCCGCCAGAAGGCCGTAACCGCGCTCAAAGAAGTTGAGAGCCTCAATGCCGTGATCCTGCCCGAACCCAAGGGCGAATTGATCGTCGTATCACAGGCAGCAGCGCCCGAGAAAAAGGCCATCAAGGTCCGCATGGCCGAAATTGACATGGGCAACACCCAGTCGATCATCGAATTTGGCTCCAAGGCGCAGGCAGAAATGCAGGCGATCAGCCAAGAGATGCTGTCCGGCGTGCGCAACAAGGATGCCGGCCCTGCCGGTGCGTCACTGCGCGAAATGGTGACATCTTTGCGCGGGTTTTCTGTGGACGAACTCAACCCCAATCGCCAGCTGAGCTGGTGGGAAAAACTGCTGGGCCGCGCCAAGCCCGTGGCCGAGTTTATGGCCCGCTACGAGAGCGTTCAAGAACAGATCGACGATATTACCGGCAATCTGCTGGACCATGAGCACACATTGCTCAAGGACATAAAATCGCTTGATAAGCTCTACGAAAAGACCCTCGATTTTTATGACGAACTGGCGCTCTATATCGCGGCTGGTACCGAAAAGCTGGCAGAGTTGGACGACAAAACCATTCCTGCGATGGTCACCAAGGTTGAAAATGCCAAGAAAGAAAACGGCGTCATCCGGGCGCAGGAATTGCGCGATATGCGGGCGGCACGCGATGATCTGGAACGCCGGGTTCATGACCTGAAACTGACCCGTCAGGTGACGATGCAGTCCCTGCCCTCGATCCGGTTGGTTCAGGAAAACGACAAATCTCTGGTCACCAAGATTAACTCGACCCTGGTCAATACTGTACCGCTGTGGGAAACTCAACTGGCCCAGGCCGTGACCATCCACCGGTCGCGCGAAGCCGCAGAGGTCGTCAAAGAAGCCACCGATCTGACCAATGAATTGCTGGAAGCAAATGCCGAAAACCTCAAGCTGGCAAACCGCGAAGTCCGCGAACAAATGGAACGCGGTGTCTTTGACATCGAGAGCATCAAGCGTGCCAACCAGAACCTGATCGACACAATCGAAGAGAGTTTGACGATTGCCGACGAAGGCAAGGCCAAGCGTATCGAGGCCGAGAAAGAGCTGGTCGAGATGGAGGAAGCGCTGAAGCAAACATTGTCCGCAGCCAAGGCAAAAGAAACCGGTCTGGGCGAAACACTGGGTCAGTCAGCAGACTGAATCAACAAAGTAGGAGCATTCCGATGGGCATTTTTGACTTTTTGACCGGCGAATTTATTGACGTCATTCACTGGACAGACGACAGCCGCGACACGCTGGTCTGGCGGTTTGAGCGCGAAGACCACGAGATCAAATACGGCGCCAAGCTGACGGTGCGCGAAGGCCAAGCGGCGGTGTTTGTTCACGAAGGCCAACTCGCCGATGTCTTTAGTCCGGGTCTGTATATGTTGGAAACCAACAACATGCCGGTCCTGACCACGTTGAACCACTGGGACCACATGTTCCAGAGCCCGTTCAAGTCCGAGATCTACTATGTCAACACCACACGGTTTCAGAACCTCAAATGGGGCACCAAAAACCCGATCATCTGTCGTGATCCGGAGTTTGGTCCGGTTCGGCTTAGGGCCTATGGCACTTACGAGGTTCGGGTGTCCGATCCGGCACGGTTTCTAACCGAGATTGTCGGAACTGATGGCGAATTCACCATGGACGAAATCAGCTATCAAATCCGCAACATCATCGTATCGCGGTTTTCCGCAGCGATTGCCGCCAGCGGCATTCCGGTGCTGGATATGGCCGCCAATACCACCGATCTGGGAAAGCTTTTGGCCCAACACATTGCGCCAGAGCTTGCCGAATTCGGCATCGAACTGCCTAATCTTTATATCGAAAACATCTCGTTGCCACCAGCGGTCGAGGCCGCGTTGGACAAGCGTACGTCAATGGGTTTGGCCGGTGATCTGGGCCGGTTTACCCAGTATTCCACAGCCGAGGCGATGACGGCCGCTGCCAACAATCCTGCCGGCGGCGGCATGGCCGCAGGTCTGGGTGCAGGCATGGGCATGGCCATGGCTGGACAAGTCATGGGCGCCAACGGCCCATGGGGTGCACGCCCGGCTACACAACAACCCGCGCCACCACCGCCGATCGAAAAGGTCTGGCACATCGCGGTTGACGGCAAAACCAGCGGCCCGTTTGGCCGTGCCGAACTGGGCCGAATGGCCGAGGCCGGCGATTTGAGCCGCGACACATATGTCTGGACCGTCGGATTGGACGGATGGAAAACCGCCGGACAACTGGACGAGTTGGCGCAACTGTTCACGATACTGCCACCACCGGCACCTACACGATAATGATGGCCAGTCGAGCCTTTGTGAAATGGTTTCATTGGCTCGGTGCCGGCCTGATTTTGGGCTTGTGTATATTCAATCCCGCAGAAGGCCGGGCTGATCCGGGTGGCGCTCTATCCGCACATGTGGGCGTTGGTATTGCTTTGGGCCTGACGGTTGCCCTGTGGTTTTCTATGTACTCAGTCAAGACCATGGCTGGACCTGCCGGCGCCAAAATTCCCGCAACAGCCAAACACATCTCTCCCTGGCGGCACACGTATCAATGACCGATCCAGTGAAATCCGAAGACCCCGCCGCGAACGGCACACAGACACACCGGTTCCCCTGCCACCAATGCGGATCGGACCTGCGCTATGAACCGGGCACCGGACAGCTGAGCTGCGACCATTGCGGTTCAGAATGGCCGATCGAGGGGGCAAGCATCTGGAACGGCAGTGCAATTCTCGAGCAGGATTTTCGCCGCGCCGTCGACGGCGGCATGTCAGACATCGAAATGTCGGATCTGCGCACGATCACATGCGAGAACTGCGGCGCCCATGTCGAGTTCGCGCCAGAAACCCACGCCGCTGAATGCCCTTTTTGCGCCACACCGGTGGTTACAGACACCGGCACCGAACGCCAGATCAAACCACGCGGGCTGGTGCCTTTTGCGCTGGATGACACCGCGGCGCGCGACCGGATGAACACGTGGTTGGGCCGGCTGTGGTTTGCGCCCAACGGGCTCCAATCATATGCCCGCAAAGGCCGTCGAATGCAGGGCATCTATGTTCCGTTCTGGACCTATGACGCCGAAACAAAATCACACTACACCGGTCAGCGTGGCACGGTCTATTACGTCAAACGCGGCGATAAACGCGTCGCCAGGGTCCGCTGGCATCATACGTCGGGCCGGGTTGCGCGCTTTTTTGACGACGTTCTTATTTTGGCGTCAAACAGCCTGCCGAAAAAATATACAGACGCATTGGCCCCGTGGGATCTGTCCCTAATGGAAACCTATCAGCCCGAATATCTGGCCGGATTTCGCGCCGAAGGCTATACCGTTACCCTTGAAGACGGCTATCAGCAAGCCCGCGATTATATGGACCGCATGATCGTGCGCGACATCAAATTTGACATCGGCGGCGACCGACAGCGCATCAACAGCGTTTCCACAGAGGTCGGACAGGTCACATTTAAACATATTTTGTTGCCAGTCTGGTTGGCAGCCTACAAATATCGCGGCAAGACCTATCGTTTTGTCGTCAACGGCCAAACCGGTGCGGTCCAGGGCGAGCGGCCCTATTCGGCAATAAAAATTGCGCTTGCGGTCATTTTAGGGCTGATCATTGCGGCAATTTGGGCCTATCTATCCATGAACGGGTAATCTGCCCGCTGTGACCCGAGGACCCCGATGTTCCCCTTTCGCGATCATAACCCGTCCGGTCGGACGCCCGTGGTTACTTACGGGCTGATCGCGATCAATTGTATAGTGTTTGTGATGTATTGGCCGCTGTTTGACGATCAAGTCGCGCTGTCTGCTTTCTATGACACCTGGGCCATGCAGCCCGACCAGATTGCGCGTGGCGATGCTATACACACCACAGTAACTTCGATGTTTCTGCACGGCGGTCTCCTGCATCTGTTGGGCAATATGCTGTTTTTGTATATTTATGGCGACAACATCGAAGATGTGCTCGGTCATTTTGGCTTTGCCGCGTTTTATGCTGTTGCCGGGTTTGCCGCTGCGGGCTTGCACATTGCGACCAATCCTGCATCTGACATTCCAGTTGTCGGGGCATCGGGTGCAATATCCGGCGTCATGGGCGCCTATTTGCTGCTCTATCCAAAAGCCAAGGTTGATATCGCTCTGGTCCTTGTGATCTTTTTCAAAATATTCACATTGCCAGCCTATATTGTTCTGGGACTCTGGATGCTGTTCCAACTGTTTAACGGCTTTGCCACGGTTGGAACCGACAGCGGCGTTGCCTATTGGGCCCATGTTGGCGGCTTTGCTGCAGGCGTCATTGTTGTGCTGCCGGTCTGGCTTCGGCTTGGCGGCACGGCATTTTGGCTGCGCAGCCTGTATCATCCCCCGCATGCGCCAACCTTTGATACCCGCACCACGACTATTCCCGTGGTGCGCCGTAAGCGCAGATAACGGCCACGACGACTGTGCCTGTCGGGCAGGTGCGCAAATCGCTTTTATTGATTCACATCAAGGCAGCCCGCGTCATCACGCTATAGGTTGAGGCCGCGCAGAACGCTGCGCCAGCTTCTCAAATAGCTGAATATTCTTTCAACGCTTACTGCAAGGAGAATACCAAAATGAAATATGTCCTACCCACACTGCTCGCTATCACTGTTGCAACGACCGGTGCTGCACAGGCCGAAGGTGATCTCAGCCGCGCAAATGTCATCACTGTTCCAATGGAAATGGGCTCCAATGACAACGGAATGTACCTTAAACCTGATCACTACAATTTCGTCACCGGCCAAGCCTATAAACTGGTGATGACAAATGTCGACGAGATCAAGCACGAACTGGCCTTGAATGAAATGGGTGAGCGTATCTTTACCCGCAAAATCGAGATTGGGGATGACGATGGCAATCTGGTTGCCGAAATCAAAGGGTTGATCCGCGAAGTTGAGGTCGGGCCAGGTAAAACCGTCGAATGGTTCTTTGTTCCAGTGCAAACCACGG
>CAXMUJ010000111.1:0-5848 GCA_964196455.1 uncultured Myxococcota bacterium | reverse complement strand
TGGCGATCCCAACTTGCATTCTATCTCTTGTTGTTACCGTCTGCGCCGCGCCTTAGCAGCTCGTCGCTTCCGGTAAAAAGGTGTCTAGGCCTACTCAACCAAACCCGCAACCCCTTTTTACAAGAAAATACAAATTCTTTTGAAATTAGTGATTTGAGCTGCTTTCAGGGGTAAAATCGGCCTGACAGCGCCGCCATTTTCCGGATTTTTTGCCCCGGAAGAAGCTCTGTGAGCTGAATCGGGGTGTCGAGCTGTGTTTTTGTCGCCGCGATTCCCCGAATCCTTGGGACTTGGCGTTTGTTGACGCGAAAAGATCGGTATGGGGCTGTTCGTGTTGGTGTGAACGACCCGAACGCGGTCTCTGGGTCCGGCCCACCCGTCCGGCACCCCCGCTTGAGCGTCAGATCACGACGCGCTAGGGTGACCCCAACCAAAGAGAGGGCACAATGACCACCAACGTCCCACTATACAAGACCGTCAAAGATGCGCTCAAGCGGCAGATTGAAACCGCGGTTTTTAAAGTCGGTGATCAGCTGCCCGGCGAGGCGGCAATAGCGCAAGCACATTCCTGTTCGCGTCTGACGGCTCACCGCGCACTCAGAGAGCTTGCAACCGAGGGATATGTCGAACGCCGTCGGCGTGCCGGCACCCGAGTGCTGCCACGCGACAAGGGTGGTGTTCTGATTGCCATACCCTCGATCAAGGACGAGATCGAAGCGACAGGTAAACAGTATGGCTATGAGCTGTTGCACCGGCGGTATCTGCTGCCACCTGCCGCGATCAGCCACGACCTGCGCACGGCACCTGACCAAAAACTGCTTAACATCCGCTGTCTGCACCGGGCCGACACTACAGTGTTGCAATACGAAAACCGTTGGATCAACCCATCGGTGGCCGAAGGGGCGTTGGAACGATCCTTCGAGAAAACCAGCCCCAACCTGTGGCTGTTGACCCATGTGCCGTATTCGGACGTCAACCACACGATAACCAGCGTTGCCGCCACCGCCACCGAGGCCAAGCTGATGGGCCTGCCCACAGGCTCCGCGTTATTGCGGGTACGGCGGCAGACATTTCTTTATACTGTCGGGGTCACAGCTGTCACGCTTTTGCACCCGGGTCGGGACTATAGTCTGCGCTCCAATCCGGTTGCGGCCCCGACAGGCACGCAGAACTAGCAGTGACCTACCCACTATCGCCAAGCTGGGCCCTGGGTTAGATTGAGCGGCGCGGCGCTATTTATCAGCCAGCGCTGAACTCTGAGCAGGATAAACATGACCGTTTCAACATCACAGACACTGTTTGCAGACCGGGCTTTGCTGCCAACGGGCTGGGCCACTGACGTGCGGGTTCAAATTGGGTCCGACGGGAAAATTCAATCTGTCCAAGCCGGAGCTCAGCGCCCGCCCCATATAGATACCGTCGGTATTCTGTTGGCCGCCCCCGTCAATGTCCACAGTCACGGGTTCCAACGGGCCATGGCGGGTTTGACCGAAGCGCGCGGCGACCACCCGACCGACAGTTTCTGGACTTGGCGGCAGATCATGTACCGGTTTCTGGATCAGTTGACGCCAGACGATGTTGAGGCGATCACAGCATTTGTCCAGATGGAGATGCTGGAAGCGGGATATGGCCGTTCCGTCGAATTTCACTATCTGCATCATCAACCTGGCGGCGCACCCTACGACAACCTTGCCGAGCTGTCGGAACGGGTCTGTGCTGCGGCTGCGCACAGTGGCATCGGACTGACGCTTTTGCCGGTCCTTTATCAATTCGCTGACATCAACGGTGGCGCCCTTGGCCATGGCCAAGACAGGTTCGGCAATACCACAGACCGGTTTGCGGCCCTGCTCGACGGGGCCGAAAACGCGGTGTCGGCCTTGCCGCCGGATGCGGGTATCGGTGTTGCACCGCACAGCCTGCGCGCAGTCAGCCGCGAGGGCCTGACAGCCGCGCTAAACATGCGGCCCAAAGCGCCTATACATATGCATATTGCAGAACAACTGGCCGAGATCACAGAAATCCAACAGGCAACCGGCGCCCGACCGGTGGAATGGCTGTTGTCCAATCACGACGTTGATCAACGCTGGTGTCTGATCCATTGCACCCATATGACGGATGCTGAAACACTGGCGCTGGCACACTCGAGTGCCACAGCCGGACTTTGCCCGATTACCGAGAGCAGTCTGGGTGACGGTATTTTCAACGCCGTCCCCTATATCGGAGCCGACGGCGTAATCGCAATTGGGTCAGATTCGAATATACGCATCTCTCTGTCTGAAGAGCTGCGGACACTGGAGTATTCGCAACGCTTGGCCAGTCATCGACGGGCGGCATTGGCCACATCCACAAAATCAACTGGACGGGTGTTGTTAGAGGCGGCGCAAACCGGCGGGGCCGCCGCCAGCGGTCAGAAAACCGGCGCGATTTCCCCCGGACAATGGGCCGATCTATTTAGTCTGGATACAAATTCCATCCATCTGGTCAACAGGCAGTCGGATCAAATTCTCGACGCCTATATTTTTGCCGGTGACGATACAATGGTGCAAGATGTTTGGTCGGCGGGTCGCCACCTTGTGCAGGCTGGGCGGCACAAGAACCGTGAAAAAATCGAAGCCGGATACAGAAAAACGCTTATGCGGCTGTCTTTCGATATCTAGCGCTCTGGTCTGATCTGTGATAATAAGTATATACAAAAGAACAGGGCGACTATGCGATTCCCCCTGACTTGGTTCCACTATGGGGGTGATTGTGACGCAGGCGACAGCACTATTGAATGCAAAGTTCTTCGCGCCGGACACCGGCTTTCTGGGCGGCCACGACTTGTGCCTGATTATGGACCAAGGTGTCATTGCCTATGTCGGGCCGCGTGACACCGCGCCGCTGGACACCGCGACCACAACAGTGGATTGCGCCGGCAGATTGGTCACACCGGCCTTGATCGATTGTCACACCCATATCGTCCACGGAGGCGAGCGATCACTCGAGTTTCAAATGCGGCTAGAAGGACGCAGCTATGCCGACATCGCGCGCGCCGGTGGCGGTATCGTGTCAACTGTCGGCGCAACACGGTCGATGTCGGTTGACGATCTGGTTCAATCCGCCCTGCCCCGTCTGGACCATCTATTGGCCGAGGGCGTGGCAACCGTCGAAGTGAAATCCGGTTACGGGCTGAGCATTGACGCCGAACTGAATATGCTGCGCGCCGCACGCCGGTTGGCACAGATACGACCGGTGCGGATCACGACCAGCTATCTGGCGGCACATGCCGTGGCACCGGAATTCAAAGACAACCGACAGCGCTATATCGAACAGGTGGTCATTTCCGGTATGAAGCGCGGACATGCCGAAGGCTTGATTGATGCCGTTGACGGGTTTTGCGAGAGCATTGCCTTTTCGCCCGACGAAATCGCGCAGGTGTTCGAGGCCGCCCGGGCATTGGGCTTGCCGGTCAAGCTTCATGCCGAACAGCTGTCTGATCTGGGGGGTGCTGCGCTTGCGGCGTCTTACGGGGCCTTGTCAGCAGATCATTTGGAATATCTGTCGGACAATGATGCAGCAAAGCTCGCCGAGGCGGGAACCGTTGCAGTGCTGTTGCCCGGCGCATTCTATACGCTGCGCGAAAAACAAGCCCCGCCGGTTCAGGCGCTACGGGACGCCGGTTGCAAAATTGCTCTGGCAACGGATTGTAATCCGGGCAGCTCGCCCCTGACGTCCCTGCTGTTGACCATGAATATGGGTGCCACGCTTTTTGGGCTAACCGTGCCAGAATGCCTTGCCGCCACGACCGGCAATGCCGCAACAGCGCTGGGGCTGGGCGACCACACCGGTTCACTGGTGGTGGGCCTGTCAGGCGACATTGCCATTTGGGACGCGGCTACGCCGGCCGAACTGGTCTACCGCATCGGATACAACCCGTTGTGGCGACGCTATTTCAAAGGTCAGGAGACCCAGGCATGACACTTACATTGTTACCCGGCCACGTAACGTTGGCCACACTGAAAGACGTCTATGACACTGGAACGGCTGCCGTTCTCGACCCGTCCTGTGCTGGCCCGATTGCTTCTGCGGCGGCTGTCATTGCAGCGATTGCCGCCGGCGACGATCCAGTTTACGGGGTCAATACCGGTTTTGGAAAACTGGCCTCGATCCGGATCGCGCCGGATGACGTGGCAACCTTGCAACGCAACTTGATCCTGTCGCATTGTTGCGGCGTTGGCGCGCCGTTGCCCAACAATGTCACCCGCCTGATGATGACCTTGAAACTCATGTCGTTGGGGCGCGGTGCATCGGGTGTCCGTCCGGTTTTGATCGCACTTATTCAGGACATGTTGGCCTGCGGTGTTTTACCTGTCATCCCCGGCCAGGGATCGGTCGGCGCGTCCGGCGATCTGGCACCTTTGGCCCATATGGCCGCGGTTATCATCGGCGAGGGCGAAGCACTATATCAAGGACAGCGCATGACCGGTGCTGATGCGCTAGGGGCTGCTGGCCTGTCGCCGGTCGCCTTGGCCGCCAAAGAGGGGCTGGCGCTGATCAATGGCACCCAAACCTCGACCGCTCTGGCGCTGGCCGGCCTGTTTCGCGCCCATATTTGCCTGCAAACCGCCCTGATCACCGGCGCGCTGTCTACGGATGCTGCTATGGGAAGTTCTGCCCCCTTCCGGCCCGAAATCCACACCCTGCGTGGCCACCAAGGCCAGATCGATGCCGGTCACAGCCTACGCGGTCTGCTCGATGGATCACAGATACGCGACAGTCACAAACAAGGCGATGAACGGGTTCAGGACCCGTACTGCATCCGCTGTCAGCCACAGGTTATGGGCGCCTGTCTGGACATTTTACGCACCGTGGCCGCAACCCTGACAATCGAGGCAAACGCGGTTACGGACAATCCGCTTGTTCTCAGCGACGGGTCGACGGTATCGGGCGGCAACTTTCACGCCGAACCTGTTGCCTTCGCCGCCGATTATATGGCTTTGGCAATCGCCGAAATCGGCGCCATCAGCCAACGGCGCATTGCCTTGTTGGTTGATCCGGCGCTGAGCTTTGGTTTGCCGCCGTTTCTGACCCCCAATCCGGGCCTGAATTCCGGTCTGATGATCGCAGAAGTCACGTCAGCGGCGTTGATGAGCGAGAACAAGCAGTTGGCGGCGCCGGCCAGTGTCGACTCGACGCCAACATCGGCCAATCAAGAGGACCATGTCTCTATGGCCTGTCATGCGGCCCGGCGGCTGTTGCGCATGACCGACAACCTGAGCCACATCATCGGCATCGAGGCCATAGTTGCCGCCCAAGGTGTCGAGATGCGCGGCCCGCTAAAATCTTCGGTTCCCCTGACGGCAAGCATCACGCGGATACGGCGTGATATTGCGGCTCTGACGGATGACCGGTATTTGGCACCGGACCTGAGCCAAGCCGCCGAACTTGTTCAAACCGGTGCAATAGTATCCACCGTGGCACCCGAACTGGTTCCAGTGTTGGTTCGCGGGCCGGTTCCGGTACTTGGGTCATGACGCCGGTAGACGTGACACAAGGTGACGGACCCGTCATTCTGGGACTGCCCCATACCGGAACTTATGTTCCCGAAAACATACTGGACCGGCTGAACATCCGGGGTCGCGAACTTGCCGATACGGACTGGAATATTGACCGGCTCTATGACGGGTTATTGACCGGGGCGACAACCGTTCGGGCGACGTTTCACCGCTATGTCATCGATGCAAATCGCAGCCCATCGCAACAGAGCCTCTATCCGGGGCAGAACACAACAGGTCTGGTCCCCGAAACCGACTTTGATGGCAATGCAATCTGGGCAAAGGGCCAAGCCCCAACACCGCAAGACATCGCC
>CAXMUJ010000110.1:0-3558 GCA_964196455.1 uncultured Myxococcota bacterium | reverse complement strand
TTGCCGATCTGGGCACAGCTGCCAACTGTGGCCCAGGTGTCCACCATTGTGCCGCTGTCGACATAGGCGCCGATATTCACAAAGGATGGCATCAAAACAACGCCGGGGGCAATAAAGGCGGACTTGCGCACAACACAGTTCGGTACAGCCCGAAAGCCGGCGTCGCGCCATTGGTTGTCGCCCCAGCCCTTGAATTTGCTGTCAACCTTGTCCCACCAGCCGCCACCTTGGGCGCCGCCGTCATGCTGTTCCATATCCTTGATACGAAACCCCAGCAAAACCGCTTTCTTTGCCCATTGGTTTACATGCCATTGGCCACTTTCGCGCGGCTCGGCGACGCGCAGTGTGCCGCTATCCAGTGCGTTTAATGTGGCTTCGATGGCATCGCGGGCTTCACCGGTAGTGGCCGGCGTGATCTGGTCACGCGCGTCCCATGCGGCTTCGATTGCGATTTCGAGTTGTGCGTTTGACATAATGTCTCCAAAACTTGACCTGACAGTGTTCTTCAGACCCTATAAACACAAGATAATAGGTGCGCAACTGCACCAGACCTTACAAAGGAATATTACGACATGGGGCGCAGCCAATCCACGTTTCCGAATGCCAAGACAGATATCAAGCAGGCAGGCGGGGTACCCGATACACCGCAGACGCGATCACCGGCCTATCGGCTGGCCTTTGCGGATCCCGATTTTCTGTGCAGTGACGAGTTGCGCGCGACCCGCATTCAGCTGGAGATACTCAAACCGGAGTTGATTTTAGCCGAGCGCGGTATCGAGAGCACAGTTGTTATGTTTGGCGGGGCGCGCATTCCGGCGCCCGACAACACCGCCAACGCCCGGACAGAAACCTTGGCCGGCCTGTCCAAATACTATGAGGAAGCCCGCAAATTTGCCCGTTTGGTGACCGAGACAAGTATGCAAAGCCACGGTCGCGAGAATGTCATTGTCACAGGCGGTGGCCCCGGTGTGATGGAGGCCGGAAACCGTGGCGCAGCCGAGGCAGGCGGCGCGTCAATGTCACTGAACATAGTTTTGCCGCACGAACAGGCGCCTAACGAGTATTGCACGCCCGAACTTGCCTTTAACTTTCACTATTTTGCGACCCGAAAAATTCATTTCCTGTTGCGCGCCAAAGCGATCACCGTGTTTCCAGGTGGATTTGGCACGCTGGACGAATTGTTTGAAACGCTGACATTGGTTCAGACCGGCCGCATGAACAGAATGCCGATCATTCTGTTCGGCGAAGAATTCTGGCGGTCGATTATCAATTGGGAAGTTTTGGCCGATGCGGGAACCATTTCAGCAGACGACATAAACTTGTTCAGTTTCGTCGAAACGGCGGACCAGGCTTTTGCCATTATCCAGGATTGGGATGCGGCCGAGAAAGCAAAGGCAGACAGCGCTGACACCTAGTCGTCCACCAGCAGGAACTCTACAATCTGGGTTTTCTGGAACGGAAAGAAATTATTGTCAGACACCAACGCGATCCGGATGCCACCGCCCGGGTCGCGCCACAGGCTTATTCCTTCCAGATTGTCGTAGGTTCCAGCGCGTGACTCCAACAGTATATCTTCGTCGGAAAACCCGTTTGGTCCAAGGCTGAACTGACGAATACGGGTCCGAAAACCGAAGACACCGGCCAGATCACGTTCCAACAGATAAAATTTGCCATCCGGGCCAAAGGCCGCATCGGTTGGTAAATACTCTTTGCTGCGTGGAATGGATAAATCCTTATCCCAGCGTCCGCTTTTCAGCCGGAAAACAGGAAAGGGCCGCTCAAGCTTGCCAGATCGTTCCGGAATGGCATACAGCACATTGTCGGCAGCCATCGCCAAGGCTTCCAATCCGGAATTTTTTTGCAAAAACCGAAATCCTGACGGGCCGCGAATATTGCCAGCCTTGCTGTCGGGGCTTTGATATGTGCGGATGCGGTGAAACCCTTCAAACGAGACATAAATCAGACCCTTTGGGCCAATTGCCAAACCTTCGGCGTCGCTGTTTCGGCCCGCTACCGGCGCACCGTTGATCTGTTTGATCGGCGTAAGAGTTGTGCCCATGATTGCGGTGATCTGCCCGTCTTTGCGTTTCAAAGCGGCGCGCACAAACAGGCCACGGTCCGTAATCGCCAAAACCTTGGTTCCGTTCGGTGAAATATGCAGACCAGACAGGCCGCCGAACTGGCGGTTAAAAACCGACCAGCGCGTACCACTGAGCAGGTCCAGCCTGTCTGCCGCGGCGGGTGCGCCAAGCCAGAACAGGCACAACAACACACGGATCATTTTGATTTTAGCACGCGGGTACACTGGCTGGGCAGATCGGCCATTAAATAGTCGCGCGCCCCCCTTTTCCGAGGCCGTTTTGGCGCGTTCGGATCAGCTGGCGGCGCTGGTTTCAAAGCATCGGTCACCCACCATTTTAACGTACTATCACAGCCATTGCCGCCCTTGGACAGATCGGCCACGCCGGGCGTTTGCGGCGTGCAGCCCGCCGATCCGGCGGGGCATTTCAAGCGCACATGGAAATGAAAGTGATGCCCCCACAAAGGCCGCACTTTCTGAAGCCATTTGGTATTGCCGCGCGCATTTTCGCACATCCAGACCTTGGCTGGTGCGGTGATGAAAATCCGGTCTACGGCCGGATCCTTGGCGGCCAGTTTGATGACCTCCATATGGGTTTTTGTCCAGTGCTTGCTGACGGCGCGTTGATCGCCGGAGCGGACAGAAACCGATGACAGGTTCTCGCGGTCGCCACGCGTCAGTTTTAGCGATTTTGGCGGCATCATCCAAATGTCGATGTCGAGACCCAATTGATGGGACTGGTGGCTGGACGTCATTGGACCGCCGCGGGGCTGTGAAATATCGCCGATATACAGGCCTTTCCAGCCAGGCTGTTTTGCAACTTTACGGCTGTATTTCTTGATGAAGTCGATCGTGGCCGGATGACCCCAGTTGCGATTGCGTGACAGGCGCATGGCTTGCCAGGTGGGGCCGGTTTCCGCCAAATGTTCGCCGCCGGCCAAACATCCCTTGGCATAGGTGCCTAAGGCGGCAGCGGATTGATGCGAGGCTTTGCTTTTGGCGCCAAACAGCTGGTTTGCCTTTACCTCTGCGTGTAGCGGCGACATCTGACCCAGTGTAAAAAGACATAGTGTGATACCCAGCCGAACTCTGTGCATGTGAACCTTATCCTTCGTCATTCATTGGCTTGACCCATGTTAACATACCCAGCGCGATTAGAAACAAGATGATAATTGGCAACAGGCCCAGCCGCTGATTTCCGGTGGCCTGTGTGACAACCGCGATGGCAAACGGAGCCAGAAAGGACGTCGCGCGACCGGACAATGCGTATAGTCCAAACGCCTCGGTCATGCGGTCCGGGTCGGCTTGGCGCACCATCATTGACCGCGATGCCGCCTGTAGCACGCCACCGGCCGCACCCATCACCGCGCCGCACACCATAAACAGGGTGTCCGGTAGGGTCGAGTTCGGCGACAAAGGAAAGCCGAACAAGGCCCCTCGCGATATACCGATGATCAGAACGGAAACACCGATCAAGA
>CAXMUJ010000109.1:0-6555 GCA_964196455.1 uncultured Myxococcota bacterium | reverse complement strand
CCCGGCTTTTCGTTGCGCCAAACCGGCCCCATTGCATATCGACGATAGGGCGACGGCAAATCATTGCGGTATTGCGCATAGACCCGCGCCAACGGCGCCGTCAGATCATAGCGCAACGCCAACCAATCCGCGTCGTCGTCTTCTTGCCAGGCAAAAACACCCTCATTCGGGCGATCGACATCGGGCAGGAATTTTCCCAGTGCATCAACCGTTTCAACGGCCGAACTTTCCAAAGGATCAAAGCCGTAACGATGGTAGACATCCGTAATCCCGCGCAACATCTCGGCACGCTCAGACACTTCTGATCCGAAATAATCGCGGAAGCCTTTGGGCGTGACCGCCTTGGGCCGCTGAACCTTTTTCTTCTTGTCTTTTGCCATAATTGGGGCATCCTTTTCGCACGGGCGGGCCGTTTGTGATCCATCTAACCCATCCAAAACCTGTGAGCAAGCGACACAGGCCCGCTGGCCGCATCAAAATCAACTCTTTAGCATGGGCCGTGAATATGCGATGGCTCGGCCCAAGCGAAAGAGGACCCTATGACAAACCCGACCCCGGACCAGACCCGCATCGAAGAGCTGGAAATCCAGATCGCCCACCTGACACGCAACTCCGAAGACCTGTCAGACGTGGTGGCCGAGCAAGCCAAACGTCTTGATCAGTTGGAAGTCCGGATGCGGCACTTGGCGGACCGCGCCCGCGACCAAGAAGCTGCCGGAACGGGTGCACATACATTTGGCGATCAGCCGCCACCGCACTATTAGCTCCGGCCTGACCGGCCAAGTTCAAACCGGCGCCAAGATACCAAATAATCTGACTAATTATGCAACGTTAGAGCCGCCGTTTTTGCGCCAGCACCGCACAGTCAACCTAGACCTACAGAAACGGCAAATCGCAGACCAAAGCGTCCCGGCGGCCTTCGGCGGTGGAAACACTTGTAACCGTCCCTGTTGCCGCCTCTTCGATATCAACCATGGCAAAGCCGATATTGTCACCGACATCCGGGGAATAGACCGACGAGGTTACCATGCCAACAGACCGGCTCAGCATATCGTAGCGGACCGGATGCATAACCGGCGACAGGTCCGAGCCTTGGACTTTTACACCTACAATTTTCCGCGTGATGCCTTGATCACGTTGACGCAGCAACGCGTCCCGGCCGATAAATTTGTGGCCAGTATCCAGCTGGCAATAGCGATCCAGACCAACCTCCAACGGGGTTTCAGATCGCGTCATGTCATTGCCATAGGACAAAAGCCCCCCTCGACCCTCTCGATCAGGTTCGGACACCCGGGTCGCAGGTTATAGTCAGCACCTTTTTCAGCGATTAAATCCCACAAGGCCTCGCCTAATGTGCCGTCGTCCAGATAAATCTCGAACCCGCCTTGTTTGGACCAGCCAGACCGCGCAATCACCAATTGACGACCCGAAAACTCGAACCGCGCGAACCGGAAAAATTTGACGTCGCGGATTTGGGGGCCGAAAACGTCGGCCATCAAATCCTCGGCCATCGGTCCTTGAATTGCCAAGGGTGACACGTCGGGCTCGAACACCTGCACGTTCAGGTCCAGCCCATGGGCAATCCCGGATATCCACAGGCCCAGATCGCTGTCTGCAGTCGAAAACCAGAACCGGTCTTCGGCCAGACACAACGCGATGGGATCATTGATCATGCCGCCCTGACCGTCGGTTATTGGCGCATAATAGCAACGCCCCGGAACCGCGCCAGACAGGTCGCGCGCACTGATCCGCGTTGCGAGTTTGCGCGCATCAGGCCCGACGATTTCAACCTGACGTTCTGCGGACACGTCCCAAATCTGGGCGTATTGTTTCAGGTGACGGTAATCCTCTTCCATCGATTGAATAATCGTCGGCAGCAGCATATGGTTGTAGACAGTATAATAGGTCACGCCCGCTTGATCCAACCGGTTGGAATAGGGCGTGGGGCGCAAGCGCCTGTTTGGAAATACCATTGCGTTGGTCATGCGCCCTCCCGAAGCGTAAATCCTGCATCAATTTCGCCATGCAGACGCGAATTCTAGATGGCAGGTTTGTCGAAAAGTCAAAACTGACCTAACGTCAACATATTTAGAATTGACTTGGCGCATCCGAGCGCACAAATCTCGCGCTCGTTCAACGTGGCGTTTAGGGTACTTGAACCGGGAGGTAACATGGCCGACGATTTCAAATTTAATACACTGAGCCTGCATGCAGGCCACACTCCAGATGCACGCCACGGGTCCCGCGCGGTGCCGATCCACCAGACGACCTCTTATGTATTCCAAAGCACTGAACACGCCTCGGCCCTGTTCAATATGGAGGTCGGTGGCCACATCTATTCGCGCCTGACCAACCCGACCGTCGCTGTGCTGGAACAGCGTCTGGCAGCCTTGGAGGGTGGCGCATCCTGTGTTGCGGTCTCGTCGGGAATGGCGGCGCTGTTCCTGACGGTTCTGGCCCTGTGTTCAGCCGGTGACCATATTGTGTCGTCGTCCCAGATGTACGGCGCAAACATCAACCTGTTTGAACACACGCTCAGCAGGTTTGGCATTGAAACAACCTTTGTGGCGCCAAATGATCCCGCCGCGATCAAACAAGCGATCAGACCCAACACCAAAATGGTTTTTGGCGAAGTGATTGGCAATCCGGGCATGGACCTGATGGATGTGCCGGCCGTGGGCGCCATTACAGCAGCGGCTGGAATTCCTCTGGTTATTGACGCCACGTTCAACACGCCGTGGTTGCTCAAACCATTGGAACATGGCGCAAATATTGTCATTCATTCACTGACCAAATGGATTGGCGGCCACGGTATCGCCCTAGGCGGGGCTATCATCGACGGCGGCAATTTTAATTGGGGCCAAAATGACAAGTTCCCAACCCTGACAACACCGCACTATGCCTTTCAAAACGTAAACCTGTGGGAAGAGTTCGGGCCTGCAGCCTTTACCGTACGCGTCAGGTCCGAGGGCATGTACAATGTCGGACCCTGCCTGTCGCCCACCAATGCGTTTCACCTGATCCAAGGTATTGAAACGCTGGGTCTGCGGATGGAACGGCACATGGCAAACACCGCAAAAATGTTGGAATTCCTGTCAAACCATCCGCAAATTGCGTGGGTTAAACATCCAGATCTGCCCGATCACCCCGACCACGAGGTTGCAAAGCGTTTGTTACCCAAGGGGGCCGGTTCCATCATTGCCTGTGGTGTGAAGGGCGGGCGCAACGCCGGTCGTGGCTTTATCGAGTCGGTCAAGGTTGCCTCGCATCTGGCAAATGTCGGGGATGCTAAAACCCTGGTTATTCATCCCGGCAGCACCACGCACTCGCATCTGACACCCGACGCGATGAAAGGAGCAGGCCTGACCGACGACATGGTTCGTATTTCTGTGGGGCTAGAGGATATCGAGGATATTACAGCCGATTTCGATGCCGCATTGCGCGTGGCGGCGCGGGCAGCAGAGACACCGTCATGAGGATCGAAGTTAACGGAGCCGAGGTCTTTATCTCGACCGGCGGGCGAGATTTCGACCTTCAGGGCGATGTGATCCTGTTTGCCCATGGCAGCGGCCAAAGCCATCTGACATTCATGCTGCAAGCACGGTTTCTGGCCAATCGGGGCTGGCAGGTTCTGAACCCTGATATGCCTGCGCATGGCCTGTCTGCGGGTGATCCACTGAACCGGATCGAGGATATGGCCGACTGGTATGGTGCCGTACTGGACGCAACAGGTGTCAAGGCGGTAACCTGTGTCGGCCATTCACAAGGCGGGCTTACGGTGTTGGAATTGGCCCGTCGCCATCCCCGGCGGGTTAAAAAGCTGGCGATTATTTCCAGCGCACTGGCGATCCCGGTAAATGATGCGCTGTTGGGTTTGGCACGCGATGATGAACCAGCAGCGATCGCTGCTATGACCGGCTGGGGCCATGGGGTCGACGGGCAATTTTATGACCACACTCTGCCCGGAACCAGCCATTTGGAATTCGGCCACCAAATGATGGCCAACAACCGGACCGGCGCCTTGTTGGCAGGATTGACAGCCTGTGCGACCTATCACGATGGCGCAATTGCTGCGGCTTCTGTCACCTGCCCTGCCTTGGTCGTCTTGGCGGGTAAAGATAAAATGACGCCGGTAAAACAGGGGCGCAAACTGGCATCGACCCTGCCAAATGCCACCTGCACCGAAATTGCCGGAGCCGCCCATATGTTGCCATCCGAACGGCCATTTGAAGTTACTACAGCGCTGCGCGACTTCCTGACAAGGTAAAGAATTCCCTATGACAAACACCAACATTTTCCGCAAAATTGCCGTTATCGGTGCCGGAACAATGGGCGGCGGCATCGCGGGTCAAATCGCCAACGCTGGTCACAAGGTCCTGTTGCTGGATCTGCCGGGCGACGACGCGCCAAATGCGGTTACCGATGCCGCCGTGCAGCGTCTGCTGAAATCCGATCCACCGGCTCTGATGCACAAATCCCGTGCCGCGTTGATCGAAACCGGAAATATCCGAGACGACTTTGACAAACTGGCCGATTGCGACTGGATTATCGAAGCTGTCGTAGAGCGCCTGCCGATCAAAAAGGCGCTGTATCAGCGATTGAATGACACGATTGGACCTGATTGTATCGTCAGCTCGAACACATCGACCATACCGATCCGCCTGTTGGTCGAGGACATGCCGGAAAGTTTCCGCAAACGATTTGCAATCACCCACTATTTCAATCCGGTGCGGTATATGCGGCTGTTGGAGCTGGTGCGCGGCGTGGATACTGATGCCGCAATAATTGACATTCTGGCGGACTTTAACGACCGGTTTCTGGGCAAGGGCGTGGTGATTTGCAACGATACGCCGGGATTTCTGGGCAATCGCGTCGGTGTGTTTGCGCTTCAGGTCGGAATGGACGAAGCCTTTCGTCAGGGGCTGTTGGTCGAGCAAGCTGACGCGCTTATGGGACGGCCCATGGGCATTCCGAAAACCGGCGTGTTCGGTCTGTATGATTTGATTGGTGTCGACCTGATGTCCGATGTGGTGAATTCACTGGGCACAATCCTGCCGCAAGGCGATGCCTTCCACGCTGTCGGGGCAGCTCAGAACCCGGTGCATCCGCTGATTACATCGATGATTGCCAACGGTTTCACCGGTGACAAAGGCAAGGGTGGCTTCTACCGGACCGGCGCGGATGGTGCCGAACTGGCCATTGACTTGCACAGCGCTACGCCCCGCCCCCGTATCAGCGAAATTCCCGCACGCGCACAACGCGCGGCCCAACAACAGGCCGCCAATGTCGACCCCCTGCCCGATTTGATCAAAGGCGACGACCCGCAGGCGCGTTTTTGCCGCGCATTTCTGGCACGGGTTCTGGGCTATGCGGCGCAACTACTCCCCGAGGTAACCCAGTCGCCCCAAAATATCGACGACGCGATGAAGCTGGGCTTCAACTGGGTGCGCGGCCCGTTCGAAATGATCGACGCCTTGGGGGCTGACTGTGTTGCCGGACTGATCCGTGAACAGGGTCTGGCCGTGCCTGCGGCGCTGCAAGATGGCGCGGCGGCACCGTTTTATTCCGTGCAAGATCACACCCTGCTGGTCCGGCATTTTGACGGGCATGGCACAGCTCTTCATGCGGTTTCGCTGCCCGAAAACACGGTTCGGTTCCATATGTTCCGCCGCACATTGACCCCCATCGCGCAGAACGAGGCCGCCAGTTTGTTTGAGCTGGACGGTGATTTGCGTCTGGTCGAATTTCACTCCAAGGCAAATGCGCTGACGCAGGCCTCGATGGAAATGGTTGTTCGTGCGGCTCTCGATCCCGGGCGCGGCGTGATCATCCACAATGACGCGCAACATTATTCTGCGGGCGTAGACCTTAACGCGTTTCGCACCATGATCGAGGCCAAAGACTGGCACGGTATCAATGCGTTTCTGGCGGATTTCCAAGCGGCTGTGGCCGCGCTGAAATACTGTCATGTGCCGGTCATCGGTGCGCCGTCTGGACTTGCGATCGGCGGCGGCTACGAGGTGTTGGCGCATTGCAGCAAACTGGTGCTTCATGCCAACACCGTTCTGGGGCTGGTCGAGGCCGGTGTCGGCGTGGTGCCAGGCGGTGGCGGTGTCAAAGAGACCTTTTTGCGATGGTACAATGCCACCGGTGATTGGTCCAAGGCTGCCTGGTATACCTGGAAGCAAATCGGCTACGGTCAAACCGGCACCAGTCCCCAGACCAGTGCGCGGCTGCAATATGCCCTGTTGGACCGCGACGAGGTTGTCATGAACCGCGACAAGCTGATTACGACCGCTGTACGCGCCATTGCGGATATGCGCGACGGATACCGCCCGCCCGCCATTCCGACGTTCACCTTGCCCGGTCGGGGCCTGCTAGATCAAATGAGCGCCTTTATGGACAAGGGGATCGCAGACGGTCTGTTCTTTCCACATGACAAAACCGTTGCCATGGAGATCGCGACAATTGTTGTGAACACACAGGGCGACGACCCGATCGAGGTTACCGAGCAAGAGATGTTCGCGCGTGAACGCACAGCCTTTATTGCTTTGG
>CAXMUJ010000108.1:0-7429 GCA_964196455.1 uncultured Myxococcota bacterium | reverse complement strand
AACGGCTTTGCCACGGTTGGAACCGACAGCGGCGTTGCCTATTGGGCCCATGTTGGCGGCTTTGCTGCAGGCGTCATTGTTGTGCTGCCGGTCTGGCTTCGGCTTGGCGGCACAGCATTTTGGCTGCGCAGCCTGTATCATCCCCCGCATGCGCCAACCTTTGATACCCGCACCACGACAATTCCCGTGGTGCGCCGAAACCGCAGATAACGGCCACGACGACTGTGCCTGTCGGGCAGGTCCACAAATCGCTTTTATTGATTCACATCAAGGCAGCCCGCGTCATCACGCTATAGGTTGAGGCCGCGCAGAACACTGCGCCGGCTTCTCAAATGGCTGAATATTCTTTCAACGCTTATAGCAAGGGGAATACAAAATGAAATATATCCTACCCACACTGTTCGCCGCCACGGTTGCGGCCACCTGTGCAGCGCAGGCCGAAGGTGATCTCAGCCGCGCAAATGTAATCACTGTTCCAATGGAAATGGGCTCCAATGACAACGGAATGTACCTCAAGCCCGATCACTACAACTTTGTCACCGGCCAAGCCTATAAACTGGTGATGACAAATGTAGACGAGATCAAGCACGAGTTGGCCTTGAATGAAATGGGTGAGCGTATCTTTACCCGCAAAGTCGAGATTGGCGATGCCGATGGCAATCTGGTTGCCGAAATCAAAGGGTTGATCCGCGAAGTCGAGGTCGGGCCAGGCAAAACCGTCGAATGGTTCTTTGTTCCGGTGCAAACCACGGATGGACCGGTTGAGATTACCTGCGAAATTCCAGGGCATTACGAGTCAGGTATGAAAGCGATGGCCGAAATCAAGTAACCGGTTGTCGACGTAGCAACCCGCATTGGCGGCGCGGCTGAAACAGTCATTGCCGTGCCGCCAACCACAGCCGCGTCTGTACCGGCAAAATACCGGGCTTTACGCCTCCTGTAACTCTGCCAAAACCTCGTCGATAATTGCATAACCGCTGCCCCAGCCTTTGGACATGCCGTCTTTCATCTTGGTAAAACAGGCGATTTCCGCGGCGCTGGCGTCAACGGGCACTTGATGCAAACGTACATTGGTCTGCGCTCCCTGATCGGTGAAAGTGACCGTTGTGCGCAAAACCCGTGGCCAGTCAGGCATCATCGGGCTGGCGGCGATGTTCCAGTCGGCATCCGTCGAGCAATGGTTCCAGACCAGACGGTCCGGCGCGCTCACATCCAGAAACTCGACTTTTTGATAGTTGGAGTTGTCGCCCCATTTCATTTCGTTAAGCCAGACACCGCCGGGCTTCAATTCGAACTTGTGAATGACGGTTTCGATGTTCGGCCCGTACCACCGCGCCAACAACCCAGGCTCGGTCCAGGCCTGCCATACCAAGGCACGAGGCGCCTTGAACAATCGATCCAGTTGATACTCGGGTAAATCATTCATGGTCCTGATCCTTTGCATGTAATGTGTTCATTTCGGCAAGCAGCGTGTCCAGTTGATCAAAGCTCGCGCCCCAAAATGCGCGAAATTCGGCCAGCCAATCAACCGCTACCGCTAAATTGTCGGCCCGCAACCGCGCCGGCCTGCGTTGCTCGTCAATATCCCGGACGACCAACCCTGCCTGCTCCAGCACCTTCAAATGGCGCGAGACCGCAGGCTGGCTTATCTCGAACGGCGCGGCCAGTTCGGTGACCGAAGCCTGCCCCTGGGTCAGACGCGCCAGGATCGCACGGCGCGTGGGATCGCCAAGAGCTGAAAAAATTGCATCCAGATTGGGGGGCGCGGTTCTATAACCTAATTGTTCCATAACATATATGTTATACACGGGCGCACAAAAGTCAACCCCGCAACCGGTGCCGCCTTTGTTCTCTGAAATTGCCGGACCGGCGACTGCTACCGGTCACAGAGTGTCCCCCCGTAAGTACCGGAGGTACTGGGTCCCTGAACACACCAAAGCCGTAGGCACCACCTCGGACACTACCTCGGACACCGCGGCTTTGGTCATCGTTACGACTTTGTCAGGCCGCTATTTGCCCAAGCACCAACGCATGACGGCCTTTTGCGCATGCAGCCGGTTTTCGGCTTCGTCAAAAACGACAGAATTCGGCCCGTCCATGACCTCTGACGTTGCCTCTTCTTCTCTGTGTGCAGGCAAACAGTGCATAAACAATGCGTCCTCTTTGGCCCCGGCCATCAATTCCGCATTGACCTGATAGGGCCGCAACAAGTTGTGGCGCCGCTCGCGTGCCGAGGCCGCATCATGCATCGAAACCCATGTGTCTGTAACAATCAGATCAGCGCCGGCAACGGCTTTGGCGGCATCACGCTCAATCACCACGTCGGAGCCGCGTTTTCGGGCATAGCCGACAAACTCGTCTTCAGGATCAAGCTTTTTGGGGCCAGCGAAGGTCAGGTCAAACCCAAATTGACCAGCCGCGTGCAGAAAACTGGCACAGACGTTGTTGCCGTCCCCCAGCCAGACAACTTTCTTGCCCTTGATTGATCCGCGTTTTTCCTCAAAAGTCTGTATGTCGGCCATGATCTGACAAGGATGGCTGCGGTCGGTCAACCCGTTGATCACTGGCACCGAGGCATACTCGGCCAGCTCCAACAGAACACTCTCGTCAAAGGTCCGGATCATGATCATATCGACATAGCGCGACAAGACGCGCGCCGTGTCTGCAATGCTTTCGCCATGACCCAACTGCATTTCCTTGCCGCCCAGAACCATGGTCTGGCCACCCATTTGACGAACCCCCAGATCAAACGACACCCGTGTACGCGTGCTGGGTTTTTCAAAGATCAGTGCCACCATCAAACCGTCTAGGGGCGTTTCGTCGTCCAGCGACCCTTTTGGGCGGCCGACGCGGGCCGCTTTCATCGTGTGGGCCTGATCCAGAATACCGCGTAATTCTGCGGTTTCGGTTTTGTGAATATCGAGAAAATGGGTCATAGGTTTGCCTCTATTGCGGTTGCAGCGGCACCCAAACGCTGGATGGCTTCGGCCACGTCTTCTTGAGTGATATTTAGAGCCGGTAAAATACGGACAACATTACCCGCCGCCGGGACAACCAACACGTCAGCATCATAGCTGGCTGCAACAACATCCGTGTTCACAACGACACAGACCAACCCCAGCATCAAACCTTTGCCACGTACGGCCGCAAAGACCCGCGGATGGCTGTCGATCAACTGGTTCAACCCCTGAACAAATTGGCTGGACAAGACGCCGACATTTTCCAGAAACCCGCCATCGGTCACCACATCCATAACCGCAGATCCCACAGCACAAGCCAGAGGGTTGCCGCCATAGGTCGATCCGTGTGTTCCTGCCACCATGCCGCTTGCCGCGTCTTCGGTCGCCAGACAGGCCCCCAGTGGAAAACCACCGCCGATGCCTTTGGCCACAGCCATGATATCGGGTTGAACACCCGTCAGCTCATGCGCGAACAATGTCCCGGACCGGCCCATACCGCACTGGATTTCATCAAATATCAGCAGGGCTCCAACCTCGTCGCACAGCGTGCGCATCGCCCGCAGCGCTTCATTTGGCACAACAGTAATGCCACCCTCGCCCTGAATAGGTTCGACGATTATGGCGGCAGTTTTGTCTGACACCACAGCGCGCAGCGCCTGCGCATCGTCCAGCGCAACGGTGACAACGCCACCCATCAACGGCCCAAATCCCTTGGTCATTTTCTCGCTGCCGGAAGTCGCGATTGCACCCGTGGACCGGCCGTGAAAACAGCCCTCAAAGCTCACGATTTCAACCTTGTCGACGTCACCTTTGTCATAGTGGTACTTGCGCGCCATCTTGATTGCGCATTCCACAGCCTCGGTGCCTGAATTGGTGAAAAACACCGTATCGGCAAAGGTCGCATCCACCAACTTGGCGGCCAGCTCTTCCTGATTGGGTATCCTGTACAGGTTGGATGTATGCCACAACTTGCCTGCTTGTTCGGTCAGTGCCGACACCAAGACAGGATTGGCATGTCCCAGAATATTCACCGCAATACCTGCACCCAGATCCAGAAATCGTCGGCCGGTGTCATCCACCAGCCAGCTGCCTTCGCCCTGGACGAAAGACAGCGGTGCACGATTATAGGTCGGCAACACAGAAGGGATCACGGTTCATACTCCTTAAATAAAGTGAACGCGGTGTTTGACGCATTGCACAGGCCAAGTCAATTCCCGCTTGACAGTTGAACCGTTCGGCGGGCTGATGCTTTAAACAGAAAGCCCGGCATGCTCCACTCAAAATCCTATTCCCAAGTCCAGGTCGCCGGTCTGATGATTTTTGTCAGCGCATTGGTTGCGGCAACTACCTTGATTGCCAAAGCTTTGGGAACAGACACATTCGGGACACCGCTCCACGCGCTACAAGTCAGCGCCGGACGCTATATTTTTGCGCTTGTCGCTCTGTCGTCTATAGCTGCCGTCGCCCGCCCGCGCCTACGCCAGGCCAATCTTAAGTTGCACATCGCACGGTCTGTTTTTGGCTGGGCCGGTGTCAGCTTTATGTTTGCCGCCGCCGCGCGCATGCCGCTGTCAGATGCCACCGCTATCAGCTTTCTCAACCCGGTGTTTGCAATGATTTTCGCCTATGTTCTGCTCAAAGAACATGTCGGGCCGGTGCGTTGGCTTGCGGCACTGGGCAGTCTGGTCGGTGCGCTCATCCTGCTGCGTCCCGGAACATCCGCCTTTCAACCAGCCGCCTTGCTGGCACTTGCTGCGGCCGTTCTGCTGGGGTTCGAGCTGATCCTGGTCAAAAGGCTATCGTCGACAGAGGCGCCCTTTCAAATTCTGCTGGTCAACAACACGATTGGCGTTGTGCTGTCCTGCGTGGCCGCGTATTTTTTCTGGATGCCCCCGTCCCCTATACAGTGGGGACTGCTGGTGGCCATCGGCCTGATAATGGTCAGCGCCCAAACCCTGTTCATCCAGTGCATGCGCAATGCCGATGCCAGCTTTGCCGCGCCGTTTTTCTACACCACTCTGGTCTTTGCTGCGGGGTATGATCTGGTCATTTTCGATGTCTGGCCGGATGCAATCAGCATCCTGGGCACTGTCATAATTGTCGGAGCAGCAGTCGTTCTGGCGGTTCGAGGTGGCAGGCCGGGCGCATCCAAGCCGGCAAACCGCGGTATTTCAAGCACCCAATAGCGAAAAGTAGACGGATCGACTTGCCACTGGCACGACATGCGCTACAATAGGGATGACGAAATTTTCCCGCCTTATTGACCCGAGTGAGTGGCGCAAAAGCCGGATACCGATGTGGAGTGTTGAATATGTCCTGGACCGATGACCGCGTAGAGCTGCTGAAAACCCTATGGGGCGAAGGCAAATCCGCAAGCCAGATTGCCAAGGAACTGGGCGGTGTTACCCGCAATGCCGTGATCGGCAAGGTTCATCGTTTAGGCCTGTCCAACCGCGCAACCCCGGCCAAAGCAAAAGACAAAATCGCCGCCAAGGAAAAAGAGGTCAGGCCAAAGCCGGAATTGAACACGGCTTCTGGCGCGCGCCCGCCGTCGGCAGCGTCCAAAATACCGACAACCAAGATCGTCATTGCCGCCAACAAGGCTGTGAACATCCCGCCGCGCAAACCGATCATCACCGCCGGTCAACCGCTGCCGCCACAGCCATCGAACTCCGAGATCAGCGCCGAAGCTATGGCGAATGTAAAATCCGTGGAAAAGAAGTCCAAAAAGCTCAAGCTGATGGAATTGACAGAGCGCACCTGCAAATGGCCGGTGGGCGATCCCGCGACCGAGCATTTCTGGTTCTGCGGGTTGGGCACCGAAATCGGCAAACCCTATTGCGAGGCCCATAATGCGGTTGCATTCCAACCAATGTCGGCACGACGTGATCGTCGGGCACGCTAACAAACTTTCACTTCCTCAAGAGATAAGTAGATTTTTCACAAAGTCTGCTTATTTATAGAGCATGATCAAATACACGCTCAAATGCGAAAGCAATCACTCGTTTGACAGCTGGTTCCAGTCGGCGGCCGCTTTCGACAAACTATTGGCCGCTAAAATGGTGACCTGCGCTGTTTGCGGCGCCTTGGGCGTCGAAAAGGCGATCATGGCGCCACGCGTCACGGCATCTCGCTCCAAAGTAACACCGCAGCCCGAAGGCCGGCACGGCCCGCTGTCTTTACCAGCCTCGCCCGCCGAACAGGCGCTGGCCGAGATGCGCAAACAAATCGAGAGCAACAGCGATGACGTCGGCGAGGATTTCGCATCAGAGGCCCGCGCCATCCACGACGGCACCAAACCCGAACGCTCGATTATCGGACAGGCCAAGCCCGAAGATGCCAAAGCCCTGATCGAGGACGGCGTACCGGTCCTGCCGCTGCCGTGGGGCAACAAACGCACGAATTGATGTGAGGGGGTGCCCCTTATATTCTTCTTGATCGTCCACTATTCTCTATCGTTATTTGAAATGTTGTCGTCGCTATCTTCTTTTGGTTCAATGTATGTGAGCACAGTCCAAATCATCCTCCCTACCACCAACGGCGGAAGAATAAATATCATTGCCAGTATTATGCTTTTGGGTTTTGACGGTTCCGCATCAATCAAGAATGCAAAGTAAAAAAGGACCGAGAGAATCCAAGGCCCAATTTCTTGTCGATGCTTCATCCAAGAACACATCCAACCGCTTTGATTTTCTGGAGTAGATTCTGCCAACTTGGAGGCTTTAGGTTCTTTCATCGTGTTTTCATTGTTGTATTTTCTGACACCGATTGATTTTGGAATAAGTTACGACTGTGCCGCTTGTCTCCCCTATTTGATCCTCCGTATCTTAACGGTACGAGTGGGCCAATTCAAAGGAGAAGGATGAACATAATTCCACCTAGGATTGATTGTGATACTCTACTTCCTATTTTTCAACCAACTCCGAAAACTGTATACCAAAACAAAAGCTGAAAGCATGAGTAACATCACGAAATTTGAAGCGGTAAGATCATCATCATGACCAAAAAGTAATGCAAGCCAAAGTGGCAGAAGAAAAACCACACATCCCAAAAGCCTGCTCTGCCATATTTTTTTTAACATTTTCAAATCGCTACGGTTTTAACTATTGTGATATATTTATACTCATGGATCTGATTAGCCCTCATAACTAGCCTAGTGTGAATGTTAACGCATGGTCGGCCTTTGGTCCATCAGGATAGAAGTTTCCGGAACTGGCAAACCCAGTTCACTGCAAGCACCCATTGCAGCAACCGCTGCAACCACTCCAAGACCCCCGACCCCAAAACATCCACAACATTTCCCGAACACCCAAATACGCCAACCTGTCGCGTCCCTTTCCCTTGCCCCCATGCCATTTCCCGCGTAAGACGCACCCACTTAAATACGAGACGGAAAACACCTGATGTCCCTTGTAGTCATGAAATTCGGCGGCACTTCGGTGGCCGATCTGTCCAAGATCGCCAATGCC
>CAXMUJ010000107.1:0-4096 GCA_964196455.1 uncultured Myxococcota bacterium | reverse complement strand
ACGCGTCGCTGTCATTATAGTCAAGTTGCACCAGATCATCGACTTTTGCCGGGTGTTGTCCAAACAGGCGAACGGTAAGCTTTTCGCCCTCGTTTGTCGTCACCAGAACATTGGTGTCACCACCAAGCCGTTCAACATGGGCGATTTTTCCGGAAGTTCGCCCGGTGTCGACAACCCTGAGATGCTCGGGCCGAGCGCCCAGAGCATTGCCCTTTGGGATGCCCGGAACAGAGTTTTGAAAAAAGTTCATCGGCTTGGTCCGGTGGGCCCGACCGACCAACGCCGCACACAAAAAACGGAATAGCGCTCTGGGGCACCGCCATGGTTCACGGGCGCGTTGCGAATTGTTTTGACGCGTATTACCGGTTGATCGCCTGCGTTTCTGGCTTTATCCCTTGCGCTATGCCGCATTGAATTGGAGCGCCTGTGACAGCCTTGAGGATTTCAAATCGCGATGCCAGAAACCTCTGGCTTGCGGCCCACGGCTTGGCCAACACGCCAACAGGGCGGCTCGACCCGATCTCGCTGATCCGCAGCTTGGGATTTGTGCAGCTGGATACAATACAGGTGGTGGCGCGCGCCCATCATCATATCTTGTGGAGCCGAAACCAGAATTATCGAGAACCCATCCTGGACAAGTTGCTGGCCAAAGACCGGCTGGTGTTCGAGCATTACACCCATGATGCCTCGGTTCTGCCCATGGAATTCTTGCCAATGTGGCAACGGCAGTTCCGACGGATGCAGGAAAAGGTAGAGCGCGCTTCGTGGTATGGGGGCAAGCCGGACGCCAAACTGCGAGCGGACATCAAACGTCGTATCGCCGACGAGGGGCCCCTGTCTACCCATGCCTTTGACACCAAGATCGAGGGGCCACGGGAAATGTGGCGGCGGCCACCGCACAAGATGGCGCTGGATTACATGTGGTATTCTGGCGAACTTGCCACCTGTCATCGGGAAGGCTTTACAAAATTTTATGACCTTGCTGAAAGGGTCTTTCCCGCCAATCTGCTTGCGCAAAACGTCGATGATCTCGCCCAGATCGACTGGCTATGCCAGGCTGCCCTTGATCGACTTGGCTTTGGAACGCTTGGCGAGATCCGGAAATTCTGGGATGCAACTGACGTCAGTGAAGTCTCTGCTTGGGCGAAACGCGAAGCCAAAACACTAATCCCTGTCGAAGTGCAGGCGGCTGATGGTAGCTGGACCAAGGCCATGGCCTGTCGGGATATCGAGACGCGCCTTGAAAATTGCATTGCTCCGACGACCAGACTGCGAATTCTGAATCCGTTTGATCCGGCAATCCGTGACCGGACCCGTCTGAAACGCCTGTTTGGCTTCGATTATACCGTAGAGATGTTTGTCCCGGCAGAAAAACGTCGGTGGGGCTACTATGTATTCCCGCTGCTGGAAGGCAGCCGGTTTGTCGGCAGGCTCGCGGCCAAGGCAGACCGGTCGAAGGGTACGCTGAACGTCCTCGACTATTGGCCTGAACCGGGCGTGGCCTACACCGTGAAACGAGCTGAAAAACTGGACGCGGAACTTTTCCGGCTTTCGCGCCTTGCAGGGCTAAACTCGGTGATTTGGAACTGTGCAAAATAGCACGGACAAAATTGCCCTGCGTGAAGTCGCTGCTCGCCCGAATGACTTACAGCTTTGTCCGATGCGATGTCGTCTGGGCCCAGCAGTGCGCTAGGGCTCGGCACCCCGACCAAAGAGATCCTGACCGACCACAGTCATCAACCCTTTGCAAACGGGAACGGTCCGGCCAGAAGTTGCCGATACCGCGTAACTCCTTTAAAATTATATCAAAAACACCGGTAAATTTGCTGGAGTCTGGGGCGAACTCCTGACCTCTTCACCGCCAGAGTGTTTGGTGAGTGCACAGAAGGGGGATATTGGGGATGGTGACCCAGTGCGCCGCCGTCAGGGTGTCTCGTGACCCAAGAGATCGATGCCGGGTTAGGTGTGAAGTATGATAAGCACAAGGCGAGTGTCCGGTGTGCGGGACGTAGCTGTCGTTCCCTGCGATTGCGGCGCGGATTGGCGCAACTAAAATGGTTTGTGACACCGATGACCGCACCGAAACGAGGCAGACGAGCGCTATGCTGATTGGCGTTCGTCCAGTGTGTGGTTCCTACCACTAGAGCGAGCATTTCCATGACTTTCGAGTTGATGGCACTGTGACGTTGGAAATTTAGAAGCATTGAGTCGGGATATTTGGTATACGATAACTTATTTGAAAGGAGATTTTCATGGCCAAAAATAATTCGCCGGAAGGTATAGATATTGAAAATCTACCGCTTGGGGTGCTGTTGAAACATCTGAGCGTTGGCAGTTGGGTTTGGCTGATCGGGATTGTCGGCGGCGTTTTTCTTCTCGGCTATCAGACACCGGGTTTCCTGGGCAAGACCATGTCGTCAGAGGTGTTTCAGGAACAACAAAGCAAATACCAAGTTGCTGAGCAGAATGTTTTGCGACTTGAAACGGAAGTGACAAAGAAACAAGGTTTGAATGCCGATCTGGAGAAAACCTTGAGCGAAACATGTGAAGTCGCTCAGCAGGATTTGTCGGAGGTGCGGGAGGCCAACAGTCAACTGAGTTCTAGCTTCGCGATGTTAGAAACCCGGTTCGCAGCGCAAGTTGAAAAGAGCAATGATCAGAATTCAATGATTGATACTTTAACTGTTGATCTGGAAGATCAGCGTTCTGTTCTGCATTCGTGCATCACGGAAAAAACCACCATTGATGGACAAAAGACCGCGTTAGAGACTCGAATAGTGTCCTGTTCAAGTCGTTTGGAAAACGCGACGGTTGACCTTTGGTATGTGCATCAAGGAGAGGGTCGCGGTTATCCAGAGGGAAATAACAGCGACGTCCACAACCACGATGATCGTTCGAATTGGAATAGCAGACGGTTCAAGACCGAGACTTGCCTTAAGTTTGGTGGCCCTCCCATAAACGAAGCCTACGCAAGGGCGATTTGTGGAAGTAAAAAAGCGATTGGACCGTTGGGAGTTTTAGATATTGGTGGAGGAACTTGTGGGCACGGAGTTTACGTCATCGGATGTATGAATTGAGCCCTCGTATGCCAGCTTGCATCACGCCCACCAATTGATCGCTGTGCCAGGGCAGCCACGTCGACGGACTTACACAGTGGAAGTAACAGCAACTGCGATAAGAGGAATAATCCGTGCGCTGAGCAAGCTCATTACTGCAGAGGTTTCAGCGGAGTGTGCCGAAAGACAGGCGTTGGTTGGTCGTGACACGATTTTCGAAAGCTGACATTTGGCACGCGACGCAGCATTGGTCATAAAGAGCTCAGATCTGGCCTACGACGAAATGCTCAGGGAAAGTAGACTGTTTGAAGTTTGGGGTCCGCACTGCGGACTAAGTGCGCCCTTGCGGCAATTTGTTGAAGCTTGCAACATTTCTCGGGCGGCTGAACGACCCGACGTGGTGCCGGGTCGCCAGTTGTCTATTTTAAGACAGCAACTGATCCGCTGTTGCCGTGATAGTCGGGTGCCGCGGGCACGACGTTGGCGCCAAGCAAACTGACAAAGACAAACAGTGCCACGGCCGCGACCGCCGCAACAAGTTTTGAGGGCTCCGCTGTGGCGGGTTTTACATGTGTGAGATGTTCATATTGAATACTAGTCATGGGTTTTTCCTTTTGGTCGGGTAACGCATTCGCGTTGTGAAGGACCTAGAAATACCTGAATTGATCATATCAGTAAAATGAATATTTATTAGGTATAGCATAACAAAACGTGATATGGCGCTTTTAAGGATACCCGAAATGCACCGTTTTAGTGCTCTTCGTCCGGTTCGGCCCGCGGGGGCTTGCGGCACGGTCCGGGTTGGCGAGCACGCAGCGTTGCCGCACGTCTCTATATGCGGCGTTACGGTTTTCGCAACATTGCCGCACGCCACGTAAGCCGCGAAGCCTTCCTAAATATTTAAATTATGGCGCCCCGAACCTTGGCCGATACCCATTCCGATACCAAAACAGCGGCCAAAATCACGATCAGAATGAGAGAAACTTGTGGCCACGCCAGTGTATTTAGTGACCCTTGTAACTGAAGGCCGATGCCGCCGG
>CAXMUJ010000106.1:0-14911 GCA_964196455.1 uncultured Myxococcota bacterium | reverse complement strand
GATTATCGCTTTTCGCATGAAGGCCATCGATAAAAAATGCGGTGGTGCATTCTTGAAAGCCTTCGCCCAGGCAACCCGAAGGCTTGAACGATCCATCTGACCCAGTTCTTCCCAACGTGCATTTATGATGTTGTCAGACATCCGGTCATTGCCCCGCTGGCCTGCGCACCAGCCGGTAGGCATTGCCCCTCGGGAAAGAAACGCGCTCAATGGTATCGCCCGCTTTGCGCAGTCCAGAGATCGCAGCGCGGACCGAATGTGGTTGCCAGCCGAAAGTTTTCTGCAGTTCCGCGACCGTCGCGCCGGACTTGCGTTTCAGTCGTTTGCGCAGCTCGGTCTGACGAGGCGTGCTCTTCGCGTTGGTCTTGGTGGCGTTCTTAGCGCTATTCTTTGGTGTCATGTCAGTCTCCATCCAGGTGGCTCCGGTCGATCCGGAGTCTCGTACTGAGCGGAGCCCGGATATCCGGGCGGGGTATGGGGTGGACATCCGGCGGTCCGGACTTGGCCTACGGGCCTCTGCTTTCGCGCCCCCCATTCAAAGTATGCTCGACGTTGCCCAAAGCCAATTCTGATGCAGTCAACAAGGGCCGAATTTGCGCGACGATCTCTCTCAACGCCGCAGGTGGCCGTTGTAAAGATTGCCCGTCGACCGCATATCCTGCCGCGTCTTCAAGCAAACCGGTGAGGCCCGCAAATGCCTTTGATATCTTGTCCCGTGCGTGTTCATCCATGGCACCACACACGCTTGCCGTCACGTGGAAGTCCAGTCGGAAAATGGCAGAAACGGCCCATTGCCGACCTTGGACATGGACCTCGAATGCCGCGGCGCGGTCCTTGAAGCGGTCATTGAAGCACTCTGCGGCGTTTCGGTGTTCACCATGGCTACTGTATGGCTTGGCACCCTACATCATCGGTCGCGACCGCAGTTCAGTCATAAGCTGCATCCACGATAATCTCGACCATGAGTTCTGGGCGCGCAAGTTTGGCCTCGCCGCAAGCGCGCGCGGGTGCGTGACTTTCGGGCACCCAAGCATTCCAAACCTCATTGAGCCCTGTAAAATAGCTCATATCGGACAGCCAAATTGTGGCGCGCAACATTTTTTTGCGTGACGAACCAGCTTGGATCAGCAATAACTCCAAGCGTCGCAAACATTCCTCTGTCTGCTCTTGTATGGTCGCGCCCCCGCCCACCTGCCCGGTGATGTAGGCAACCCCGTTGTGTTTCACAATTTTCGAGGATCTGACCCCGGTTTCTATACGCTCGATCATGTGACGTCCTTCATTGGGCTATTTCAATTGATCCATCTATGCCCACAAAGTCTGGCCACTTCAATCGGCGAATTTGGCATCAATTTCGAGCAAAATCGCATAAGCCACGCGTTGCTTCAATTTATTGTCGGCTTATAAGAAACCAAGACACCCTTCTCGATCTGGACGCCCAATTCAGCACGCGTCCGCTCAGAACCGGTCAGCCCGGAATGCGCTGAGGTCTTCATTTACACGCTCGCCGGCGACAAGTTGCGCGACCAGACGCCCAGTGCGGGGTCCTGTACTTATCCCAATATGTTGATGCCCGAAGGCCAGAAAGACATTGGGGTGGCCAGGCACAGCGCCTATCACAGGCAAGCTGTCAGGCAATGACGGACGGTGCCCGAGCCAGGTTTCAGCGTCATCAAGGTTTGCGTTCGGAAATAACAATCGCCCGTGACGTTTCAGCCTGTCTGTCAATTGTGGATCAGGAGGGGCGCTCATCGGTTTAAACTCGACAATTCCAGCCAAACGAACGCCATCGGCCATCGGCGTGGCGACATATTTGCCCGAGGTAACCATCATTGGATGATTCTGGCTAATACCGGTATTGTGGAACTGGACATGATAGCCCCGCTCGCGGCACTGTTCATTCTGGCCATCGACAGCAAGTTTCGAGGTTGTGATCTGGTCAAACTAAAGGTGGCCGATGTTTTTGTGGCTGGGCAAGTGAAGGAGCGAACGTCAATTACCCAAAGCAAAACGCAAAAACCGGTAAGGTTTGAGATCACAGACGGCACACGAAAATCGCTCGTGCGCTGGATGTATGAACCGTTGATGATCGGGTCTGAATTTCTTTGGCCCGGACGCTGCCACGAGCGCCTGCACATATCTACACGGCAGTATGCACAGCCCGCTAGGAAATGGGCGGGGTTTGGACGAAGTGTATTGGGCGTCGATTTGGGCGGATTGCGGGCTTTTGCTGCAGGTGCTCGGTCTTGAGCCGAATTCTGCGGAAGCAGTCGTAAACATCGCCGACGGAAGCTGCAAATCGCTGAACGTGTATAGGATTTCGATTGTTCGTCCAAATCTAGCATTGCGTGCACCAATCGAAGGAATTGTGAGCCCAAGTCAATTGCATCGAGCCATTTGTGGTTGTCTCATGCTCAAGATTCTTCGTAGGTTTTTATCGAAAATTTTCCCAATGCATCCACGTATCTGTCCAATTCGATGATACCTACACAGGGTTGCGCTCCCGTTTGCAATGACGCTCCACTTGCGAGATCTTTGGCCAAAATAATGGCCGGTATGGTCGGTATTTCTGGTCCATCACCATTTTTCGCAACAACAAACCATTTGCGCGTGTGTGGTTTCCCACCATGATCTTTGCCGGTCAAAACTATGTGCATTCCACCATCCGCCGAACCCAACACATCAAACCAGTTGCTCGCACGCAATAATGGTTTTGCCAGGCGTGGCAAATTTAATGGTATCCCAACCCGAACCAACCACGAGAGCGCCCACAGGCCCAAATGTAATGCGCCTAGCTCCAATCCTGCCGAAAACTGAATTGACTTTACACCGTAGTGTTCCGGCAAGAGATCCAAATCAGGTATTTCACAGTTCCCCATCCACCTTTTACCGAGTTCGGGGTATGTCTGTCGGTAGATATCCTGCCAACCATATGCCACACGTTCACGCCCTGAGAATGGATTGAGAGGTTTGCCAACGTAACTAAGAATACCTTGTGTGGTGGCAAGACCTCGTTCCGCCTTTTGCCCAGGGCTAATGCCGTATTTCATTTCGTCAATTTCCAGAAACTCATGCTTGTAGTGTTCCAACACTGCAGACGACAATCCGGGCACCGTGCTCGCCCCACTAATAACGCAGACACCCTTAGCTTTGGCCTGTGCGTCCAGCGCGGAGATGCCAGCAACAAAATCACGGCCATCAGCTAAATCGACGTAGTGTATGCCAAGCCTGATACAGGTTTCTGCAATGCTGTAATCGCTGGATTGGAATGGGCCACAAGTGTTAATGACAACGGAGGGCTTAAGCTTTTCAAGGTTTTCGGCTAAGTTAAGAAACGCATCAAATATCGCGATATTGGTGAGTGATGTCGGTAGCTCCTGCGAGAGAGCTTCCGCTTTTTTCGATGATCTTCCTGCAATAGTAATAGGTATTCCGTCAGCTGTAAGCGCCTTTGAGATACGCTTGCCAAAATTGCCATACCCCCCCAGAATTAGGACTGGTCGCATGTCACCTCCGTGATCTTAAACTTTCCGGCGTACCCGAAAGTATTTCCGAATAAAAAATGTTTAGAATGTGTCCACATGCTGAAACTGTCATCTGAAATTGGGATTTCTTCGACGTATCCCTTACCAATTATCCATTCAAGCGGCACCGGGATCGAAACACCAAATATCCGCCAGACATATCCGCGATGCGCCAGAATAACTTTGTTTCCATCCCACTCATACGCCAATTTCCAGCCGACACCGAACCTCATGAATTCGACCAAAACATTGTCTTTTATGTGCTCCATACATGAACGAAACTTCACGTCGCCCTTTTTTGGGAAATGAAAGATGCGATCAAAATTGAATGATTTTTCATCCCTACCACCTGTGAACACAACCGTCACAGGTACATCCTTTCCGGAGTAAGCCAGCAGCATTCCAGTTAATTTGGCCATCACGCTGACCATCGGTGACATATTTATGTCCAAATGCCCCTCGACAGTTACTTTATCATCACTGTTTGGCCGAATGGCGTAATGATTTTTCATGACAATCGGCAATTGTTCCCAGTTGCCTCCAAAAATCTTCTGGAAAATGGGCTGGATAACGTCTGTATTTTTTTGAGTCATCTATATACTTCTGATATATGGAATATTTGGTATTAAAATGGGTTCACATTCTTAGCTCAACCATACTCTTTGGAACGAGAATTGGCAGTGCTTTTTATATGTTTATGGCCAATCGCAGCAAAGATACGGCCAGCATTTACTTCGCAGTTCGACACGTTGTTATCGCTGACTGGCTGTTTACAACACCAGCGATAATACTCCAACTGATAACCGGAATATGGTTGGTATATGCCGCAGGCCATGAATTCACTGACTATTGGGTAACGTGGGGACTCTTACTTTATGTGTTCGCAGGTATTTGCTGGCTGCCGGTGGTTTGGATGCAAATCAAAATGCGAGATATGGCCAAGACGGCTTGGGAAAACAATGCGCCGTTACCACAACGTTATTGGAAGATGGATCAGTGGTGGATCATCCTAGGCTCACTGGCTTTTCCGGCAATTATGATTGTTTTTTACTTAATGGTATTTAGGCCGATGTAGCGAAATACGTGGCGTATATGTCCAAGTTTGCCCTCCAGACTTTCCACAACCAGCCGATATCAGACCTGTCAAAGCAACAACCTCTCTTTGACATCAGGATGGTTTTGGACGGGTTGCGCGGTGTGGATAGCATTGCTGAACTGTGCCGCCGTGAAGGCATATCGCAGGCGTCTACTCAAATGGTCCAAAGACTTCATGGCGGCTGGTAAGAAGCGGCTGGCGGGCGACACGGCGCGGCGGCGGTTCTTTGATCCCCCTACGCGAGATCAGCCTTGGCAAACAACATGTCTAAATAAACAAGATTGGCGGCTTGTCCGACACAAAGCCGGCCATAACCACATGGATCAGTTAACAAGTCCGCAGGTATAGACGTAGACATGGCAATAGCTGTTTGCGCATCTACGCCAACCCGATTGACCATGAACCGGATCGCCGTCGGAAAATCAAGATCCGCACCGGCAAGAGTACCGTCAGCCAAGGTTAACATTCCGTCGCGGCGGTATATTTTTCGCCCGTTCAAGTCAAATTCAGTGATATCGGATCCGGCAGTCGCCATTGCATCAGACACCAGAAAAATCTTGCCCGGAGCCTGTTTGGCGCGCAAAGCGGCTCGGATCGCGGCCGGATGCACATGTATTCCATCTGCAATCAAGCCCGCAGACAATCCCGGACTGTCCAACGTCGCCCCAACCAGTCCGGGTTCGCGATTTCCAAGCTGACTCATCGCGTTAAACAAATGTGTGCTGCAGACTGCACCCGCCGATGCATAGTCCATACAAGTGTCATAGTCGGCATCCGTATGGCCCAGCGAAACACTGACACCGGCCCGTGTCAAACGCACGACCTGTTCGCGGGTGACGTTCTCTGGCGCGACGGTCAGCAGGACATTTGGCAGCTCTCCGGCGGCACCCGCTGCGACGTTAAGGTCTTCTTCGGACATCGGACGGATGAGCTCAGGATCATGCGCCCCTTTGCGTGCAATCGACAGGTGTGGACCTTCCAAGTGGATCCCGATTACCCCTGGAACCTTACGCCCGATAGCCGCCGACGCCGCAGCGATCGCAGCACGCGTTCTGTCAGGTGTGTCCGTGATAAGGGTTGGCAGAAAAGCACGGGTTCCCACAGACCTGAGAGCCGCCGACATCGTTTCCAGTGTCGCAACTGATTGCTCGTCATTAAACATGACGCCACCGCCGCCATTCACCTGAAGATCAACAAAACCCGGCACCAAATACCCACCCTTCAGTTCCTGACGCCTGCATTTGGCGGGCAGGTCCGAGAGGCCGGCAATCTCGACAAATGTTTCGCCGTCCAGAACCAAGGCTTTGCCACGGTGCAATTGGACTCCATCGTGGATTTCCGCTCCGATATAAGCTGTCAGAGCCATTGCTAGATCGTTTCCGTGACTTTTTTCAAATGACGCGGCGCATCTGGATTTACACCTCTGGAGTTCGCGACCGTTTCGACCATGGAATAAAAACTAGAGATCAGTGAAATCGGATCGGTTAGCGGGTGACCGGTTCGCACAACAGGAAGAGCAATTGCCGATTTGGCCTTCGAAGATGTGACAAAAACCGATGCGCCCTTGTCCGCGATCTGGTCAGCGACTTTTACCAGAATATCCTCGGATTGATCCCGCGATGCCAATGCTATGACCGGAAAGCCCTGATCAACAATTGAAACCGGCCCATGCAAAACCTCTGCCGAGGAATAGGACTCGGCATGCAACTGACAGGTTTCTTTGAATTTCAGCGCCGCCTCATTGGAAATGGCGTAGGCTGGGCCACGTCCAAGACAAAACAGTGATGTGCGGGTGCCAAAGGCCTCGGCCACGCCGGGCCACGTTTCTTGAACAGATTTTTCAAGATCGTTCGGCAGGCCCCTGATCGCCGCAAGCAATGCCTCGTCACCAGACAATTCGGCCAAAAGCCAGATGGCAGAAACCGCAGAGGTGACAAATGTTTTTGTTGCTGCAACGCTGAGTTCCGGCCCGGCATGAATATCCAGCGTGTGATCGCTAACCTGGGCAAGTGGTGAGGCGGCGTCATTGGTCATCGCAATGGACAAAGCGCCAGATGAACCGGCCATACGTGCCATTTCAACAATATCGGGACTTTTACCTGACTGCGAGACCGAGATGCAGGCGCTTCCCGACAGTTTCAGTGTCCGGCCATAAACCGACGCAACCGACGGGCCGACCGACGCCACCGGAATACCCAACAGCAGCTCGCTAGCGTATTTGAAATAAGTCGCAACGTGATCTGACGAGCCGCGTGCAACTGTTACAAAATAGCTTGGGTCGAGATCGCGCAACGCATTTGCTGCACGGGACATTTCAGTTTGGCCTTCGGTCAAAAGGCGGTCTACAGCAGCCGGAATTTCTTGGACTTCGCGGCGCATTTGAGTGATGGAAGTGTTCATTGTGACTCTTGTTCCTTTGCTAGGCGCAGTTCAGCCACAAAATTATAGGCGTCGCCACGATAGATAGATTTGGTAAATTCCACGATGCGATCGTCGGCAAGATAGGAGGTACGCTCGATTTTCAGTCCGGCTTGTCCCGGTTCCACTTGCAGCAATTCGGCGTCTTTCTTGCCTAGATTGATTGCCGATATTTTTTGCAACGCCCGAACCGGACTTAAACCAGACACCTCAAGCGTTTTATACAGCGAGGTTTCAACAATTTGCGGATCCGGTAGAATTGCCGTTGGCAAAGAGGCACGCTCGATTGCCATTGGTATACTATCAGCGGTTCGTAAACGGGAAATCCGCGATACGGACGCATCAGAAGACAGAGCAAGTGCGATGACTTCTTCGGGGGAAGCCATGAAAATGCCTTTGTCCAGCCAATAAGAAGCAGACGCCATTCCACGGCGGGTCATGTCTTGGGTAAAAGACGTCAGGCGGGACAGTGACTGGTCGATCTTTGGCGTATTGTCCGAAATAAACGAGCCATAGCCCTGTTTCTGGACAATGAAACCCTCAGACGCCAGACTCTGAGTTGCTTTGCGAACTGTGACGCGAGAGAGGCCAGTTATACCTGCGATTTCCCGTTCAGAGGGCAGCGGGCTTCCGGGCTTCAAAACATCCTGAACAATACCGTCGGATATGCGCTTGCGAAGCTGCACATAGCGCGGCCCCGCGTTCGCAGACAGCCAAAGATCAGGGTTCAGGAACGCTTCAATTGTCACGGTAACACCTCTTGGTCCGATTGCGCGTTTTGCGCCGCCAGATAGATTGCTCCGCTGACACTGCTGCCCAAAGGCGCAACCACATTTTCGGTTAGGTGACTTGAAAGATAGGGTTGATAAAACGGGCCGATGCCACCGGTCAGGCACAGCGGGCTCCCCGCATGGAAATCCAGCGCCCGCAGACCATTCTCGAGGTACGATGCGCCTTCGCGCAAAATACTTACACCAACAGGGTCCTCTTCTTTGGATGCAAAGACGACAGACGGAGCCATTTTACCAAAATCGATGGGCCGCGCCTTGACGCTGAACGCAACAATTTCATTGGGGTCGTTTTCGAATTTTTTCAAAACAGACCGGGTGAGTTCGCTGTGCGGCTTCACCCCGTCGTAACAAAGCATGACCTCTTCGAGCAGGCGCCGACCCAACCATGCGCCCGACGCTTGATCAGCAACATAGAACCCCCAACCGCCAACATACCGCATTTTACCTTTTTGCGCGGACGCGATAATCGTTCCAGTCCCAACCGCCAGCAAATAACCATCAGAGCCAGCAAAAGCACCGGCTATGGCGGTGGGCCGGTCATCAGTGACCGTCACTTTGTTGTAAGGCAAAGACCGAGCGATGCGGTCAGCCATGGCGTCCGACATAACACCTGCCAAACCAAGGTGTACGTTGGCAGATACAAGGCGGCTTGCCTCTATACCTGCCTTCAAAGCCGCCTTCTCAATCACATTCTGGATGTTTTCCAAGGCTAAATCGAAGCCAGTGACAACATTTGCCGGCCCGCCTTCGGCCTCGGACAGAACAACCCTGTCGACAAAAGCAATAGCCGCTCGGCAGCCTGTGCCGCCGCCATCAATTCCAATTAGAAGAGTTTCTTTCGAGTCGTTCATACAATACCTTTACAATACCTTTCGTGAGATTGGAAGCGTTTAATTCAAGAATATCGGCATTTTTCGATGAAAAACCCGTATTAATGGGAGTTTTAAAAATTTAGTGGACAAAAGGTATTGAAAAGGTATTATGTGACATGGAAGGGATTCGCAAATGATACAGAAAACCGAAATGGCGCCGGACTTGGCTGACTGCATTGACACAATGCAGCCCGTCGATGCTCTGTCGACGCTTTTGGCGGGCCAAATGGCTGCGGTCTCTGCGATCCAAAGTGCCCTGCCTGACATCAGCACAGCATCAATCCTGATTGAGCAGACAGTCCGCGATGGTGGCGTGATCAATTACGTCGCAGCAGGAAGCTCGGGCCTAATGGCATTGGCCGATGGCTCCGAGTTGTCCGGAACTTTCGGCATCAATAAATCTCAAATCCGAATTCATATGGCCGGCGGAATTCCTGTTGATGGTAATATGCCAGGCGACACCGAAGACGACATCTCACGCGCCGGCGAAATCGTATCCAGCCTCAAGCCTGGCGATCTGGTGATTGCAATTAGCGCCAGTGGAACGACTCCCTATCCGTGCGAAATCGCTAGATTGGCGCGGCAGGCCGGTGTCAAGGTTGTGGCTGTCGCCAACAACGCAGGCTCGACCTTGCTTGGGTTGGCAGACGTTGCGATATTTCTGCCAACACCACCAGAAGTGTTAGCCGGATCCACGCGTCTGGGCGCCGGGACCGCTCAAAAAATTGCACTAAATTTGATGTCTACATTGGCCGCGGTTCGTTTGGGCCATGTTTATCAGGGCCTTATGGTGAACCTACAGGCAGACAATATCAAATTGCGCAAGCGTGCGACTGGTATCGTCTCATCGATTTCCGGCTTGCCATCGGCAGATGCTGTGAGTGCTCTGAATGCCGCCAGTGGCGATGTTAAGCTGGCCATTCTGATCTCTGCCGGCTGCGACAGCGGTCTCGCATTGCAGCTACTAAAAAAACACAAAGGGCATCTCGGACCTTGTTTGGATGCTGCCTCGACACCTCTTAAACCACAGACCAAACCACTTCAGATCAACTAGGGAGAAGACCATGACCAAACTTAAACTAAGCGGCCTACTGCTCGCATCGACACTGGTGAGCGGCACAGCCGTCGCTGCGGCCGATGTAACGCTGACCATAGAAAGCTGGCGCAATGATGATCTTGCCATCTGGCAGGACAAAATCATTCCGGCATTCGAAGCCGAAAACCCGGGCATCAAGGTGAAGTTTACACCATCCGCGCCCGCCGAGTATAATGCGGTTCTCAATTCCAAACTGGACGCAGGTTCAGCCGGCGACCTAATCACATGTAAGCCGTTTGACCACTCATTGGGCCTCTTTGACGGTGGCAAGCTTGCCGACCTCTCTGACCTAGCAGGCATGGCCAATTTTTCCGACGTTGCCAAATCCGCATGGCAGACTGATGACGGAAAACAGACGTTTTGTGTACCAATGGCGTCTGTGATTCACGGTTTCATCTATAACAAAGACGCCTTTGCCGAAGTCGGCGTCGATGTTCCTGAAACCGAAGCTGAATTTTTCGCGGTACTCGAAAAGATCAAAGCAGATGGCAACTACACGCCAATGGCTATGGGCACCAATGATCAGTGGGAAGCCGCCACAATGGGCTACAATAATATCGGTCCCAACTACTGGAAAGGTGAAGAAGGACGGTTGGCCCTGATTGCCGGCGATCAAAAATTGACCGACGAAGCCTGGGTCGCACCGTTCCGTCAACTGGCTAAATGGGGTGCGTATCTTGGTGACGGTTACGAGGCACAGACCTATCCAGACAGCCAAAACATCTTCACACTAGGCCGCGCTGCAATTTACCCTGCGGGCTCTTGGGAAATCTCCGGCTTCAACGCTCTTGTCGACTTTGAAATGGGCGCTTTTTACCCTCCAGTCGCGAATGCAGGCGATGAATGCTACATTTCGGATCACACAGATATCGCCTTGGGCTTAAACGCCGCCAGCGAACACCAAAAAGAAGCCAAAGTTTTCCTCGACTGGATGGGATCACCTGACTTTGCGTCCCTTTACGCGAATGCTTTGCCCGGTTTCTTTTCGCTCTCGAGCGTCCCGGTGAAAATGGAAGATCCACTGGCGCAAGAGTTTGTTAGCTGGCGCGACAAGTGTCACTCCTCTATCCGCTCGACTTACCAGATCCTGTCGCGTGGCACACCAAACCTTGAAAATGACACATGGAACGCTTCTGTTGCTGTGATCAAAGGTGAAGAAAGCCCCGAAGACGCAGGTGCGCGTCTGCAAAAAGGTCTGGCCAGCTGGTATGCGCCCCAGCAATAGGCTGCTGAACTAACCAACCCGTGTCCCGGAGGGTTTCCTCCTAAACCTCCGGGACACGAACACCAAGCGGGATCACGTCCTGCGCCTGCTCTTCACCCCTATCCGACAGTTTTCAAAGGAACGTCCTATGTCACAACAGAACCGTCCGGGCCGGATCAAATGGCACATCGTTGTTTTCCTGGCACCCGCCGTGCTGGTCTACACCGCCGTCATGATCTACCCGCTGTTCAATACGCTCCGATTGTCACTTTTCACCGAGGTTGATCAAACCCGCGTGTTTGTCGGCCTGCAAAACTTTCGCACGTTATTTGGCAACGAGATCTGGTCGGATCAGTTCTGGAATGCACTGGGGAACAACTTGTGGTTCTTTGTGATCCACATGCTGGTGCAAAACCCGATTGGTGTTGCTCTGGCCGCGATTTTGAGCCATCCAAAGCTGCGCTACGCCAGTTTTTACCGCTCGGCCATCTTTATCCCGACTATCCTGTCGTTTGTAATTGTCGGCTTCGCATGGAAGCTTATCCTATCGCCTATCTGGGGCATCGCGCCCGGCATGCTCGACATGGTAGGTTTGAAATCGCTTTATGCGCCTTGGTTGGGCAAGCAGGAATACGCGCTTACAACATTGTCGTTGGTGTCCGTCTGGCAATTCGTCGGGATCCCGATGATGCTGATATACGCCGCGCTGCTGTCTATCCCCGACGAGATCCTAGAGGCCGCGGAAGTGGAAGGTATTACCGGTATGTCCGCCTTCTGGAAGATCAAATTACCGCTCATCCTGCCGTCTATTGGCATTATCTCGATCTTGACATTTGTCGCCAATTTCAACGCCTTTGACCTGATTTATGCGGCTCAAGGTGCGCTGGCCGGCCCTGACTTTTCTACAGATATCCTAGGGACATTCATGTATCGAACTTTCTTTGGCTTTCAGCTTCAACTCGGCGACCCGCATATGGGTTCCGCCATCGCGTCAGCCATGTTTGCAATCATTCTCGTCGGTGTGAGCTTGTACCTCTTTGGTATCCAAAGCCGCATGCGCCGCTATCAGTTCTGAGGAGAACGTTATGAACGCTGCACGTCAGAACCGTCTGAATACCTATGCCGCCCATGGTGTCTTGATCCTTTATACCATGATAGCAATGTTTCCGGTCTTTGTGATCGTAATCAACAGCTTCAAGACACGAAAAGCGATTTTCCGCGAGCCCTTGGCCCTGCCGAATTCCGAGAGCTTTTCATTGATCGGCTATGAAACCGTGTTGAAACAGGGGGACTTCTTTCTCTATTTTCAAAACTCGATGATCGTCACAATTGGCTCGTTGTTTTTTATCTTGCTGTTTGGTGCAATGGCCGCATTTGCGCTGGCTGAGTACCGGTTTAAAGGCAACACGATTATGGGGCTGTATCTGGCGCTGGGGATCATGATCCCGATCCGGATCGGCACCGTCGCAATTCTGGAAATGATGGTGCAAACCGGTTTGGTCAACACATTGTGGGCGTTGATCCTGGTTTACACAGCACAGGGTTTGCCACTGGCTGTTTTCATTCTCTCGGAGTTTATGAGGCAAGTAAGCGATGATTTGAAAAATGCCGGTCGGATTGACGGGCTTAGCGAATACCGGATCTTTTTCCGGTTGGTGCTTCCGCTGGTGCGTCCGGCCATGGCGACTGTAGCCGTGTTTAACATGATCCCGATCTGGAATGACCTTTGGTTCCCGCTAATCCTTGCCCCTGCAGAAGAAGTGAAAACACTTACATTGGGCAGCCAGGTCTTTATTGGTCAGTTTGTTACCGACTGGAACGCGGTTCTGTCTGCACTGTCTTTGGCAATTCTGCCTGTCATGGGACTTTATATAGTGTTCTCGAAACAACTCATCCGTGGCATTACGTCAGGTGCAGTCAAATGAGAGTGCTTGTCGCCGGTCTGGGCACGATGGGGCGCAGCCATGCCCTGGCCTACCACAATCATCCAGAGGCAGAGCTGGTCGCCCTCATGAACCGCTCTGCCAGCGCCCTGCCCCCGGAATTGGCGGACTATCCGCTGTTCAATGACTTTGAAACCGCGTTGGCAGAAGTAAAACCGGACCTTGTGTGTATCGCAACCTATTCAGACAGCCATGCCGATTTTGCTGTTATGGCGATGCAGGCTGGTGCGCATGTGTTCGTCGAAAAACCCTTGGCAACAACGGTTTCTGATGCACAGCGGGTGGTGACAACAGCGCATGAAACAGGCCGCAAACTGGTGGTTGGCTATATCCTGCGGCACCATCCATCGTGGCAAAAACTCATCGCAGAGGCACGCGATCTGGGCGGGCCATATGTGTTTCGCATGAACCTGAACCAGCAATCGGACGGCCCAACATGGGAGACCCACAAAGCCTTGATGCAGACCACATCGCCCATTGTTGACTGCGGCGTCCACTATGTTGATGTGATGTGCCAGATCACCGACGCAAAGCCGCAGCGCGTCAACGGGATCGGGCTTCGGCTCAGCGATGAAATTGCTGCGGACATGTACAATTACGGCCAACTTCAGGTCACTTTCGACGATGGTTCGGTTGGTTGGTACGAGGCAGGCTGGGGCCCGATGATGTCGGAAACTGCGTATTTTGTAAAAGACGTCGTTTCCCCAAACGGCGCTGTTTCCATAATCGAAGACAACAAGGGCCAATCTGATGACGTCGGCGGCCACACCAAAGTCGGTTCGATCCGCGTCCATAAACGTGACGGCGACCGGTTGATAAATTTACCCGAGGAACCCGACCACCAACAACTCTGCGATGCCGAACAGGCATTCGTCCTTAACGCCATTGCAAGCGACATCGACCTGACACGTCACATGGATGACGCCGTGCAATCCCTTTCAATATGTCTCGCTGCGGATCAAAGCATCCGAAGCGGCAAAACCGTCGAATTAGGAGACATCTAATGACCGCCTTGAAACTTGAAAATGTTTGTAAATCCTTTGGACCAGTCGAGGTCTTGAAGAATATCAACCTGACCGTCGAAGAGGGCGAATTCGTCGTCTTTGTCGGCCCGTCGGGCTGCGGCAAGTCCACCTTGTTGCGCGTTATCGCCGGGCTTGAGGATGCGACACAGGGCTCTGTGGCCATTGGCGGAGAAATAGTCAATGACACGCCACCGGCCAGACGCGGTATTGCCATGGTGTTCCAGTCCTACGCTCTCTATCCGCATTTGAGCGTGCGCGATAACATGTCTTTGGGTCTGAAGCAGGAAAAACACCCCGCCTCCGTCATCAACGAGCGCGTGAACAAAGCGGTGCAAATGCTGGATCTTGGTGCCTATACAGACCGTCGTCCCTCGGATCTGTCGGGTGGGCAGCGTCAGCGCGTCGCGATTGGCCGCGCCATTGTCCGCGAACCCAAATTGTTTCTGTTCGACGAGCCCTTGTCCAACCTCGACGCGGCGCTGCGGATGAATACCCGGATCGAGATCGCTGACCTGCATCGCAAACTGAGCGCGAGCATGATCTATGTGACCCACGATCAGACCGAGGCCATGACACTTGCCGACAAGATCGTTGTTTTGCGCGACGGGATCGTAGAACAAGTCGGCAGCCCGATGGAGCTTTACAACAACCCTGCGAACCAGTTTGTCGCAGGATTTCTCGGTTCGCCCTCGATGAACTTTTTTCAAAACTCTGTTCCGGACATCCCAAAGGGCAATACTCTGGGCATTCGGCCCGAGCACCTCAAGGTTGTCGACACCGGGCGAATTTCCGGAAAAATCACCCATGTTGAACGGCTTGGTGGTGACACCAATGTTCTGGTGACGACAAACGAGGGCGAAAAGCTTACCGTTCGCCTGTTTGGACAACACCCGGCAAAAGTCGATGATCTGGTGCAACTTGACTATAATGACAGCGACGCGT
>CAXMUJ010000105.1:0-6728 GCA_964196455.1 uncultured Myxococcota bacterium | reverse complement strand
ACGCCCTGACTGGCCGAGACCCGGATGCGGTCGCCGGTTTTGACCAATCCCAGCGTTCCGCCCGCATTCGATTCCGGCGACACATGCAAGATCACAGTGCCAAAGGCCGTGCCCGACATCCGTGCATCCGACACCCGGATCATATCACGCACACCTTGTTGCACCAACTTGGCCGGGATCGGCATATTGCCCACCTCCGGCATTCCCGGATAGCCCTTGGGACCACAGCCCTTGAGCACCAGTATCGTGTCTGGTGTTACCGGCAAATCCTGGCGGTCAATGTTGGCTTTCATATCCTCGATATTCTCAAATACATAGGCCTCTGCCTCGTGCTCCAACAGGGCGTCGGTGGCTGCTGACGGCTTTACGATCGCACCATTCGGCGCCAGATTGCCACGCAGCACCCGCAGACCCGCGGCGGGTTTCAGGGGCTCTTGCATCGACCAAATAACATCGCGGTTATAGCATTCGGCACCCTGGGCATAAACAGATATGTCCTTGCCCAGAACAGTTGTTGCCTGGCGCAGCAGATCGCGCAGCTCGGACAGAACCACCGGCATGCCGCCAGCATAACAGAAATCTTCCATCAGATACTTGCCCGAGGGCATGCAATTGACCAGCAGCGGAATATCAGAGCCGATTTCGAAGTCGTCGAGGCTCAGATCAATACCGACGCGGCCTGCCAATGCCAACAGATGCACCACCGCGTTTGTCGACCCGCCAACCGCCGCATTGGCCAGAATGGCGTTCTCAAAACATTCCCTGGTCATGATGTCTGACGGTTTCAGGTCCTCTTCGACCATTTCGACAATCCGCTTGCCTGTCAGATGGGCCAGTGCCATGCGCCGTGCGTCCACCGCAGGCAAAGCCGCATTTGTCGGCAGCGACAGGCCCATGGCCTCGACAATCGACGCCATGGTGCTGGCGGTGCCCATAGTCATGCAAACGCCCTTGGACCGGCTCATGCCGCTTTCGGCATTCATGAAATCCTGCAAGGTCATTTCACCGGCGCGAACGGCCTCTGAAAACTTCCAGACGTCGGTTCCCGAACCGATATCCTTGCCCTTGAACTTGCCGTTCAGCATTGGGCCGGAACTGACCACAATTGTCGGCAAATCGACCGAGGCCGCGCCCATCAGCTGACCCGGCGTCGTCTTGTCGCAACCGCCCAACAGAACCACACCGTCCATGCCGTAAGCGCGAATGCTTTCCTCAACATCCATCGCCAGCAAGTTGCGAAACAGCATTGCCGTTGGCTTCATCTGGGTTTCGCCCAGCGACATCACCGGAAACTCTACCGGAAAGCCGCCAGCCTCCCAGACGCCGCGTTTTACGCCCTCGGCCAATTCTCGCAGACCAGAATTGCACGGGGTCAGTTCAGACCAGGTATTGCAAATGCCAATGATCGGGCGGCCGTCGAACAAATGGTCGGGAAATCCCTGATTTTTCATCCAGCTGCGATGGATAAATCCATCTTTGTCCATTTTGCCATACCAGGCGCGATTGCGCTTTTCTTTGGTCACCGACGCGTTCCTTCTATTACCCACATTGTTTCCGGGAAGCTCCACGGTAGCGCAATACCATTATGCATCAGATAGTTGCCGCTTGCTTCTAATGTTCCGGTTTTTAGTAATGGCGACCCGCGCGACAAGTCAACAGCATCGCCGCGATTGATCAATTCAATTCGGTAAATTGTATCGGGTTCCAACCGGGTCAGGCGAATGGGTCGGGGTGCGATTTGGCTGCTGGTCTCGGCCTTGCCCACAAAGGCGACAAACTTACCACCGTCTTGCGCCAACTGTTGCTCGGCAATAACTGCCGGATCGGGGCTGTCGAGCCGCAGGATGTCGGCCTTCATCATCCAGTCGCGGTTTGCTTTCCACCAAGTTGTCGTTTGTTTGAGCACGCGGGCCTCTTCGCGCGTCAACTCGCGCGGGTCCATCTCGAACCCCAAATGGCGCTGTGCCGCGACCCAAGCCCGAAACCTGATGTCCAGTATGCGACCAGACGTGTGGCATTTACGCGGCCCAACATGGCTGCCGGTTACACAGGCAGGTAGAAACAGCGCCGAATTATGCTGCATGCGCAACCGTTCCAACGCGTCATTGCTGTCGCTCAGCCAGACACGATGTGTGCGGCTCAGGATACCAAAATCGATCCGGCCACCACCCGATGCACAGCTTTCAATTTCCACCTGCGGAAATGCGGCGCGCAATCGGTCGATCAGCGCATAGGATCCGCGTGTTTGGTCGGCGTCTGCGATTGGCAGAACCCGGTTATGATCCCATTTGATATAGTCGATATCATTGTCACTTAGCACTTTGCCAATACGGTCAAACAGGAATTCTCGCACCTCTGCATTAGCCATATTCAGGGCTTTTTGATTGCGACCTAAAATCTGGTCCTCACCGCCCAATGCCCAATCAGGGTGGGCGCGGTGGATCGATGAATTCGGATTGATCATTTCGGGCTCAAACCAAATGCCGAACGTCATGCCCAAGCTGTGCACATGTTCAATCAACGGTGTCAGCCCGTCGGGATACTTGCGCGCATCCACGTCCCAGTCTGCCAGCGCACGGGTGTCGTCGTCGCGATCACCAAACCAGCCATCATCCAGAACGAACCTCTCGGCACCCAAGTTGGCAGCGATTGTTGCGATCTCGGTCAATTCCGCCAAATTGTGATCAAAATAGACGGCTTCCCAACAATTGTAATGTACCGGCCGCGGACGGTCTGGGTCCGGCCACTGCACGATTTCCTCGCGCAGATGCCGTTGATAGGCCACAGCGCAGCCGTTCAAACCATCATTGGAATAGGTGATATACAACGGCGCAGAGGCAAACTCGGTCCGGGCCTCTGCGTCCGTCCGGGCGGCATGGCCAAACTGAATTTGCCGTCTGCCATCTGGCAGTTCTTCAGCGATCATCTTGTGGCCACCAGACCAACCATAATGAAAGCCAAAGGCCTGACCTTGGGAATTGGTCGCGCCGCGACAGGGCACAATCAATCCCGGGAAATGCTCGTGACCGGTGCGACCGGTCCGGTTTTCACGCAATCTGATACCGGGCGACCATGCTGTCCGGTTCACCTGAAACTCGCCGCACCAACGCCCAGTGATGTCTATCATCTCGTCGGAATGCTGACTGGCCGGTATCACCGGCGCAGACAACCAATGCAAATGAACAGGCTGATCCGATTTAAGCTGCGCTTGCGCCTCGATCAAATGCGTGTGCTGATGAATGCGAAAACTGGCAATATAAGTTAGCCCGTTGTCTATATCCGCATAGCTAAGAGCCAGCGTGTCATCGGTTTCCAGCGCGCTGGAAAAACGGAATTTCGGTAACAGTGGTCTGCCGTTTTGCCCCCGCACGATCAGTCCGGGTTGCCCTGGAAAAGTCCGCGTTTCTTCGGGGCAGATAGAAAGTTCAGGATTTGCATCCAGCATGCCTCCGGTGATGTCGATGGTATGCGCTTGGTACAATGTCTGCAGGTCTTCGCTATCTGGAAGCCTCTCGCCCCAATAGACCACCTCGGCAAGGTGGCCATTTTGGGACCCCAGGACCAGTGTCTGACGGCCACAATCCAGTCGCCAGCTTTGGATCATTTTACAGCCCCCAGTGTCAGGCCAGCGATGAAGTGCTTTTGCATTAGAAAGAACATGGCAACCGGCGGCAGTGCAGCCACAATGGATCCCGCGCTCATCAGATGATAGGCCGCGCGGAATTGCGAGTTAAACGAGGTGATCCCCGCCGTCACAGGCTGCGACTCCGCCCCCTGTGTCAGCACGACAGCCCAGAAAAAGTCATTCCAGATGAATGTAAATATCAGCACAGACAACGCCGCAATCGCGGGTTTCATCAGCGGCAGAACCACATACCAGAAAATCCTCCACTCGGCGATGCCCTCAACCCGTGCGGCCTCGATCAATGCAAATGGTAATGCCTTGATAAAGTTACGCATAAACAGCGTACAGAACCCAGTTTGAAAGGCGATGTGGAACAGAACAAGACCGGTTTTTGTATTGTACAGCCCCATATCCAGCGTCAGATCACGCACGGGAACCATCAGGATTTGAAACGGCACAAAATTGCCGGCCACAAACAGAAAGAACACAAACAGGTTCATCTTGAACTTGTAAATCCCCAGCGCAAATCCGGCCATACAAGACAAGGCAACCGCACCCGCCGCTGTCGGAACTGTGATCAGGATCGAGTTCAGCATATAGCGCGGCATCTCGGATTCCAGAAAGACGCGGCCATAATTGCTAAAACCGGAAAAACTGGACGGTAGCCCCCAATAATTCCCTGAAACGAAGTCGCCTTCAGGCTTGATCGAGAACAGCGCAACCGCCAGCAACGGCAACAGCCAGAACACCAGAGCCACCGGGACCAGGGCTTGGTAGCCAATCTGCCAAGTACGCGAGGATTTTTCAATTGGTGTCGGAAACATGCTAGTGCCCCTTCTCTTCTTTGTACATCGAGTACAAGAAATACGCGATGAAAACCAACATGATCAGGAACAGCACAACCGCAATAGCAGCACCGTAACCCATGCGGAAACCGTATTCCGACAGCGCTTTCTCGAACATGTAGAATGACAACACCCGCGACGAACCGAACGGGCCGCCATTGGTCATGATGGAAATCAGATCAAACGACCGTAGTGCGCCGACAATTGTCACAACAAAGGCGATGAACGTGGCAGGTTTCAACTGCGGGATAATGATGTACCACAGCATTTTCCAACCCTTGGCCCCATCCAGACGCGCGGCCTCGACCTGTTCGGGATCAACGGCGTTCAAGCCCGTCAAATACAAGATCATGCAATAGGCTGTTTGTGGCCACAGGCCTGCGGCGATAATACCGTAGGTCACCAGCTTTGGATCGCCCAACACGTTGAGCGGCCCTAGACCAACAAGCCCCAACAACAAGTTCAGACCACCGAAAGTGGGGTCATAGAACCATGTGAACACCAGACCAACAACGATTTGGCTGATCACGAATGGAAAGAAAAATAGGGATTTATACAAGCGCATACCCGGAACCGTCTGGTTCAGAAACAGTGCGATAAACAGGCCGGCGGGGATCGCCAGCAAATACAAAACAAGCCATTTGAGGTTGTTCCAAAGTGATATTTCGAATGCCCGGTCGCCCTTTAGCTCAACATAGTTTTGCAGCCCGATATATTCAGCTTCACCCAGACCGTCCCATGCATAGAGCGAGAGGTTAAAGCTCTGGAAAACCGGAAAAATCACATAGATAAGAAAGAATAGAATGGCCGGCACCAGAAAGAACCACGGCGTCAACATAACTTCGTTTTTTTTGAACCAGGACCGTTGTTTCGGTGCCTCTGTATTGGTGAATTCTGCGCTGGTCATGTAAATCCTCATTTCCTGCGGGACAGGGCAGAAAATACATCTGCCGCGTAGGGCATCCAAGCGCTATACGCGGATACCGGATCAAACGAAAAGGTCGGGCACACAGGGCGCGCCCGACCGATCTATCTACTTGTAGATTCTAGCGCGAGCAGCTTCCAAACGCTGGAGGATATCTTCCAGATTGTCAGGGATCACCATAAACTCTTGAAGGCCTTCCATACCAAGCGCCGCCATTTCAGCCGGGAAATCGCGGTCGAAGAACTGAGCAACACCACCTGGAGAGTTGGTCGACAGCATTGCAAAACCTTCGTTCAAGAACTCGTCATCATCAACCGATGATTTCGCGTTCACAGGCAACTGACCCAAAGCGTCGCCACTGTTGATCAGTGTCTGGTTGTCAGCGGACACAACAAATTTCAGAAACTCGCGTGCGGCCTCTTTGTTCTGCGCTCCTGTCGGAATGTGGAACGTGTCTGTTGGCGCATCTTCGGCCAAGGCCACACCTTCGGTGATCGCAGGGAACTGATAGAAAGCGATTTGATCATCTGTCAGGCCGCTGTCACGCATTGGTGCAACCGCAAAGTTCCCCATCAGATAGGACGCGGCCTCGCCTTTGACCATGAATGGCAGGGCTTCTTGCCAGCTGTAGGTCTGGTGGTTGTCGATGAAGGCACCCATATCGATCAATTCACGCCAGTTGGCAAAAGTTGCCCGGACTTCGTCGCTTGTCCAGGATGCTTGACCATTGGCCAGCTTCATGTGGAAATCGAAACCGTTGGTGCGCATGTTGAGATAGTCAAACCAACCGCCAGCAGTCCACAGGAACTTGGTCCCAATGGTGTAGCACTTGATGCCGTTGTCCAGCAGAACTTGGCAGTTTGCTTTTTCTTCGGCCCATGTTGTTGGTTCTGTCAGACCAAATTTTTCAAAGATGTCCTGACGATAGTAGATGCCCCACTGGTAATAGGTATAGGGAACGCCATATTGTTTTCCGTCGATGGTCATCGCACCTTTGGTGGATGCCAGTTCTTCACCGATTTGACCGGTCCACAGGTCGGACACATCCTCAAACAGGCCAGCCTTTACATAGGGGCCCATACGGTTGGCCGCATACCAGTTGGCAACATCCGGAGAGTTTGCGGTCAGAAAGTTGCGGATCTGGGTTTTATAGGCTTCGCGGTCGATGATCGTCAGCTCGACATTCAAGTCGGGGTGCAGTGCGCCAAAACGCTCTACCATGCCCTCCATAACTGCGCGCGGCGCAGGGTTGGCCATATCCGAGAAAATCTTCAGATCACCAGTCAGTGACGCAGCATTTGCACCGGTTGCCAACATTGCACCAGTTGCGAGC
>CAXMUJ010000104.1:0-25090 GCA_964196455.1 uncultured Myxococcota bacterium | reverse complement strand
GCAACTATTCACGATGGGTCAGGTTTCAAGTTGCCGTCATCAATAAACTATTCGGGGTTACATATCCGCAATACTACGGGTCCACATGAACGCTCTGTCACCGCGCCAGATACGCCAACAATCCTTTGGTCGACCCATCTTTGCCAGAGGCATCGCCCTGCCCTTCGATCAGCGGCAGGATATTGTTGGCCAGTTCTTTGCCCAACTCTACGCCCCACTGGTCAAAGCTGTTGATGCCCCAGATCACACCCTCAACAAACACGCGGTGCTCGTATAATGCGACAATCTTGCCGAACGTGCGCGGGGTCAGTTTTTCGTAGATCAAGGTCGAGCTTGGCCGGTTGCCGGTAAACACACGGTGGCGGGCCTGTCGCTCGAGTTCGTCCCCTGCCAGACCTTTGGCCGCCATCAAGTCGCGGGCTTGGTCCAGTGAACGCCCGACCATCAGCGCCTCGGACTGGGCCAGACAGTTGGACAATAGCAACCGGTGTTGGTGTGTCAGATCGGCCTCATGCGCCTGTTTCGCGACCAGAAATTCGCAGGGCACGACCCGGGTGCCCTGATGAATGAGTTGATAAAACGCGTGCTGCCCGTTGGTGCCCGGTTCGCCCCAGACAATCGGACCGGACCCGCGTGGCAAATCAGTGCCGTCCATCGCCACACCCTTGCCGTTGCTCTCCATATCCAGCTGTTGCAGATAGGCAGGCAGACGCAACAATCGCTGGTCATAGGGCAATACCGCGCGGGTATCATAGCCGCAAATATTTGCGTGCCAAATTCCCGTCAGCGCCATCAGCACTGGCAGGTTTTCGGCCAGTGGCGCCTGTTGAAAATGGCGATCCATTTCCTCTGCACCTGCCAGAAATTCGCGAAAGTTGTCAGGTCCAACGGCCAACATCACCGACAGGCCAATAGGGCCCCACATCGAATAGCGGCCCCCGACCCAATCTTCAAACCCAAACACACGGTCTTCTGCCACACCAAAAGCCGCAGTTTTTCCCGCCGCCGTTGACAGGGCTGCCAGATGTTGGTCCGCACCCTGTTTGCCCAACTTCGCCACCAGCCAATTCTGGGCCGTGGCCGCATTGGTCATGGTTTCAATGGTTGTGAATGTCTTGGAAGCAATGATCAACAGCGTGCGCGCCGGATCAAGCCCGGACAGAACATCGTGGATATGGGCGCCATCAATATTAGACACAAAATGGACCCGTGGCCCATCGTGATAAGGCGCCAGCGCCAACGTTGCCATTACCGGGCCCAGATCGGACCCACCGATACCAATGTTTACAACATCCGAGAACGGTCGTTCGTCAGACGCTGTGATCGCGCCGCTGCGCACACCATTGGAAAACGCGGCCATACGGTCGAGTGTTGCCAGCACGCCCGGCATGACATCACGACCATCCACAACTATTGGCTGGCCGGTTAAATTGCGCAACGCCGTGTGCAACACCGAGCGATCTTCGGTTTCATTTATTCTGTCGCCGGCAAACATCCGATCACGATAGTCTGTAACCCCTGCGCTATCCGCTAGCGCTAACAGTACGTCTCGTATCTGGCTGTCGATATTGGTTTTAGAATAATCCAACAGCATGTCGCCGCATTTGGCCGAAAAAGCATCGAACCGGTCGTCGTCAGCAAACAGATCGGTGATTTTGCGGTCAGATACAGAAGCGTGCAGCTGTTTCAGGGCATCCCAATGTGTCATGGTATCTCTCCTAATTATTCGTTGATTTCGCGCCAGCGTCGTCCGTCACGATGCAACAGCATCAGGCTGTCCTCGGGTCCAGAGCTGCCAGGGTCATAAGATTTGGGCGCCTTGCCGCGATCTTGCCACTCGGCAATAATCGGATCGGCCCATTTCCATGCAGCTTCGACTTCGTCGCCGCGCATAAACAGGGTTTGATTGCCGCGGATAACATCCATCACCAACCGCTCGTAGGCATCGGGCATTGCTTGACCGTGGTCGCCGACCGCATCGGCAAAGGTCATATCAAGCGGTACATCCATCAGCCGCATACCGCCTGGGCCGGGCTCTTTGATTGTGACGCGCATTGTCATGCCTTCGTCGGGCTGCAACCGGATGATCAGTTCGTTGTTGCGCCGTTCGCGGTGTTTGTCCTCGAAAATAGAATGCGGCGGTGACTTGAAAACCACGACAATCTCGGACACGCGCCCCCGCAGTCGCTTGCCGGTGCGCAGATAAAACGGCGTACCGGCCCATCTCCAGTTTGCGATGTTAACTTTTAGGGCGACAAAGCTCTCGGTCTTGCTGTCTGGATTTTCAGCATCATCCAGATAAGATGGCCCCTTGTCATCGCTGAGATATTGTCCGCGCACAACGTCACCGGGTGAAACATGTTCCAACGACCGGATAACCTTGAGCTTTTCGTCACGAACGGCGTTTGCCTCAAACATGCTGGGCGGCTCCATTGCGGTCAGGCACAACAGTTGCATCAGATGGTTTTGCACCATGTCGCGCATCGCACCGGACGCATCATAATAGGCACCCCGCCCGCCGACACCAAGCGTTTCAGCCACTGTTATCTGAACATGATCAATAAAGCGCCCGTTCCACAGTGGCTCGAACAAGGCGTTGGCAAAGCGCACTGCCATAAGGTTTTGAACAGTCTCTTTTCCAAGATAATGATCAATCCGGTAAATCTGATCTTCGGCAAAACAGGTGGCAAGCTCTGCGTTTAGAGACTGAGCAGAGGCCAGATCACGGCCGAAGGGTTTTTCGACAACGATCCTTGCATTCGCACCTGCGACATCAAATCGTGTCAGACGCCGCGCAATGGGACCAAACAATGACGGACCAACAGAAAAATAGAAGGCCTGCACGACATCCTTGCGCAGCAGTTTGCGCAGCTCTTTCCAGCCCTCGTCCCCTGTTGCCTCGACTTTGACATAGCGGATCAAACTCAAAAACTCGCCAATCAGATCAGCGTCTTGAATGTCGGGCTTGGCAAATTCCAACAGAGACTGATGAACCATGTCACGAAATCCGGCGTTGTCCAGATCAGAGCGCGCCGCCCCGATCAGACGAACCGATCGCGGCATTTGACCTGCATGCATCCGTCGATACAAGCCCGGCAATATTTTTCGCCGTGCCAAATCACCTGTGCCGCCAAAAATCACCAAATCGAAATCGTCGACCGGTATTGTACGAGAGATCATGGTATCGCCCTTGAATTTTCGCGGATTATTACCAGTCTGCAACCTAGCTTCAAGCGAAACCGGAAGCGAATAGAAATCTGCGGAACTTTTGGTCACATTCGCGTGGGTAGACCTATCGTCGCCTTTCCGGGCGCACGAATTAGGTGTAACCACAAGAGAACCGCACATAAGGTACCCAATGAACGATCAAAGCATATCACTTAAAACTGTCCGCGAACTCGGCAAATTTCAGGACCCCGATATTACGGCCAAAGGCGAGACGCGGGCCAGCGTTCCTTTGATGAAACTAGAGACACTGTGGTTCAACACCGGAACACTGTGCAATATCGAATGTGCCAATTGCTATATCGAGAGTTCACCAACAAATGACCGTCTGGTTTATTTGACCACAGACGACGTGCGCGGCTATCTGGACGAGATCGCACATCGTGATTTACCGACGCAAGAAATTGCCTTTACCGGCGGCGAGCCGTTTATGAACCCCGAAATTATAGACATGGCGCGTCTGTCGTTAACCCGTGGTTTTGACGTATTGATCCTGACCAACGCCATGCGCCCGATGATGCGCACGCGGGTACAGGACGGGTTGTTAGCGCTGCACCGCGATTTTGGCGACAAACTGACCCTGCGCATATCTCTCGACCATTTTTTGTGTGAACACCACGACCAAGAACGCGGCAAAGGCAGCTATGACCTGACGATCAAGGGCATGGAGTGGCTGCGCGACAACGCATTTTCAATGGCCATTGCCGGTCGGACCCTGTGGGGCAAAGACGAGACCGAACAACGCCACGGCTATGGCGCGCTGTTCAAACAATATGGTTTTGATATTGACGCGAATAATCCCGCCAAAACAGTGGTGTTTCCGGAAATGGATGAAAAAGCAAAAGTCCCTGAAATTACAACGGCCTGTTGGGGCATTCTGAACAAATCACCACGCGATATCATGTGCGCATCACAACGTATGGTCGTAAAGCGACGCGGTGCCGATCGACCAACGGTTCTGGCCTGCACTTTGCTGCCCTACGATCCCCAGTTTGAACTGGGCGAAACCCTGAAACAGGCGTCTGGGTCGGTTAAGCTGAACCATCCCCACTGTTCCAAGTTTTGCGTGCTGGGCGGTGCGTCTTGTTCGGCCTAAACGTCAGCTAGCGCAGTGCCAAAGCGTCATTCAAAACCGCCCGAACCACGTCCATATCCACATCCCGGTGCACAAAAGCCTGACCAATATCGCGGGCCATAATAAAGTTAATCTTGCCGGCGGTCACTTTTTTGTCCTGGCTCATCAAGGCCAGTAATCCGTCGGCGTCGGGCAGCGCGCCTTCGATGTCCGCCAAATCGGTTTTCATGCCCATGTCCTTGAGGTGGGCGCGCACCCGACTGGTCGCCTCTTGCGAACAAAGCCCCAAAGCCTGACTGGTTTGAAACGCCAAAGCGCAGCCGATGGCCACGCCTTCACCGTGCAACAAACGGTCGGAATATCCGGTCGCGGCCTCTAGCGCATGACAAAATGTATGACCAAGGTTCAGCAACGCCCGATCGCCTTGCTCGGTCTCGTCACGCTCAACAATATCGGCCTTCATTTGACATGATCGTTTGACTGCGTAAATGCGTTTGGTGACGTTGCCGGCGGCCAGATCGGGCCCGTTGGCCTCTAACCAATCAAAAAAAGTTGCATCGCCGAGCATACCGTATTTCACAACTTCGCCGTAGCCGGCCAAAAAATCACGAGGTTCCAACGTACCCAGTACGCCGACATCAGCCAAAACCAGCTTGGGTTGATAAAACGCGCCAATCAGGTTTTTGCCGCGTGGCGAGTTTATTCCGGTTTTGCCGCCGACTGAGCTGTCCACCTGAGACAACACGGTTGTCGGTATCTGGATAAAATCAACACCGCGGCGTAAAATTGCGGCGGCAAATCCGGCCAGATCACCGACGACACCGCCGCCAAATGCGATAACCACATCGTCACGCTCGACCTTTTCGGCCAAAAGCCATTCGACGCTGCGTTCTAAATTTGCCCAGTTCTTGGTCGCTTCACCGGGTGTCAAAGCCAGATAAGACGATGAAATTCCGGCTTTTTTCAGCCCGGTTTGTAATGTTTCCAGATGTTTACTGGCCACGGTTTCATCTGTGATGATGGCAACCCGGGGGCGCCGCAAAAACGGGCTGATTAATGCACCGGCTTCACCCAACAGATCTGTTCCGATATGAATATCATAGGACCGGTCACCCAGATCCACATGCACGATTTCGGTCATTTGGAAAGCTCCTCTACACCGCTTTGCGGGTCGGCAACCAAGGCCGCCACGACTTTGTCCGTCATCTGATCCAGCGACAAGCTTCGCTCGGATTGCACTGCAATTTCCGCTTGTTGATAATACGGCATCCGGGCCTCTAACAACTCTGCCAGCTTGGCGCGCGGGTTCGCAACATGCAGCAGCGGCCGGGTGTTTTTGTGCTTTACCCGATCCCACAGTAATTCCAGATCAGCACGCAACCAGACCGCAACACCCGCACCAGATATCAATTTACGGTTTTTCTCTGCCAGATAAGCGCCACCACCGGTGGACAGGACACACGGCGGCCCGTTCAGCAACCGATCCAGAACCTGGGTTTCTTTTTGACGAAAGAAAACTTCGCCATCCTCGGCAAATATCTCGGCAATAGACCGGTTTGCGGAGTGTTCCATTTCCCGATCAGAATCGACAAACTGAATTCCCAGTCGCGTCGCCAACAGCGTTCCAACTGCTGTCTTGCCAGCGCCCATCAGCCCGACCAGAACCAGTGTTTTTGACACACGATATTGCAATTTTGCCTCCGTGAAGCAATTTTTCGCCATCCCCAAGACAAAGAAAGTTTTCTTTTGCCAAGTCAGGGCATAAACCTATGCTAGACGTGACGTGATAACAGTAATCTTGGCCAAGGCAAGGGTCATGCCCATAACTACTCACAAGAAAGGTCCGGATGGGACGTTTATTGAAATTTTTTATTTATGTTTTTGTTTTGTTGTTTATCGGCGTGCTGGTATATTCCTTCGTCGGTGACTTGTCAGCGCCACAGCTGGATGTGAGCATACCATTAGCTCCGCAATAAGACATCCTCAGATGCTTTTAGCGCTGGCGCTGACCATTGGCAGCGCGACCGGTTACGGGGCCTTTGCACAAGAGGTGACCATGCCAGGACAACTGGCTCCAATGACGCCACATGCACCGACAATTCCAAGGGTTGCACCCAGAAAGACCAACGAAGTCAGGTTGATCGACGAATTCATTCACGTCACACCGATTGATGCCGTGCGCTCTGACACTGTGGGCCTGTTTCCCGCCGGAACCACCGGCATAACCAAAGATTTCTGGGGCCAGAGCACAGCCGAGACACTTGCCCCCCTAATCGCACGTTTCGATCCCGATGCGCTGGCCGCAGCCAAAGCGTTGCGCCTGCAAATCATTCTTACACAACTCGACACACCGGGCGGTTCCGACGTCCGTTCGGCAATATTGGTCGCGCGACTGGATTATTTGATTTCGTCCGGTGCGCTGGAACAGGCAGAAGCCCTGTTGCATTCGGCCAATGCCGCTGAACCGGAGCTATATAAACGATGGTTTGATGTCGGCCTGCTGTCTCAGCGCGCCGAGCCGGTCTGTCAGGCAACATTGCAGAATATGGAGCTGGCGCCATCCTATGCGCACCGGATCTTTTGTCTGGCGCGGGATAACCGTTGGTTTGATGCCGCCCTGACACTGCAGGTTGGCGACACCGCAGGCCTCATCGATCCGATAGACGTTGAATTGCTGGAAATGTTTTTGGATCCAGAGCTGTTCGACGGCGACCCGGCCCCCTTGACCCATGCAACGCTAACGCCGCTTCGATTTGTCCTGCACGAAGCTCTGGGGCAGCCGCGCTCGGTGGGTATTTTGCCATTGGCCTATTTGCACGCAGACTTGCAAAACCGTGTCGGCTGGCGCGACCGGTTGCTTGCCACGGAACGGTTGGTGCAATCGCAATCTTTTGGCCCCGGCATGCTCGATTTTGTATATTCAGAGGCAAATCCAGCCGCGTCAGGCGGTATTTGGGATCGGGTCAAGCATTATCAAAGTCTGAAAAAGGCGCTGCATGCACGCGATGCGGAACGCGCCGCGCAGGCATTAAACCAAGCCGTATCGGCGCTTGCAGCTACGGGGCTGTTGCATTCACTGGCAAAACAGTTTGAACCGCAGTGGCTTGACGCGCTGTTGACCCAAGACGCCCAGAACATGCGGTTTATGATGTCGGCACTGGCCGCCGACGGTAAAATGACGCCTGCCCTGCCACCGGCCATAACACCAGATCAATGGTTCATTCGGGACCTGTTGTCAGATCAAGAAAACGCCCACCCCGTCACCGAATTGCAACGGGCGATCCAATCTGGTTTGACACAGCATCACCGAGCAAGATCAGCGCAAGACGTTGCCTCAGAGCGGCGCACAGGCGAGCGTGTCCTACGCGCGTTGGAATTGTTGGAACTTGGCGGTGCAAACCATCCCGGAAATCTGGAAACCGTGCTGGCCATTTTGATCAAGGCCGATCTGGCCCGGGATGCACGCGCCATTGCCGTCGAGGTTTTGGTAAACGCCCAAGTTGCGTCATGACGCCGGATCGCTGGATACCGGTTTTTCTGGATGCGATCCAGGCGGAACGCAATGCCGCGGAAAATACATTGCTGGCCTATCATCGTGACTTGACTGACTTCAATGGCTTTGTCGGTGGTATCGGGGCCAGTTTCAACACGGCCACGCGCGCGCATGTCGAAGCTTATCTGATTGGGCTGGCCAACTTGGGCCTGTCCGGTGCAACACGTGCTCGGCGCCTGTCTGCAGTTCGACAACTCTATGCATTTGCGTTTGACGAAGGCTGGCGCAACGACAATCCTGCCGCACAGGTCAAGGGACCAAAAGCTGACCGCCATTTGCCTGCTACACTGTCAGAATCCGAGGTTGACGCGCTGCTAGAGGCCGCATTGATCACCGGACGAACACCGCTGGATCGGGCCCGAAACAGCTGTTTGATGCAAGTGCTCTATGCCACCGGAATGCGGGTTTCAGAGTTGGTAGCCTTGCCTTATGCCGCCGTTCTGGGTGATCCGGAAATGGTTCTGGTCAAGGGCAAAGGCGGCAAGGAACGTCTGGTGCCACTGTCCACACCGGCGAAAATGGCGATCAGGGCCTATTTGAAGGTTTTACAGGACGCCTCATTGGATCAGGGATTGGCCGGCGGACAAACGCCAAAGTTTCTGTTTCCTGCACGTGGCAAACTGGGGCATTTGTCGCGGGTTCGGTTTTACACGCTGATCAAGGATTTTGCTCGGAAGGCGGGCATTGATCCGTCCGGTGTAACACCACATGTTCTGCGGCACGCCTTTGCCACGCATTTATTGGCAAACGGCGCCGATCTGCGGGTTATTCAGATGCTTTTGGGCCACGCGGATATCGCAACGACCGAAATCTATACGCATGTTCTGGATGAAAAATTAAAGGCGCTTGTTTTGGAAAAGCACCCGTTGTCGAAACCCTAACCAGTTTGCTGCACCCTCAGCTCCACAGGCAGGTTATCTTCGCTGGGCCAATATCCCGACAGCAGCGCTTGGTCATAGCCCTGCACCAGGCCAACCCGTTGCATTTCTTTAGCTTGTGCAAGAGCATCATAGTTTAAGTAATTGTTATTTATTCCTTTACTGTCAACTGTAACAAATGATGTCTCTTGTTGTCCATTGTGCGCAGGCATGCCGATTGCGCCGGCGTTAAGCCAGATCTTTCCGTCGACTGACGCGGTAAACCCAATTCCGGAATGCCCGGCCACCACACGGTCTATTTTGCCAACTTCGCTTTGCAATATATTGATCTCTTGCCGGAATTCTTTGGTCGAGGTCGTTGACCACATAAATCTTGAAATATCGGAGGCCCCGCCATGGATTACAGCGTATGTAAGGCCACCGTGGCGAAATATCATACGGTCCGGCAAATCAGCCATCCAGTCCTTGTCCGACGCGCCGACTGTTGATACGGCATGCGCATACCACGCCCGAGACAACAGCGAACACTGCGAGCCATCGTCATAGCCACAGCCGCAATCATCCGCCCCTTCGGCCAATTGCGCCTCGCAATTGCCTTTCAAAACCGGGCATCCCCAGTCGCGAACCCGCGTGACTGCTTCGGCTGCATTCGCACAATAGGCAACGATATCACCGGTACAGATTACGTTTTGCGCAGGAATTTGCGCCGCATCTGCCCATTCAATCAGGGCATTCAATGCGTGCAGGTTGGAATAAACACCGCCGAACAGCAACAAATTGCCGGACAATTCGCCTAGATCAGTTATCTTCATCGAACAGCCTTCTCTTGATGGGGGTGGCCACTATGGCGTAAAAGGCTCGCAACTGACTATGCAAGGAAAATGGTTCAATGGAAATCGCTTCTAGCGAGATTGTGATGTTTGACACAGGCTTTTGGCTCACCGCCGGAGCAATCGTACTCTTATTGATGATATCGGGCTTTTTTTCCGGCTCCGAGACAGCTCTGACCGCTGCCAGCCGTGGCAAGTTGCACAGCATGGCCGACAAAGGGTCAAAGGGTGCCGAAAAAGCGCTGCTGTTGATGGAAAACAGCGAAAGGCTAATCGGATCCATCTTGTTGGGAAACAATTTGGTTAACATTCTGGCAACGGCGCTGGCGACCAGCCTGTTCTCGCGCTTGTTTGGTGACAGCGGCATTGCAATTGCCACGTTGATAATGACTTTTCTGGTGCTGATTTTTGCAGAAGTCCTGCCCAAAACCTATGCAATTAACAACTCGGAGTCCTCCGCCAACTTTATATCACGGCCAATTTCGATCGTGGTCACAGTTCTGGCACCAATCGTTGTGGCGGTTCAGTTTGTTGTTGCTGTGCTGCTGTGGCTCATCGGGCAGCGCGGCAACGACGGTGACAATGCTTTGGCAACACAAGAGGAAATTGCCGGCGCAATCGCGTTGGGCCACGTCGAAGGCAATGTGCACAAAGCCGATCGAGACCGGTTGCTGGGCGCGCTTGATCTTAAACACCGCGAAGTGGAAGAGATCATGTTGCACCGGTCAGACATAGAGATGGTCGACGCCTCCGGCCCGCCCGACGAGATCGTCAGGAAATGCTTGAACTCGCCCTATACCCGATTGCCGATCTTCAAGGATGATCCCGAAAATATCATCGGCGTCATTCACGCCAAGGACCTTTTGCGGTCGGTTGAAAGCCTGCTGCGCAGCGGTCGTGAGGGAACAAAGCGAATTTCAAAACTGAACATCATGGACATCGCCATGAAGCCCTATTTCGTGCCCGAGACCACGCCGCTTGACGATCAAATGCGTGAATTTTTGCGCCGAAGAACGCATTTTGCCTTGGTTGTCGACGAATATGGCGCCCTGCAAGGACTGATCACGCTCGAAGACATCTTGGAAGAAATCGTTGGTGAAATCGCAGACGAGCATGATGTGCCCGATCAGGACGCACGCGCCAAGGATATTTATGGTAACTATGAGGTCGACGGCAGTGCCACGATCCGTGACCTGAACCGTGATTTGGATTGGTCACTGCCAGACGACGAGGCCAATACAATTGCCGGGCTGGTCATTCACGAGGCCCAGACCATTCCGGTCGTGGGCCAAGCCTTCATTTTCCATAATTTCAGGTTCGAAATTGTCGAGCGGGAACAAAACCGCATAACCAAATTAAAGGTCAGGCCACTATGACCGCGCGCCGCATCTAACGCCCTTTGGTCAAGCTTCCTAAAATTCCGCGCAAGATCTGGCGTCCGGCTTTGGACCCAAGTGACCGGGCAAAGGACTTGGCAAATGCGGTGGTCACACTGTCGGACCGACTGCTCCGGCTGGATTTGCGCGTTGTCCGCTGCGCACTGCCGTCATAGCGGCGCGCATGTTTCAGACGCTTTTCATCTTCTTCCAGTCGCTCTGCTGCCTCTTCGGCCTCTTCGGCTTCTTTTGCTGTCTGTGCGGCGCGTTTTGCCAGGATCTCAAAGGCAGAGTTTCGATCCACAGCCGCCTCATATATTCCAGCCACCGGGGACTGGGCAATTATGGCCTGTCGTTCGGCCAGTGTAATTGGACCGAGCTGGGATGACGGTGGCCGGATCAATGTGCGCTGCACAACCGACGGGGCGCCTTTTGTTTCCAGCGTTGATACCAGAGCCTCGCCAACGCCGACCTGGGTGATGGCCTCGGACGTGTCAAAATCGGGATTGGTCCGAAACGTTGCGGCAGCCAATTTCAACGCCTTTTGATCCTTGGGCGTAAAGGCCCGCAATGCGTGCTGAACACGATTGCCCAATTGACCCAGTATGTCGTCGGGAACGTCGGCAGGGTTCTGCGAAACAAAGTAAACCCCAACACCTTTGGACCGGATAAGACGCGCCACTTGTTCGACCTTGTTCAACAAGGCCTTGGGCGCGTCATCAAACAAAAGATGCGCCTCGTCAAAGAAGAACACCAACTTGGGCTTGTCGGGGTCACCGACCTCGGGCAGGTTTTCAAACAGTTCGGACAAAATCCAGAGCAAAAAGGTTGCATAAAGCCTGGGTGAGCCCATCAATTTGTTCGCGGCCAAAATGTTTATCCGCCCTTGACCACCCGGTGTTGTCGTCATTAGGTCCTCGAGCCGCAAGGCCGGTTCGCCGAAAAAGTCACCGGCGCCCTGATTTTCCAAAACCAACAGACGGCGTTGTATTGCACCGACGGACGCCGTGCCAATATTCCCATAACGCAATGATATTTCAGCCGAATTCTGACCCAACCAGATCAGCATGGCCCGTAAATCCTTGAGGTCCAGCAGGGCCATGCCCTGTTCATCGGCCACACGAAAGGCGATGTTCAAAACACCTTCTTGCGCTTCGGTCAATTCCATCAGGCGGGCCAACAACAACGGCCCCATTTCGGTAATCGTCGTGCGAACCGGATGGCCTTGCTCGCCAAACAAATCCCAGAACGTCACAGGGAATTTGTCATAGCCGTAGTCGTCAAACCCGATTTTTTCAGCCCGGCTGGTAAAGGCATCGTGCAGCTTGAACTCTGGCGTGCCGGACTTTGCCAGACCGGCCAACTCGCCTTTGACATCGGACAAAAATACTGGAACACCGGCGTTGGAAAAACTCTCTGCCAGTATCTGCAGCGTCACAGTTTTCCCTGTTCCAGTTGCACCCGCAATCAAACCGTGTCTGTTTGCATATTTCAAAATCAGATGTTGGTGGCTGCGGTAATCTGTTCCGCCGCCGCCGAGAAACAGGCGGTCTATTTGGGTCATGGTCACTCCAGAATTAAATTTGGCTTAATGTCGGTCAAGCCGGGTGTGAAGGCAAGCTGCTTGCCCAAATTATCGAAAAATGGACCGATACACTGGATCAGTGCACCCTTTGTCCTTGCGAAGTCCATGCGAAGTCCATGCGAAAACTCAAAACAGTTGACCGGCTTGGCAAAGTCACATAAATTATGGCTCATAAGTCGGCCAGTCCGACGGGGAGAGCCAGAATAGGCACAGAAGGGTACACGTACACCGTGTGCCCTTCGGCCGTTATGGACCGGGGAAATCAGCCAGTTTCCATTAGAGACGATGTAAATCTACAATTCTTTGCCGAAGCCAAAAAAACGACTGACAACCGCGGTTCTAAACGTTAATTATGTGCCGAAACTAATGACGGAATGCGTAATGAAACTATCCCAGTATTTTTTGGCCACCCTGTCCTGTCTTATCATTGCGGGATCTGCAAGTTCTCAGGACACGACACCCGAGGCCGAGACGGTGCCAGTACCGGCTGATCAGGCCTTTCCCGTGGCAAAGGAACTGGCTGCCGAACCGTTCATAAAATCCACACATGGTAGCTGGGATGTTCGATGCCAGAACGCACAGAGTTCCGAAAGCTGCACGATGTATATGTTGCTCAAGGATGCCAATGATAATCCAACAGCCGAGATAAACATTGTGTCACTGCCGCAGGGCCAAGAAGCCATGGCCGGAGTGACACTGGTCACACCACTGGCAACGCTTTTGCCACGCGGCATTGCCTATAGTATCGATTCAGATCGCGCCCGCAGATACGAATTCAGCTGGTGTGATCGCGGCGGCTGTGTGTCGCGGTTCGGTTTCACCGGGCAAGAAATCGGATTTATGGAAAAAGGCAAAATGGGCAAACTGACAATCGTTGCTGTTGCTGATCCGGCCAATCCGCTGACGCTGAACCTTCCTTTGGACGGGTTCAAGGCCGCGTGGGAAGCGCTTGTTGCCAGCGCGCCGTAGGGCCCGCATATTCACGCATATATTCACCATGCTTTGGCGCAGCCCGCTCTAGTAGGCTTTTAGCGCCACAACCGCGTTTAGCCCGCCAAAGGCGAAAGCATTGCTGATCGTTGCCGTAACTTTGGCTTTGCGCGCTGTATTGGGGACGCAATCGATATCACAGTCAGGATCAGCAGCCCGATGTCCGATTGTCGGCGGAACGACCCCCTGCTTCAAAGCCGAAATACAGGCCAACAACTCGACCGCACCGGTACCGCCGATCAAGTGTCCGTGCATTGATTTTGTTGACGAGATCAAAACTGAATTGCTGTGTGCACCGAACACTTTTTTGATTGCCTTTACTTCGGTCTTGTCGTTGGCCGCCGTTCCAGTGCCGTGCGCGTTGATATAACCAACGTCTTCGGCATTCAGGCCTGCGTCCCGCAACGCACCGGCAATTGCTCTGGCCGCACCTGCCGCATCCGGCATCACAATGTCGGCCGCGTCCGAATTCATCGCAAAACCTGCGACCTCACACAGGATTTCGGCGCCGCGCGCGCGGGCATGTTCCAGCTCTTCAAACACGAAAACCGCGCCGCCTTCGCCTTGAACCATACCGTTGCGGGTTGCACAGAATGGCCGACATCCGTCTTTGGACATAACGCGCAGGCCCTCCCAGGCTTTGATCCCGCCCAAATTCAGCATGCTTTCTGTGCCGCCGGTCACCATAACCTTGGTCATTCCCGACCTGATCATGTGAAACGCCTGCCCCATCGCGTGGTTCGACGATGCACAGGCCGTGGCCACAGTAAACGTCGGACCGCGCAAATTATGCGTCATAGAGACATGCGACGCGGCCGCACTGTTCATCAAACGGGGCACTACAAACGGATGAACGCGGTTTTTCCCGTCTTCGTAAAGTGCTTTGAAATTGGCGTCTTGCGTCGACAGCCCGCCCCCGGCGGTTCCCAGAATGACGCCGGATTGCTCCGATAACTCTTCGTCGAATATCAGTCCAGACTGGCCAATTGCTTCGGCGGCGGACAGCAGGGCGAACTGGGTGAACGGATCATAGAGCGAGAGTTGCTGGCGCGTGAAAAAATCAGTTTCGGTGTAGTTTCTGATCTGACCACCGATTTTAATCGCCAAGCGATCTGCACCGTCAAACTCTAACGCGCCAATTCCCAGAACGCCGTTTTGCATTGCTGTGATTGTTTCGCTGGCCGATCGACCCAACGCGTTTATCGAACCCTGACCGGTAATGACTACTCTGTTCATCGCGTCACGCCAGCTTAACCGAAACCAGTTTCAATACACCATCGATAATACTGCCCACCGAAGTAAGGTCAAAATCGGATACCGCCGGTTCGTTGGCATTATAAGGAATATCGATGTCGAACGCCTCTTCTATTGCAAATACGGCTTCGACCAATGCCATGCTATCAACGCCCAAATCGACCAGGGTAGCAGTCATCGAGACATCTCCAGGCTCTAGCAAAGCCTGTTCTGCTATGATGTCGATAATTCTGTCTTTCACGGACATGGATATTCCCATCAGTTCACAGTCAGCGCTGATTTAACTTTTTTTACGATATTTGGAAACGATTTTTTCCAATCCTGCAACTTTTGCAACCAATCGCGGTAAACGGCGGTAGGCTTTGTAGCTTTCGATATTCAAATCCATGCGGATCGCCGGGTTGCCCATAATAACTTGTCCCGGTGGAACATTGCTGGAAATGCCGGATTTACCCGCGGCGATCACATCCGAGGCCACCGTCAAATGATCGGCAACACCGACCTGACCGCCCAACACAACGCGGTCGCCGATTTTGGTGCTGCCAGCTATGCCAACCTGTCCACACAACAAGCAGTTTTCTCCAACTGTCACATTGTGGCCAACATGGACCTGATTGTCCAATTTAGTACCGCTACCGATCGTAGTATTGGCTATGGTCCCGCGATCAATCGAGCAATTTGCCCCCATCTCCACGCGATCTCCCAAGATTATACTGCCCAGAGAATTGATCCGGGCAAAGCCTTGTGTCTGACCCATTTTTGAAATGGCACCGCTGGCTTTGGCTTCTTCTATGGCCCCCGGTTTCGGCGTAACATAGGAAAATCCGTCGGCGCCGATAACTGTGTTTGGCTGGCAAATAAATCCGTTGCCTATGCGTATACGGGCGCCAATACGGACGCCGCTATACAACAACAAATCATCACCGATATGGGTGTCTTCGGCGATGCTGCAATGGGATGCAATGCGGGCGTTTTTCCCGATGACTGCACGCGCACCGATCACAACAAATGGCCCAATGGCGGCCCCTGCACCAACAGTTGCCGTTGGGTCTACAATCGCCGTTGGATGAACGCCTGCGGCTATTTCGATGGGCCGGTCAAAAACATCTGTCACACCTGACAGAACATAACGCGAGCGCGGCGCAAAGATAACGGCCTCCAGCCCCATGTCTTGCCAATCCGCATCCGGCCAGACAATTGCGGCGCGGGCCTTGGATCCGCGCAATGCCGCCTCATAGCTGGGCTCCATCGCCAGCGCCAGATCATCCACACCGGCAGTGGCCGGCTCGCCCAAACCCGACACCTCGTAGGCTGGATTACCTTCGAATTCGGCGCCGATGGCCTCGGCCACGTTTTGAATTGAAAATTTTGCTATTTGCCTGCCTCCAACAAAAAGGGCGCCCTATCGGCGCCCTTTGAACCCGATCTGTGTAGGTTTATCCTTGCGCGGCCTGCATGGCCACCCCCGCCTTGATCAAAGCCTTGTAAACCAGCGCATCTCGTCCATAAATATCGCTGCGATAGTTTACGCGACCTTGCGGATCAAAAAACGCGGTTGAATAGGTGATATAAACCGGCAACGGTTGTTTTAGATTGACGTATTGCTCAACGCCAGTGTTGAGGTACTTTTTAAACATACCCTCGGGGTTCGAACTTTGTTTTCCAAGCAATTGATAGGCGAATTCAAAAGGCTTCTGAACACGTACACACCCATGGCTGAATGCGCGAATATCTTTGTTAAACAGGCTCTTGGACGGGGTGTCGTGCAAGTAGATATTGAACCGGTTCGGGAACATGAACTTCACGCGCCCCAAAGCATTACCAGCACTGGGGGTTTGTTTGATGAAATAGGGGAAATTCTTCTCGCTGTAATCCGACAGGTCCAAGCTGGCCGGATTGACCTGTGAACCGGACTCATTGAACATCTTCATTTTTTGACGCACAAGAAATCCTGGATCCTTGCGTAGAATTGGCAGGTACTCCTTGCCCGCAATCGAAGCCGGAACGTGCCAAGTCGGGTTGATGACCAAATGCGTCATTGAGTCGTAGAATTCGGGGGTTTGATCTTTTCGCGTAACCCCAACGACAGCACGCGAGGTAAAATTCGCCTTGCCATTTTCAAACAGGGACACTTTGAAGGCGGGAATATTGACCACCACATGGCGCTGTCCGCGTTCAAAGTTCAACCAGCGTTGACGTTCCAGATTGACCAATACTTTGACCATGCGCTGTTTTGGGGTGATGTTGATAAACCGGATCGTTGTCTTGCCGACAACGCCGTCCGCATTCAAACCGTGATCCTGCTGGAACAGTTTTACGGCTTTGACCAACTTGCCATCATATTTGGAATCATTGCCCAATTTTCCGTAGCCCATGGCGGTCAACCGCTTTCGCAGAACCTGAACATTTCCGTTGCTCATACCTGGTTTCAGCGACGCGTTTGGCAATTTGGGCCCATAGTCGCCCTTGCCCAGCTGTTTGGACAGAATTTTACGCTCTTCTAACAGGCTCGCATAGTCGGAATGGCCGGGAGCCAGGGATGCGATAAACGCCTTGCCTGAACTTTTGGACATCGCCTGGAGTAAACTATTCTGGTTTATCTTGCGCGGTCGTACCGAGATATTTTTGTGCAACCGGTTAGACTCAACCACACCCGTGCTGATATCCTGAGCATAGCGCAGAAATGCCTTGGTCGCGATCACCTCGGCGACAGCCAATGCATCGGCTCCGCGCGATTTGTTTAGCGCCGACTTCAGCTCTGACACTCGATAGCTTGCCTCGGGCAGACCATGATCGCCGGCTTTGGCCAATGCGTCTAACAAAGCCCTGCGGCGTTTCTTGTTTTTATTACCCACCCAGATCGGGTCAAAATTGCGGGCTTTATAAAAACTTCGAATGGTCTTGTCCGATGATGACAATCCCGAAACAGTGTTGGCAATGTTTCGGTTCAGCCCCGATTGCGCCCAAACCTGACTGGCAGGAACCACCAATGCCAAACTCACAACCACGGCAATAAACCGTGAAAAATCACATACTCGTTTTAACATGCTCATCTCTCTGAATGCTTTGTGTGCTTTTAAGCTCACTTTTCCCCATTGTAGCAAGACAGTCCAATCAATTCTTCGGCAACTATCCGCCCATACCTGCTTATAACCGATCTTTGCCTAGGAACAAACCGTGACCATACAACGGTATCCACCATCCGTATTCTAAGCTCCTTATATATAAGCAGAATTGTGCCGTCCAAAAAGTTAGCGCTTGGATAACGAATCACTTTGTGGCATAAAAAGCCCAACTGACGTTACGGAACATGTCAGAAAGATCACAAAGTGATCCTCGGATAATTGGGACAGGCAAGAAGAATGAACAGTAATGACGGCACTTTAATAACTCGCCGCGGCCTTTTGGGCGCTTTCTCTGGCATCGCTATGATATCCGCAGCACCGGTTTACGCCGGCGTGGCGGGTTTTCTGAAAGGCTCAGGCAAAATTCGTCGGGTCAAAATGCGGTCCGGCCGAACTGGCGAAATGATCGACACGATTTATTGGGCCGATGGAAAATACATCAAACCGGCGCTTAGCGAATTGAACTATTTTATGCGCGACTGGCGTGAAGATGCTGTGACAAAAATCGACATCGAGAGCGTTGATCTGATTGCTGCAACGCATCACCTGCTGGAAACCGACGAGCCATTTCAAATGTTGTCGGGATACCGCACCCGCCGCACAAATAACATGCTGCGCAGCCGCAGCCGCCGCGTTGCCAAAGACAGCTACCACACCAAAGGTCAGGCCGCCGACTTGCGTCTAGGATCACGCAGCGTCTCGCAAATCGCCAAAGCCGCCACCTCGACCAGTGTTGGTGGTGTCGGTCGGTATTACGGATCAAATTTTGTTCACGTTGACAGCGGCCCAATCCGGTCTTGGGTGAGCTAAGCTCGAAATCATACCCCCCCCGTACCGCTTGCGGTACACCCCGACAGATCCCGCCCTAACCGGCGGGTTCTTTTTGTTTGATCAAGCTCGGACGGTGCCGTTACCATCCACGAGGTATTTGAAACTCGTCAATTGGGCCGCGCCAACAGGGCCGCGCGCATGCAGCTTGCCCGTCGCAATACCAATCTCGGCACCCATGCCAAATTCGGCGCCATCGGCAAACTGGGTAGAGGCGTTGCGCATCAGGATCGCGCTATCGACTTTTTGAAAAAACAGCGCTGCCGCCGCATCGTCTTCGGCCATAATGCAATCGGTATGGTTGGACCCAAAGGTCCGGATATGGTCAATCGCGCCTTGAATGCCATCAACGACCCGCGCTGCAATGATCATATCCAGAAACTCTTTGCCAAAATCATCTGCATCTGCTGGCGTCACGCCTGCAACGGTCTGCACACTGGCATCACCGCGAACATCAACACCTGCGTCCAGCAAATCCTGAACAACGATGGGACCAAGCGTCTGCCACGCCCGACGATCAAACAACAGACATTCTGCGGATCCACAAATTCCGGTGCGTCGGGTTTTGGCATTGACCACGACTGCGCGGGTTTTTTCCAAATCTGCCGATTTATCAATGAAGATATGGCAAATACCCTCAAGATGCGCAAATACCGGGACACGCGCGTCCGACTGCACACGCCCGACCAGCCCTTTGCCTCCACGCGGCACGATCACATCAATCGTGTCGGTCATGGTCAGCATTTCACCAACAGCGGCGCGATCACGGGTCGGAACCAGTTGTATCGCATCGGCGGGCAAACCGGCGGCGACCAGACCGGCAACCAGACACTCATGGATCAACCCGGACGAATGAAAGCTCTCGGATCCACCGCGCAGGATCGATGCATTACCGGCTTTTAGGCACAGCGCACCGGCGTCGGCCGTCACGTTGGGGCGACTTTCGAATATCACGCCAATCACACCCAAGGGCGTGCGCACCCGTCTGATATGCAAGCCCGTAGGCCGATCCCATTCTTCCAGAACGGCGCCGACGGGATCATCTTGCTCTGCAACCGCGCGCAAACCGTCAACAATGCCCTGAATACGGGGCTCGTCCAGCATCAAGCGATCCAGCATCGCCGGCGACAAATCTTTGGTCCGGCCAAACTCCATATCTTGGACATTGGCGGCCACAATATCATCTCGGCGGGCCCAGACCGCATCCGCCGCAGCGATGAGCGCCGCTTTTTTCGCATCAGCCGAGGCAAAGGCCAATTCACCTGCTGCTGCTTTGGCTTTTTGGCCTATTTCGGCCATGACTGCTTGAACATCCATCTGATTTTTCCTCGCCCTATACAGCCATGTCATCCCTGTGGACCAATGCGGCCCGACCGGGATATCCAAGTATGTCTTTGATTTCCGTGCTTTGACACCCGGCGATTGCGGTTGCATCCTGTGCAGTATAGGTCACCAATCCGCGTGCCAACTCGACGCCATTTCTGTCTTCGATGGTCACAGCATCACCACGCTGAAAATCGCCGGAAACCGATACGACACCAGCCGGCAACAGTGACTTTCCATTGCGCAACGCCCGCGCCGCGCCGTCGTCTATTGTCAGCGCGCCCTGCGGTTTCATGCCCGATATCCATTTTTTTCGCGCGGTACGCGGGTCGCTCTGCGCCAAAAACCAGCTGCATCTGACACCAGCGGCCAAGGCTTTTAACGGGCGGTCGATATCGCCTTGCATAATCGCCATAGCACATCCGGCTTGTGTCGCAGTCTTTGCCGCCATAATCTTGGTTTTCATCCCGCCCTTGGCACCTTCGGTTCCGGCCCCACCGGCCATTGCTTCCAGTTCTGGCGTAATTTCACGAATTTCAGGGATATGTTTGACAGTGGCGTCCTCTTTGGGATTGCCGGTGTAAAAACCGTCTACGTCGGACAACAGCACCAGCACATCGGCCCCGATCATCGAGGCAACCTGAGCCCCCATACGGTCATTGTCGCCAAAGCGAATTTCGTCGGTTGCCACTGTATCGTTTTCATTCACAATCGGGACAACGCCGTAGCCGAGCAACGTGTTAATTGTGGCCCGTGAATTCAAGTAGCGACGCCGGTTTCGACTGTCATCGAGCGTCATCAGGACCTGTGCCGTAGTGATTTTGTGTGGGCCCAGAACCTCTTCATAGGCGCGCGCCAGCCGGATCTGGCCGACAGCCGCCGCCGCTTGGCTTTGGTCCAGCGACAATGTGCCAGAGGGCAGCTGCAGAACCCGTCGACCCAGGGCAATCGACCCCGATGACACCAACAGAACGTCCCAGCCCTGCGCCCGTAATTCTGCAATATCCCGTGCCAGCCCGTTTAGCCAATGCAGCCGTAGTTCGCCCGAAACCGCATCGACCAACAGGGCCGACCCGATCTTAACAACCAACCGCTTGCTTGTGCCCAGGGGGGTCAGGGGCGCCATGTCTCCGCCTCATTCTCGCTGGCAGCCTGGGCTGCATCACGACCTAGAATTTCGGATCTTACAGCCCGCAAAACCGGGCTAAGACCTTCGCCCGAGACACCCGACAGTTGCAGGACACTGCCACCTGTGTGCTGCACCAGCGCATTGTGTTTTTCTGCCTGCTCGATGTCATCCAGCGCATCAATTTTATTCAAAACCGTCACCCGGGGCTTGAACGCCAGATCACCGCCATATTTTTCCAACTCGTTAATGATAATCTGATAATCGTTAACAACATCGTCCGATGTGCCATCCACCAGATGCAACAAAACCGCACAGCGTTCCACATGGCCCAAAAACCGGTCTCCGACACCTTTGCCTTCATGCGCACCGGCGATCAATCCGGGAATGTCGGCCATTACGAATTCAGCGCTATCAATGCCAACCACGCCCAGATTTGGATGAAGTGTGGTGAACGGGTAATCGGCAATCTTGGGTCGCGCGTTCGAACTGGCTGCCAAAAAAGTTGATTTTCCGGCGTTGGGCAAACCCAGTAAACCGGCATCGGCGATCAATTTCAGCCTCAGCCAAAGTGTGCGTTCCACCTCTGGCTGCCCTGAATTGGCGCGACGTGGTGCCTGATTGGTCGAGGATTTGAAATGTAGGTTGCCAAAGCCGCCATTGCCGCCCGCAGCCAAGTGAACCCGTTGGCCCAGCTCGGTGACATCTGCAATAACGGTCTCTTGGTCTTCTTCCAGTATTTCAGTGCCTACCGGGACCCGCAGAATAATATCTTCGCCATCCTTGCCCGACCGCTGACGGCCCATTCCGGGGCGGCCATTGCCGGCAAAAAAGTGCTGCTGATAGCGAAAATCGATCAGTGTATTCAGACCGTCCGCGGCTTCGACAATCACATTGCCGCCGCGACCGCCATCGCCACCATCAGGGCCGCCATATTCAACATAAGCCTCGCGGCGAAAAGAAACACAGCCGTTTCCGCCCGCGCCTGAACGCACCATTACCCGTGTCAGGTCCAGAAATTTCATGGCAAGTTGCCCTTTTCTACGTTCAGTGTTGACCAGTTCGCACCTGTAAAACCCTACAAGTGTACGATTGTTAGGTATCTATCTGCAGGACATAGTCCCAGGTTTCAACCAATGCCTTGCGCGATACAGAGAAAGTTTCGCTCTCTCCGACCAGTTGGAAACCTGCACTGGTAATCACACGGGCTGATGCAGGGTTATCCTGAAAAACACGCGCGACATACGATGTACACTCCAACGGATTTTCCCCGATCAAAGCGACCAGCGCCTCTGACGCCAATCCCATTCCCCACAAGGCCGGCGCGATCCAATAGCCGACTTCTGCCTGGTCGTCGGTCACCCGCACCAAAGAGATCAACCCCAACAATTCTTGATTGCCCGTCTTTGTGCCGTCAATAGCCCAAACAACTTCTTTGCTTTCAGAGGATTGCGCCCGTTTGATGAAGTCAGCAACAGCCCCCGGTGGTAAAGGATGCGGAATACGCGATGTATTATTCGAAACGCGTTTATCACCGGCGTACATGCGCATCAGACCGCGATCCGAAACCCGGACGGGACGCAGTTCAAAACGCTCAGAAGCTATAGTTACTTGCAATTGTATGTTCTCGATATTCACGTTCGCCTCCCAACGAAGCAAATGAAAAAGGGACCGGCTTGCCGATCCCCTTGAAACTCTGTTCTGGTGTCAGGAAACGGCTATTCAGCAGCTTCTGCTGCCGGGAGCACGGAAATAAATGTGCGGCCCTTGAAGCCTTTGTGGAATTTTACATGACCAACGGTCACAGCAAAGATCGTGTGATCCTTGCCCAGACCGACGCCCTCGCCCGGCCACCACTTTGTGCCGCGCTGACGCGCGATGATGTTGCCGGAAATCACGGCTTCGCCGCCAAATTTCTTGATACCAAGACGACGTCCAGCGGAGTCGCGACCGTTACGGGATGAACCGCCTGCTTTTTTATGTGCCATATCGCTTCTCCTTACTTATCGTCTGCTTTGGCTTCTGCTTTTTTCGCAGGAGCTTTTTTCTTGGCTGGTGCCTTCTTAGCGGCCGCCTTCTTGGCTGGTGCTTCGGCTGCAGGTTTTGCAGCTTTCGCCTTCTTGGCAGCGGGTGCTTTTTTGGCTGGTGCCTCGGCAACAACCGGAGCATCACCACCAACAGCAGCTGTCACGCCAGACTTGTCAGCGCCTTTAGCCAGAATGTCAGTCACACGCAGAACGGTGATTTGCTGACGGTGGCCTTTTTTCCGTTGCGAAGAGTGCTTACGGCGACGTTTGACATAGTTGATGACCTTGGGGCCTTTGGCTTGTTCCAGGATCTCGGCCTGAACACCTGCACCAGCAACCAGCGGCGCGCCAACAGTGACATCGTCACCACCCAGCATCAAAATTTCATTGAATTGTACGGTATCACCTGCATTACCGGCCAGTTTTTCGACCTTAAGCACGTCTCCGTTGGCAACTTTATACTGCTTACCACCAGTTTTTAGTACCGCAAACATATGCGTATCCCTTAACTTCCGCGTCCTGTGGTCCTGGCAAGTCATTGACCTGCAAGTGTTTTGCGAACTACTTCGCACCTCGAACAGCGCGCCCTCATAGGACGACATGAATAAAAACACGCCGATCACTGCCGGCGCGTTCGCGGTGTATCGGCCGAATGGGGCATAATGTCAAGCATTTAAGCATCCGACACCCGTCACAAACCGCCGGAAATCATCCAGTCTTCAAAAACTTGACCTTTGCGTCCCGTTTAGCACGATTTCCGTCTTGTCACATCCCGCAAGCCAAGTTAAATAGCCCCTGTTCGAAGACCAGCCAAGCGCGGAGAGGTGCCGGAGTGGTCGAACGGGGCGGTCTCGAACACCGTTGTGGGTGCAAACCTACCCAGGGTTCGAATCCCTGTCTCTCCGCCACTTAATTTTGCAACTCATTGTTTTTGTTATGCTAATTAGACACCATCTATTTAGGACCCACATTGAGGCCCACATCAGGTGAATGCTGCAATAGCAAATTTGGGTTTTGGGGGAAATAGGCGCTTCAATTGTATCCACTGTGCCATGCCTGCCCCCACCTACGCCTGAACTAACAAAGAATTCTTTATGGTCTGAGACCGCCCGAGGGGGAAGCAAATGCTGGAGGTAGGGGTATATTCTCTATTGCTCATATATTTTTTGAAAAATTTTGAAACTGAACCACCACCAGCTGAAGCTGGTGGGATCAACAGAGGCAGTTGAAACTGCCTTTTCTTAACTGAGCGCCTCCGGCGCACCTTTGAATTTCTTTGTCCGTCTGGAAGACGGAGGGTTTAAACCAAATGGTGGAAACCAAACACACTCTCCGAAGCGAACCAGTCGCGAACGGCCCTTAGCCGACCTTGGACATTGCTCGTGCATGCAGCAGTACAGCAACTTAAAACCTCGTTTACGTTTATTCACGCTTAGAGGACCGCAAGAATTCGTGTATGTAAGCTGAGTGACTACCTAAAGTGACGTTAGAATTATTTCGCACAGCCCTTATTAAAACATCATTACTTTGGAGCAGAACGCGCCTTTGTGTTTCTGGGCAACAGCATTTGGGTGGTGTCAGACGAATGCGAACCAGTCTCTGCAAGGCTATTGAGCAACCTTTTATGCCGCGCCAAGTTTACGCCACTCGGCAAGAGCGGCGGTCCGGTTGAGCTTGAAATTGGCGCGTGAATAGAGGTGTCTTTCCTGGTTGAAATGGTTATGGACGGAGGCGTGAACAGAGACAAATTTCTGCAAACTTCGCATCCGCCTGAAACGGAGCATCGCTCGCTCTCGCCTTCGAAATGGTAGGTGTGAATTCTCAGCCCGATTGTTCTTCCAGCGACCCGTTTCCCGCTTCGCCACATTCCCGATATCTTTCATCGCAGCCCCGTA
>CAXMUJ010000103.1:0-6840 GCA_964196455.1 uncultured Myxococcota bacterium | reverse complement strand
GACCGGCTTGGCGTCCTCGTATCTCACCGACAGCTGGGATTTCGCATCGGGCCCCAGCATCGCTGCCGCACCGGATTTGCGCGCCTCGGACAGATTGCGCAGGATTGCGTGCGCATACTGGATCGGAGCCGGCATCAGCTCTGGCGTTTCATCCACCGCATAGCCGAACATGATCCCCTGATCCCCGGCACCGTCCGCATCAACCCCTTGGGCAATATGGGCAGATTGTGGGTGCAGGTGGTTCTGAACAATCATATTTTTCCAGTGGAACCCGTTCTGGGAATAGCCGATATCTTTAACGCAGTCGCGCGCGATACCTTCTACGTGCCCCATGAAATCGTCCAGTTTGGCTTTGGACGACAAGCCAACTTCGCCACCGATAACCACCAGATTTGTAGTGGCAAAGGTTTCGCAGGCGACACGTGCCATAGACTCTTCGCGCAGGAATGCATCCAAAATGGCGTCCGAAATGCGGTCGCAAACTTTATCGGGATGGCCTTCGGAAACGGATTCCGAGGTAAAAAGGTAATTCTGTCGGGACATTTTCTTGCTCCAGTAAGTTTCAATCACCACGCCAGGAAGCCGTTGTAGTGACCCTTCATAAACCTGTTACGTTTGCTGGGTACTCAGGTCAACGGATTTTTGACAAATTACCGGAAACGACGCGGCCAACCGGATACAGACAGAACAAGATCAACAGGCCCAACAGCACCAGCCAAGGCACCTCGCCTGCCCGCGCATAGAGCGTTTTGTCCAGTGGTGCCGGCAATATCGCGTCAAAGCTGCCAATTTGGTTCAACGGCAGTGACGCGATGATGCGACCGTAGGGATCAATCATCGCTGAAATACCGGTGTTGGCCGCACGGGCCACCGGCAATCCCTGCTCGATAGCGCGTGCGCGCACCTGATCCAGATGTTGGTAGGGGCCGGACAGCGCCCCGAACCATGCGTCGTTTGTAATATGGACCAGCCATTCGGGCCGCGCGGCTCCGGCTTGCGCATCGCCGGGGAAAATCGCCTCATAGCAGATCAGCGGCAAATAGTCGGGCAGGCCCGGCGCGCTCAGCACTCTGGGGCCGGATCCGGCCGAGAACCCGTCCAGTTGCGCTGCCAAGCCGTGTAAACCAAATGTTTTAGCCAGTCCGGCAAAGGGTATGTATTCGCCAAACGGCACCAGATGGTGTTTGTCATATATGTTTGTCACATCGCCTTGGCCATCCAGATGGATCAGCGCATTATAATAGCGCCCCTGCTCAAAACGGCGAATACCGGCGATCACCTGGGTGTCCGGACCCGCGGCGTCTGACAGCACCACCAGCGCGTCTGGATCCTCGCCCAGATAAAACGGCACGGCGGTCTCGGGCCAGATCACGACATCGACGTCGCGTGGTCTTGGCCGTTTGGTCAACGCAATTTGCCGGTCAAAAAACACCTGACGCATCTCGGGGAGCCATTTTAGCGACTGTTTCGCGTTGGGCTGCACGATGCGGACCACCGTGGCGCTCAGTGCTACGTCATCTGGTGCAGGCGTCCGCCACAGTCCCCATCCCCAGACAAGGGCAAGCACCAAAACCCCGCCCAGCGCCAATATGCGGGCGCGGTTCCGGCAGAGCACCGGCACGATAGCGATCACCAAGGTCAACAGGCCCAAACCATGGGGGCCCAAAACCGACATGACCTGTGCCACTGGCGTGTCGATCCAGACATAAGCAATCAGCCCCCATGGAAAGCCGGTAAAGAGATGGGCACGCAGAAATTCGACGGCGATCAAAGTGGCTGCCAACATCAGCAATCGTCGATTGCGACCCAAGGCCAGTCGCGCCACAAAATAGAACGCCGCGGCCCAGAACAGCGCCAGTCCCGCCGCCATAAAAAACAATGCAAACGGCGCCATCCATCCGGTTGCGGCGATATCCACCAGAAAGGGTTCGATCAACCACAGCAAACCAACCGCGAAATATCCCACCCCGCCGTACCAGCCCACCCAGGCCGCCGACCGAGCTGTGGGCGCAGACACACAAATCCACGCCAAAACCGGAAAGGCAATCAACGGTGCAAAGAACACAGATACAGGCGCATGGCCCAACGCCATTCCAGCACCCAGAGCAACGCACAAGAGATGTTTTCGCCACCCGATCCATGCGAGCATATGATCTAGTGCGGCGGTCATGTTAACCTATGTCGCTGCTTTGGATTTGCGCACCCTAAGGCGTTTGATCCGGCGGGGGTCCGCCTCGACAATCTCCAGATCGTAACCGCCGGGATGTTTCAACACTTCGCCGCGCGCCGGAATATGCCCCGACAGCATAAAGGCCAAACCACCCAGCGTGTCGATATCCTCGCCCTCGGTATCCGCCAGTAATTCGACACCTAGTACCTTTTCGAATTCCTCCAGATCGGCACGGGCCTGACACAGGAAAACCCCCGGGCTTTCTTCGATCCAGCTCTGCTCTTCTTCTAAGTCGTGTTCGTCTGTAATTTCACCGATGACCTGTTCGATCAGATCCTCGATCGTCAGCAAGCCGTCAACACCACCATATTCATCGATAACCAACGCAATATGGGTACGCTCCGACTGCATCTTTTGCAGCAGAACCCCGATAGGCATCGATGGGGGTGCATAGATCAGCGGCCGCATCATCTGTTCGAGGTTAAGCTTGCGTGTCCGTGCGTTGAACCCGTGCTTCAAGGCAACATCCTTGAGGTGAATAAACCCGATCGGCGTATCCAGCGCATCGCGATAAACCGGCAAGCGGGTCAGGTTGCTATCCCGAAACACTTTGACAAGTGCCGGCAGGTCGACATCGCTGCCAACGGCGACAATATCGGCGCGCGGTACAGCAACGTCTTCGACGCGCAGCTCGAACAGGTTGCCCAATCCACCTTCGGGGATAGACCCATTGGCTTGCGCCTCGGCAAGTTCGTCATCGGCTGTGGGGGTGTGGCTCGAAAACAGGCGGCTAAAAAACCCGCCCCGTCTGTCTGTGTCTTCTGACTGCGCGCTTTGCGCCGCGTTAGAAGATCCGTCTGTAGTGTCGCTCATGGCTCCTTCCAATTGGCATATGCCGGTGTGCTCCCCTAATATGGGTTCGCAATGTTCAATGTTTCAAGTGCTTTGATTTCCAAAGCTTCCATCCGTTCCGCATCCGCATCGGTTTCATGATCATAGCCCAATAGATGTAACGCTGCATGAATAACCAAATGAGTGACGTGATCCTCGACGGTGATTTGCTGCTCTTGGGCTTCACGCGCGCAAGTGTCAAACGAAATCGCGATATCACCGAGACCGGTCTCGAACGGCCCTGTGTCCGGCGCCGGCGGAGCGACAGGTTTCCCCCCGACCTGTGCCGGGGCCAGATCAAAAGCAGGCCAGGACAAAACATTTGTCGGAACCGGTTTTTCGCGAAATTCGGCATTCAATCCTGATATCGTCGCGTCGTCGCAACCCAGCAGCGATATCTCGTATCCGGTACGGCCCAGACCCAAAATGCCAAAGGTTGCTTTGAACGCATGCTCTGCCAGATGCGTCAGGTTCAAACCCTCCCATCGGGCATCTTCGATCAATACATCAACATGCTCAGCCATCAGATCGCGGCAGCTTGTCATAGGCGTTGATGATCTTGGCAACCATCGGGTGCCGGACCACATCTTCTGCGGTAAACTTTGTGAAACCAATGCCTTGCACATCGCGCAAGATGCTTTCCGCTTCGACCAGGCCGCTCTTGACGCCGCGCGGCAAGTCGATCTGTGTCACATCCCCCGTGATCGCCATACGCGATCCCTCGCCCATGCGGGTCAGGAACATTTTCATTTGCATTGTTGTGGCATTCTGCGCCTCGTCCAGCACGACAAAGGCGTTGGACAGAGTCCGGCCGCGCATAAAGGCAAGCGGGGCAATCTCGATCCGCTTGTCCTCGATCAGCTTGGCCACTTGTTTGTCAGGCAGAAAATCGTTCAAGGCGTCGTAAAGAGGCTGCATATAGGGGTCAACTTTGTCCTTCATGTCACCGGGCAAAAACCCCAGACGTTCGCCAGCTTCGACCGCCGGGCGCGACAATATCATCTTGTCAACGCTGCCCTCGATCATCATCGACACGCCCACCGCCACCGCCAAATAGGTTTTTCCGGTTCCCGCAGGACCCAGGCCAAAAACCAACTCGTTTTGATACAATCTCTGGACATATTTTTTTTGCATCAGCGTGCGTGGTTCGACGGTTTTCTTGCGCGTCCGGACCTCGACAGTGCCGCCTTTGAACATTTCCAGCTGATCACCGGACAGCGTTCCTGTGCCAGCACCGGAGCCGCCCATGCGAATCGCGGCATCAATATCACCGGCTTCTACAGGCTTGCCTTGCTCTAGACGCGTATACAGCGTGCGCAACGCCAATTCGGCCCGGGCACAGATTTCGGCTGTGCCAATCAGTGCCAGCTCGTTGCCACGGCGCAATATTTGCACGCCAAGTGTGCTCTCGATATGGGTTAGGTTTCTGTCAAATTCACCACATAGGTCGATCAACAATCGATTATCAGGGAAACTTATCAGAACTTCTGGAGGAAGGTCAGTTTGGGTCGGGGTGCTCAGGGCGGTGGTCGCCAACTATTTCTCCGTTGCTAATACTCAACTACATGTTTGTTAATACTCAACTACACGTTGGCAGAAGCCCGTGGCAGCTTCAAGTAAAACTCTCGTGCAACTTAATTTTCTGCAAGTTTCCGCGTGAGCTTATGATTGAACCAGCACTGCCGAGAGGGAATTTTTGTCGGCGCCCTGAACCCGGACATCAACGATTTGTCCCGTTAGTGCCGCATCGGCGATGACATGAACCGGCCACAGATAGGCAGACCGACCAACCAGTTGACCCTCCAACCGGCCCGGACGCTCCAGCAGGACGGGAATGGTTTTCCCGACCAGATTTTCCAGAAACTCGCGTTGATGCTTGGCCAACAAGGTTTGTAAACGTGCCAGACGTTCGATTTTTACATCCTCGTCAACCTGATCACGGCCTGCCGCCGGTGTTCCCGGACGGGTGGAATATTTGAACGAATAGGCCTGCGCGTATTTCACCTGTTCGCACAGATCCAGCGTGGCTTGGAAATCTTCCTCGGTCTCGCCGGGGAAGCCAACGATAAAGTCACCGGACAGGGCTATGTCAGGACAGGCCACGCGAAATTTGCGCAACACATCCAAATAGCTGGCGGCTGTATGCTTGCGGTTCATGGCCTTGAGGATTTTGTCAGACCCCGATTGCACCGGCAGATGTAAGTACGGCATCAATTTGTCCAGATCACCATGTGCAGAGATCAGATCGTCGTCCATATCGTTGGGGTGTGATGTCGTAAATCGAATACGCCACAAGTCTTCGATCTTGGCCAATTCACGGATCAAACGCGCCAGTGTCCAGTCGGTGCCATCCGGCCCGACGCCATGATATGCATTCACATTCTGGCCCAGCAAAGTGATATCGCGCACGCCACGCTCGGTCAGATCAACAGCCTCGTCGATGATCTTCTGAACAGGGCGCGACACTTCGGCGCCACGCGTATAGGGAACCACGCAAAAGGCGCAGAATTTATCGCAGCCTTCCTGAACTGTCAGAAAAGCAGAGGGGCCGCGCTTGGCCTTGGGCGCCGCCGGCAGATGGTCGAACTTGTCTTCTTCGGGGAACTCTGTATCGACCAAACCAGATGTCTGGTCCGTTTTTGCCACCATATCGGGCAGCCGATGATAGGCTTGCGGCCCGACGACCAGATCAACCATTGGCTGGCGACGGATAATTTCTTCGCCTTCGGCCTGCGCCACACATCCGGCAACACCGATTTTCAGGTCGGGTTTGGCCAGCTTCAACGGTTTGAAACGTCCCAGTTCGGAATAGATTTTTTCAGCAGCTTTTTCGCGGATATGGCAGGTATTCAACAAAATCATGTCGGCGTCTTCTGCGCTGTCCACTTGTTCATAGCCCGCCGTCCCCAGAGCAGAGACCATGCGTTCGCTGTCGTAGACATTCATCTGACAGCCATAGGTTTTTACAAAGAGTTTTTTCGGTTCGGACATGAGTATGCTTTCAAAACACGCCAACGTGGCAGCTCAGCAGCCCCTCTACACCGGAAAGAGGGCCTTCGCAATGTGCGGGTTTTGAAACCTACTGCCGATTCTTGCCCAAACCACTCGCCAAGGCCAGCTTCTGTCTTTTGGCGGCATAGTTGGGCGAGACCATGGGATAATCCCTTGGCAATCCCCATTTGGCCCGGTACTCGGCAGGCGTTAGACTGTAATGCGCCATCAGGTGTTTTTTCAGCATTTTGAAATGCTTTCCGTCTTCCAGACAGACAATATAGTCCTGCTGGACGCTTTCTTCGATCGGAACAGCGGGAATTGCATCGCAATTCTGGCCATTCCGGTACGTAGACAGAGCGGACAATTTGTCAAAAACTGTGTCGATTAGATCTGTTAGTTCTGACGCAGCCACCGGATTGTTGGACACGTGGGATGCGACGATCGTGGTTGTATACTCCAACAGACTGTCACGATCTACTGTGCCTTCTGCAACCAATTTCATATTCCCCACCCTTTGATACCTGAACAACACTCATTACAGCAGACCGGGTGGTCCGCTCCAAAAGAGTTAGGTATGCTGAAGGCTGCAATCAAGACAAGTTGAGACCTCAGCATAACTCCATTTTGGTGGATTTCACGAAATTTTACTAAACGACTACCGTCTGGCGACGGTAGGATTAGCGATGTGCTTTTCTAGGTACTGAAGTACGACGTCCTCTGTGATAGCTCCATTTGTGGTTGAAAAATACCCCCTGCCCCAAAAGTGTTTTCCCCAGTAGCGCTTT
>CAXMUJ010000102.1:0-9154 GCA_964196455.1 uncultured Myxococcota bacterium | reverse complement strand
CGTCTGATGTCGCACGCGCTTCGCTGGATCACTCAAACGCCCTATGCGCCACGGATCAGCGCCGTTCAACAGGCGCTGGCCGCGATGAACGCGTATCAGACCTATACCTTGAACGGCTGTATTCTGGTGTCTGGCAAGGGCGCGCATGCAGAGCTGTGCAGAGAGCCGAATGCGGTGATGTCACAGACCGCCTCAACCGGCCTGTTCGACGGTCGTTGGCAGGTGGAAATTGCCGATGCTCCGACGGATGCCACACTTGGTGCGCTTGGCGCTATGGGTCTGACCCAGATGCCCAACTGGCGCGACAGCGGTCACAGTCGATGGGCGCTTTTGGGTTCTCCTGCGCTTTGGCAAAACGACCAATTGATAGCCGCGCCGTTTGTGGTTACAAGCGACAGTTGCAGGGTGATTTTGCTGCCGGACAGTGAAAATTTCTATACGTCAATTCTGACGCATTGAATTGTTCGGATTTCGGATTACTTATGACATAGTAGACACTAGGCGTCCTCCCGTCGCCTTATCGCAATTAGGAGAAGTGTTTTGGGTAACACAAGAAACTTGGCTTTTTGGGTCGTGCTGTTCCTGTTGATTGTGGCGTTGTTCAATGTGTTCAACACCAACACAAGCCCAAGCACGTCCAATGAAGTGACCTATTCTGATCTTGTCGCCTCGGTCGAGGCGGGCAAAGTCGGCAAAGTTGTTCTGGACGGTGAAAAAGCCACCGTTACCGGAACTGATGGATCACGGTATTTTGCCGTTCTGCCACGGCGGGTCGATATGACACCTGTGCTGTTGGAAAATGGCGTCGAGATCGAGGCCGCACCACAGGAACGCTCGGGGTTGTTTTCTGTGCTGTCTTTGTGGCTGCCATTCATCGTGTTGATCGGTGTTTGGGTTTATTTCATGAACCGGATGCAAGGCGGTGGTCGCGGTGGCGCCATGGGCTTTGGCAAATCCAAGGCCAAGTTGTTGAATGAACGCTCTGACCGCGTGACCTTTGACGACGTTGCCGGTATCGACGAAGCCAAAGAAGAGCTGGAAGAGATCGTAGAATTCCTGCGTAACCCGCAAAAATTCTCTCGTCTGGGTGGTAAAATCCCTAAAGGCGCATTGCTTGTCGGTCCTCCGGGCACTGGTAAGACATTGCTGGCACGCGCCATTGCGGGCGAGGCCGGCGTCCCGTTCTTCACCATATCGGGGTCTGACTTTGTCGAGATGTTCGTCGGTGTCGGTGCATCGCGTGTCCGCGACATGTTCGAGCAGGCCAAGAAAAATGCCCCATGTATCGTCTTTATTGACGAGATTGACGCTGTGGGTCGCCATCGTGGCGCCGGTCACGGCGGCGGCAATGACGAGCGCGAGCAAACCCTGAACCAGTTGCTGGTTGAAATGGACGGTTTCGAAGCCAATGAGGGCGTGATCATTCTGGCGGCGACCAACCGTCGTGATGTTCTGGACCCGGCGCTGTTGCGTCCGGGCCGGTTTGACCGTCAGGTCGATGTGCCGAACCCTGACATCAAGGGCCGTCATATGATCTTGGACGTGCATGCGCGTAAAACCCCTCTGGGCCCAGACGTGGATCTGCGGATCATTGCCCGTGGTACACCCGGCTTTTCCGGTGCTGATCTGGCCAACCTTGTCAACGAGGCGGCGCTTATGGCGGCGCGCAACGGCAAGCGTTTTGTTGGCATGGAAGAATTTGAATATGCCAAAGACAAAGTCATGATGGGCGCCGAACGCCGGTCGATGGTTCGGACCAAAGAACAGATCGAAAAAACCGCGTATCACGAGGCCGGTCATGCCGTTGTTGGCTTGTCCCTGCCGAAATGCGATCCGGTCTATAAGGCGACGATTATTCCGCGCGGTGGCGCGTTGGGCATGGTTGTATCGCTGCCCGAAATTGACCGTCTGAACTGGCATCGCAACGAATGCGAACAAAAACTGGCCATGACCATGGCGGGCAAAGCTGCCGAGATTATCACCTATGGTGCCGACAACGTCAGCAACGGGCCGGCCGGCGACATTCAGCAAGCCTCGTCTTTGGCGCGCGCGATGGTGCTGCGCTGGGGCATGTCGGACAAGGTCGGCAACATTGATTACCAGTCAGCCCACGAAGGCTATGGCGCCAACAGTGTTGGCGGATTTTCTGTGTCGGCCAAGACCAAAGAGTTGGTCGAGAGCGAAGTCAAACGTCTGATCGATACCGGCTATGATACTGCCTTCGAGATCCTGACCCAGAAGAAAACAGAGTTCGAGGCGCTGGCAAAGGGTCTGATCGAATATGAGACGCTAACCGGCGACGAGATCAAGCGTGTAATGAAGGGTGAACCGCCCCAGGTTGAGGGCGATGATGACACGCCAACGGATGGTTCGGCCCCCAGCATGACTGAGATCCCGAAGACCGCCAAGCCCAAGCCCAAGCCGCCCGGCGGCGGCATGGAACCGGAACCAAGCGCCTGATAGCGCCGTCATAAATTTCTTAAGCGGTCCCTTTTGGGGCCGTTTTTGTTTGGGCGACCTTGGACGTTGACGCGCCCAGGTGCGCGGTCCGGCTTTATACCAAACCGTGGTGAAATTTCCGATATGCGGCAATTTATTGTCGGTGTCGGCGAATAATGCATTCAGAATGTCGGTTTTCCCATCGCCTCTTGTTAAAAATTGCAGTCTTGTCACCTAGACAATAGCACAGCCGAAATTGAGGAGTCCCACATGGCCTATAAAGCCGACATTGAAATTGCTCGCGAAGCAGTTAAAAAACCGATCCAGGAGATAGGTGCAAAGCTGGGGATCCCAACCGAAGACTTGCTGCCGTTTGGCCATGACAAAGCCAAGGTGTCGGCGGCGTTTATTGCGGCGCAGAAAGATAAAACCGACGGCAAACTTATTCTTGTCACCGCCATCAACCCGACGCCCGCAGGCGAAGGCAAAACAACAACGACGGTGGGTCTGGGTGATGGCCTGAACAAAATTGGCAAGAACGCCGCAATTTGCATTCGCGAAGCCTCGCTGGGTCCGTGCTTTGGGATGAAGGGTGGCGCGGCCGGGGGCGGCTATGCCCAAGTTATTCCCATGGAAGATATGAACCTGCATTTCACAGGTGATTTCCACGCCATAACATCGGCGCATAACTTGTTGTCTGCGATGATCGACAATCATATTTATTGGGGCAACGATCTGCGCATCGACCAGCGGCGGGTTGTCTGGCGGCGTGTGGTTGACATGAACGACCGGGCGCTGCGCGATATCGTGACGTCGTTGGGCGGCGTGTCGAACGGCTTTCCGCGTCAATCGGGTTTCGATATCACTGTTGCCTCCGAGGTTATGGCGATCCTGTGTCTGTCGCTGAACATTACCGACCTGCAAAAACGCTTGGGTGACATTATCGTGGCCTACCGCCGTGATCGCACCCCGGTCTATTGTCGCGACATCAAGGCAGACGGTGCGATGACCGTATTGCTGGAACAGGCGATGCAGCCCAATCTGGTGCAAACGCTGGAGAACAACCCCGCATTCGTTCACGGCGGCCCGTTTGCCAATATTGCGCATGGCTGTAACTCTGTTGTGGCGACGACAACCGCGCTGAAACTGGCGGATTACGTTGTCACCGAGGCCGGCTTTGGTGCTGATCTGGGGGCCGAGAAGTTCATGAACATCAAATGCCGCAAGGCCGGCATCGCGCCCAGTGTTGTGGTTTTGGTGGCAACTGTTCGTGCCATGAAAATGAACGGCGGCGTTGCCAAGGCCGATCTGGGTGCGGAAAACGTCGATGCAGTGAACGCAGGCTGTCCGAACCTGGGTCGTCACATTGAAAACCTGAAATCTTTTGGTGTGCCGGTTGTCGTCGCGATCAACCACTTTGTCACCGATACCGACGCCGAAGTGCAAGCGGTGAAAGACTATGTTGTTGGCCACGGATCCGAGGCAATTCTCAGCCAGCATTGGGAATTTGGCTCCGAGGGATCCAAAGCTCTGGCCGAGCGGGTTGCCGAAATTGCCGATGCCGATGTTGCGGCTTTTGCCCCGATCTATCCTGACGACATGCCCTTGATGGAAAAGATCGAAACCATTGCCAAGCGGATCTATCGCGCCGACGACGTGTTGGCCGACAAGAAAATTCGCGATCAACTGCGCCAATGGGAAGATCAAGGATACGGCCACTTGCCGATTTGCATGGCAAAAACCCAGTACAGCTTTAGCACCGATCCCAGTCTGCGCGGCGCACCAACAGGTCACAGCGTCCCTGTACGCGAGGTGCGCCTGTCTGCCGGTGCCGGTTTCGTTGTGGTGATCTGCGGTGAAATAATGACCATGCCGGGCCTGCCACGTGTGCCATCGGCCGAAGCAATCTGCATCAATGATGCCGGTCAAATCGACGGATTGTTCTAAGGCTATTTATCTATCCGGTGCGGCGCATTACACAGGGACCAATGCAAAAGGATCCTGTAATGCGCCACCCCGAAAACTGTGCCTCGATGTGCGAATTGCGTGCGGCCATCGACGCATTGGACGAAAAACTGGTTGAATTATTGACCACCCGTGCCGGCTATATTGACCGCGCGATAGAGCTGAAAACGCAGGCCGGTTTGCCGGCACGGATCGAGCACCGCGTCGATCAGGTTCTGGGCAATATCCGCAACCGCGCAGAGGTAAAAGGTCTCGATCCTGAATTGACCGAGGCCTTGTGGACAACGATCATCAACTGGTCGATTACGCGTGAAGAAACCGTTCTGGGTCAGGCCCTGACACCTGTAGGAGAATAACATGACAGCCAAAATCATCGACGGTAAGGAATTTGCCGCCACGGTCCGGGCCAAGGTTGCCGATCAGGTGGCGCGCGTCAAAGAACAAACGGGTATCACACCGGGTCTGGCAGTTGTTCTGGTCGGCGAAGATCCCGCCAGCCAAGTCTATGTGCGCAACAAGCATAAATCGACCCTCGAAGTCGGGATGAACTCGTTCGAGCACCGTCTGGACATCAACACGCCCGAAGCCGATCTGTTGGCCTTGATCGATAAATTGAATGCCGATCCGGCGGTGCATGGTATTTTGTGCCAGCTGCCCTTGCCCGATCATCTGAACGAAGAGCTGGTCATCAACGCGATCGTGCCGGAAAAAGACGTGGACGGGTTCCATGTCTTGAACGTCGGCCTGTTGGGAACCGGCCAGAAATCCATGGTGCCGTGCACACCGCTGGGCTGTTTGATGATGCTGCGCGATCACCACGGGTCCTTGTCCGGTCTGAATGCAGTGGTTGTGGGCCGGTCAAATATCGTCGGCAAGCCGATGGCGCAGTTGCTGTTAAAAGACAGCTGCACCGTCACCATTGCCCACAGCCGCACCAAAAACATCGAGGCCCTGTGTCGGTCTGCCGATATCGTCGTGGCCGCCGTCGGGCGTCCGGAAATGATTACCGGCGACTGGATTGCTCAGGGTGCGACCGTGATCGACGTCGGCATAAACCGTATCCCTGCGCCCGAACGCGGCGACGGCAAAATGAAATTGGTCGGCGATGTGGAATTTGCCAGCGCATCGAAAGTTGCCGGCGCCATTACACCTGTGCCCGGCGGCGTCGGCCCTATGACCATTGCCTGTCTGTTGGCCAATACATTGACGGCATGTTGCCGGGCCAACGGGTTGGAAGAGCCGGACGGGCTTACGGCTTAGTCGCAGATGTGTACGAGACGGGATAGTTTATGGCCGCCACTGTTCTTGGCGGCTATTTGTGTGATCGGTACTGATCAAGTGAGTGTGTTTGATGCCGACACTACTCATAACTAACTTTGTACCCTACGGCGTCGACACCAAACACGAATGGGACCTCTCCCACTACAATGCTAGGTATGGGTTTGTTTCGTCGTTTCAAGGGGCAAGCCTATCTAGGCATCGGGATAGGCAAGGCGCGCTCGCCGGTCAGAATTGCAAGCGCCTGTGACCCCATTAAGTTTGCAAGTGCAAGAGCATGGGTGCCAAGCCCGCCGGTATAAGTGCCAAAGGACGGCAAGATCAGGCGTCGGTCGTCGACCAGAAAACAGGGCCGGGTTATACTGTGGCCTTTGCTGCGCAAACGCGCCTTGGGATGGTAATGGCCCGAGACTTCGGCCCGCGCCTTGGGGTCGGCTATATGCCGGAACACCAGATCACCGCGGCGGTAGTCAAACAAATGGCTGCCAGCGATAACAACCGGTCCGGCATCGTGGTTGCCCTCGATCCAGATCCAGTCCCGTCCGGCCATCAGGGCGCTCAGATCCGAATGATCTTGGGGCAGCACGCCGTCCAGCGCCTTGAGGTCGTCAAAACTGTCGCCCAGACAGACCACAGTTTCCGGGTTAAGCCGATAGACCTCGGCTGACAAGCGCGCCAGCGTGTCGTGCACCTCGTAGGGTGGTATCAGGTTTCCAGTGCGCCGCGCGATCCGTTCTGACTTGCCCAGATGCAGATCGGACACGCATAACAGGGACTGATCCGGCCACCATAGTATGCCTGTGGCAAGCGCGCGCAGATCAGCGTTGCAGAATGAAAACTCGAAAGTGCTCATTGGCACAGAAGATAAGACTGCGGCGGCTGATGCAAGCTATTTCAGGCCGGCCTCGCGCATCAATTTTGCACTCTGTTCTTCGATCAGCCGGGCGTCGGCACGGCCCTTGATCGGAACCTTGCCCATTTCCAGAAACAGCGGTGCTGCGAACGGCGTGACATGGGCGGTCTGCGTGTGGTCAATACGCCCCGCAGTGCGGCGCAGCATCTCTTCTATCCGGCTGTAATCGACCAGACCGCGCATCGCCTCTGCGCGCGTGATCCGCATCAGCAGATGGTCTGGATCGTATTTTCGGATGGTATCGTATAAAATATCGGACGAGAATGTTGCCTGACGGCCGGACTTACGTTTTCCCGGATAGTTCTTTTCGATCAGACCGGCAATGGTCGCCGCCGACCGGAAGCTGCGTTTCATCACCGCGTTTTTACCAAGCCAAACATCGAGACCATCGCGCAACCCGTCCTCGGACAACAGCGCCGCGGCATCAATGACCGGCTCTAGACCCCATATTAACAGGGCATAATCGGTACTGACAAAGCCGACGGGATGCAGACCTGTCTCTTCCATACGGCGGGTTAGCAACAGGCCCAGAGTTTGCAGCGCATTGCGACCGGCAAAGCCATAAATACAGGTATAGTGCAGGTCATGACGCACAAAGCTTTCAACCAGCATCCGGTCGGGATGCGGCAGGGACGACACCTCGGCCTGTTGGGTAAGCCACTGCGCCATGTGGTCGGGCAGGGCGGTCCAGTCGCCGGCATTCAGAAACCGGATGATCCGGTGCGACAACTGCGTTGACGTTGCGAACTTGGTACCGCTGAACACGGCTATGCGGGGCTTTTTGCCGGTCTGTTTTGTGACCTCGACCGTCATATCCCGCAGCCCTTCGTAGCGCACTGTTTGACCTCCGATTAAAAACGTATCACCGGGTGTCAATGTCGCGGCAAAGGCCTCTTCTACTTCGCCCAACGGGGTGCCGCCGCGCCGGTTCCTCAGGCGAACCGCCAGCGTTTGTGTGTCGACAATAGTGCCTACATTCATGCGGATAGACTGGGCGCGACGCGGATCGCGCAGGTGCCAATGCCCGTCGGGTCGCTGCATAATCCGCTGCCACCGGTCATAGGCCCGCAGCGCATAACCCCCCGTGGCGCAGAACGCCAAACACGCATCAAACGTGTCGCGGCTGGTCCGGGTATAGGGGCCGGCACAGACAATCTGGTCATACAGGACGTCGGCACTGAACGGACCCGAGCAGGCCGTCAACAGGATGTGTTGGCACAAAACATCCAGCGGCGCATCGGGGCGCGGATTGCCGTCCAAATCATTTTCGCGCACCGCCTGCAGCGCGGCGACACACTCGATGATTTCGAACCTGTTGGACGGCACGACTATGGCGCGCGACGGCGCATTGTATCGGTGGTTGGATCGCCCGATCCTTTGGACCAGACGTTTGATATTTTTAGGCGCGCCCACTTGAACCACCAAATCAACATTGCCCCAATCGATGCCCAAATCGAGCGATCCGGTGCACACGATCGCCCGCAACGCACCGCGCACCATTGCCGCCTCGACCTTGTCGCGTGCCTCTCGTGACAAAGAGCCGTGGTGCAGTCCGATGGGCAGATCGTCGGTATTTGCCTGCCACAAAGCGTGAAAATAGATCTCGGCCTGAGCCCGGGTGTTGATAAAGATCAAGGTTGTCTTGGCGCGGTGGATTTCATCCAGAACGGCGGGAATGGAATAGATCGCACCGGCACCTGACCACGGCGGCGGCTCTGGGGTTTTTAGCATTGTGATATCGGGGGCCGGTCCGGGATCAGCCAGCAAAACGTCACAGGTTTGCGGGTGCGGGGCCATAAACTGCGCCACTGCCGGCGGGTCTTCAACGGTTGCGCTCAATCCGACGCGCACCATGTCTGGCGCAAATTCAGCCAGCCGAGACAGGCACAACATCAATTGATCGCCGCGTTTGCTCTCGGCCAATGCGTGCACCTCGTCGATGATGACACGGCGCAACGATTTAAAAATGCGTGGGGCGTCTTCATATGACAATAACAGGGCCAGCGACTCGGGCGTCGTCAATAAAATGTCGGGTGGATCGGCCCGCTGGCGTTGCTTTTTGCTGTAGGGCGTATCACCGGTGCGGTCTTCAACCCGGATATTCAGGCCCATGTCCGTTATGGGCGTTTGCAAATTTCGTCGAATATCGGCAGCCAACGCCTTGAGCGGCGAAATGTACAAACTGTGCAACCCTTGGCCCGATTTTTGGCTCAATTCGTGCAAACTGGGTAGGAAACCTGCAAGAGTTTTGCCACCGCCTGTGGGTGCAATCAGCAAATTTGCAGGTGCATCCGCGCGTTCAAACAGGTCGATTTGGTGGGGATGAACGGACCATCCACGGTGTTTGAACCATTGGTGAAAGGGCGGCGGTAGCACAGACATACGCCAGACATACCGCTGTCTGGCGCTGTTGTAACGGGTTTAGTTTCCACCATTTGGTTTAAACCCTCCGTCTTCCAGACGGACAAAGAAATTCAAAGGTGCGCCGGAGGCGCTCAGTTAAGAAAAGGCAGTTTCAACTGCCTCTGTTGATCCCACCAGCTTCAGCTGGTGGTGGTT
>CAXMUJ010000101.1:0-2869 GCA_964196455.1 uncultured Myxococcota bacterium | reverse complement strand
GCCAAAGTGTCGGCCAATAGCTGGTCGAAACCGCAACGCGCAGGCGGTGACCTGCCGGGATGCGATAGGCAATTTGATCCAGATCCAGGGTAATCTCGAACGGGGTTCCGACCGGGATCTTTGTTGGAAATTCGTGGCTGTCGCGATGCGTCAGATTCAAATACCCATATGTAATCAGGGCAGACGTGCCGTCGGGGCGTAGTTCACACAGACGCACCGCCAACAGGCCCTCGGGTTTATCGACAGTCAAGCGCAACCTGATATTTGGCGCCCCGACCACATCAATCGGAGTTTTTAGCTCGCCACTGTCGAAACATGCAGATCCTGCATCATCGCAGCTTTGGTCATCGGGAAGCTCATCACTAAAAGCAAAAGGGAAATATTCTCCGGCGGCAACACCACAGTCCTGAGGAGAGTAAGAAGGGACTGAAAACGCACTCGCGTGATCTTTCAACGCGGCTCCATTTGCTAGGTAAAATCGTTTCTTGGTGATGTTCTCGGAGGGCCAGTTTTGTTCGGCTATCCAACGGCCGGGCCGGGCATCAAGCCAACGTTTTGGGGCAACACTATCCATTAAATAGGCGCGATAATCCGGGTCATCTTCAACGCCGGTATCGATCCCCTTTAACCAGCGGTCCCACCAACGTTTGGCTTCTTGTAGAAACCCGATTGCGGGCGCAGGGCCAGCATAATGCGGATATTTATGGATCCAGGGACCGACGATCCCTTTTACCGGAGATGATAAATTTTCCACCAAATGGCTGACTGTGTTGCGGTAGCCATCATGCCAGCCGCCGATGGACAAAACTGCGGCTGTAATAGCGGAGTAATCTTCGCATATTGAACCCTGTTTCCAATAGGCGTCGCGGGTTTGGTGTCGCAACCATTTTGATAGGCTCATATCCAGGTTTTCCAGACGCTCCATCCACAATTCACGCCAACGTTGGCCAACAATCATTGGATCTGGTGGGCGCGATGAATAGCTCAGCATAGTCGCCGCCCAGCCAAAATTCTCTCCCAGCAATGCCCCGCCTTTGTAATGGATATCGTCAGCATATCGATCAGTGGTTGAGCACAGCGTAATGACGGCTTTGAGCGGTTCTGGTGCCATTGCGGCGACTTGTAATCCGTTAAAACCGCCCCAGGATATTCCCATCATGCCGACGCTTCCATTGCACCATGGTTGCTTTGCCGCCCATTCAATCACCTCAACGCCATCTTGCAGTTCTTGCTCGGTATATTCATCCTCCATCAGCCCGTCACTGTCACCATTGCCCCGCATGTCTGTGCGAATACAGACGTACCCATGGCCTGCGAACCACGGGTGGGATAATTGGTCGCGCGCAATTGTGCCGTCGCGTTTGCGATATGGCAGATGTTCGAGAATTGCTGGTACGGGGGAATTTTCGGCCCCCTCTGGCATCCAAACCCGCGCCGACAACCGGCACCCGTCTGACATGATAATTGGCATATCAGGGTATTCAATAACTTGATGGGGCATGTCTGACGCGGTTTTCATGGGACTCCGTATTTTTCAGGCTACCGCGTGCTGGCTAAAAGTCGAGCAAAATGCGCCATGTGATTGACGCAAATCCATGTGACAACGCCGCTTGGGCGCGGCTTAATTTTAAGTGACGGGGTTTAGACGTTGCGGCGCGCGGATTTCACGAGAAATCCAAAAGAAAAGGCGGCCATTTGCACAGCCGCCTTTTTAAAACAATTACTATGAGTTGATTATGCGAGCCACCAACGTTCGGCGTTCTTGCCGCCATCGTTGACCCAGTTGCCTGCCACTGCTTCGTTGTGTCCAAGCTTGGTGGAAAGAGCGTGAATGTGGTTTGCAAACATGGGTATGATTGCTCCGCCATCATCGCTGATAAGTCGCTGCGTTTCAGCATACATTGCACGACGTTTATCAACATCCAGCTCGGCGCGGGCTTCTTTAACGATCTGGTTGAACTTGACCGCATCCGGGGTTGAACGCCAATCAGTGTCGTTCCACTCGGTGTCATCCACATAAGCCGACGAATACATCCAGTCTTCTGTTGGACGGCCACCCCAATAGGCAGCGGACCAAGGCTTCTTGTTCCAAACATTGGACCAATAACCATCAGATGGTTCACGAACAACTTCGACGTCGATACCAACTTCTTTGGCCGACGCTGCAATCAACTGTGCTGCATCAACAGCACCTGCAAACGCTGCATCGGACGCAGACAATTTAAGGGTTCCGCTATGGCCAGATGCTTTGTAATGCGCCATCGCTTTTTCAGGATCGAACTCGCGCTGTGGCAAATCGGACGCGTGGAAAGGATTGGCTGTCGAGATCGGATGATCGTTACCAATTTCACCGTGACCAAGCAGGATTTTATCAACCAACTCCTGGCGTTTGACCGAATATTTCAATGCCATGCGCAAATCGAGATTGTCGAATGGTTCTGACGTGACACGCATCGGCATTGTGTAGTGCAAAGTGCCAGCAATTTCGAGGATTTCCAATGTCGGCACCCGCGCTAGCAAGGCAACCGTCTTTGGATCAACACGGTCAATGGAATCTACGTCGCCGTTCATGATAGCGTTTTGACGTGCGGCGGTGTCCAGCAGCGACAGAAACTCTACTGACTCGAAATGTGCAGCCCCGTCTTTCCAATAATTTGGGTTGCGACTAAAAATCGCTCGAACACCCGGCTCAAACTTTTCAATTACGTAACCACCAGTGCCGATGCCAGCCAAAGGATCGATCTTACCATCTACAGATGGCTGAATTACAAGATGATAATCGCTGACGATATAAGGAAAACCGGCGTTTGGAGAGTCCAATTCGATTACGACTCTGTTTGCACCGTCGGCTGTCATAGAAACAATCGGT
>CAXMUJ010000100.1:0-6818 GCA_964196455.1 uncultured Myxococcota bacterium | reverse complement strand
GCCGAGGCGTTTCAGATAGCTTTTGGGCTCCCCAATATGTTTCGCCGCTTTTTTGCCGAAGGCGCGTTCAACATGGCCTTTATACCGATGTTCTCCAAACGCTACGAAGCTGGCGAAGACCCGGAAAAATTCGCGCAGGATGCCTTGGCGGTTTTGGGTAGTTGTCTAATCGGGCTTACCCTGTTGGCTCAGTTTGCGATGCCATGGTTTGTGCTGGCAATGGCCAGTGGATTCGAGGGCGACGAACGGTTCGATCTGGCCGTAGTTTTCGGGCGCATATGTTTTCCGTATATTCTGTTCATATCGATTGCGGCCCTGTTCAGCGGCGTGCTGAATGCAATGGGCCGTTTTGCCGCCGCCGCCGCCGCACCGGTGTTTCTGAATTTCATTCTGGTCGGCTTTATGGTCAGCGCTTACTGGCTGGGGTGGGACGTCGGATTGGCGCTCAGTTGGGGCGTGCCGGTGGCCGGTGTTGCACAAATGGCAGTGGTCTGGATTGCCGCCAGTCGTGCGGGGATACGGCTGGTGCCGCGCCTGCCGAAACTGACGCCCGATATTCGCCGTCTTGCCACAATAGCGGCCCCTGCTGCGTTGGCCGGTGGTGTGGTCCAGATAAATCTGTTGGTGGGCCGCCAAGTGGCCAGCTATTTCGATGGTGCAATACAGTGGTTGGCTGTCGCCGACCGTTTGTACCAGTTGCCGCTGGGCGTTGTCGGCGTGGCAATCGGCGTGGTTCTTTTGCCGGATCTATCGCGTCGACTACAGTCCGATGACACCAAAGGTGGCCAGAATGCATTTAACCGCGCGACGGAATTCGCCTTGTCTTTGACACTTCCCTCGACTGTTGCGCTGTGTATCATCCCCGCCGCTCTGGTATCGGTAATGTTCGAGCGCGGAGCCTTTACCTCTACCGATAGCGCCGCCACCGCCACCGCCTTGTCGATCTATGCGCTGGGCTTGCCCGCGTTCGTGTTGCAAAAAGTTCTTCAGCCATTGTTTTTTGCCCGCGAGGACACCAAAACGCCATTCCGCTATGCCTTGGTGGCGATGCTGTTGAACGCGGTTCTGGCCCTTGGACTGTCGCCGTTTATCGGCTTTGTCGCTGCGGCCTGGGGAACGACATTGTCGTCTTGGGCAATGGTTGTGCTGCTTTGGCGTGGCAGTACCGGCATGGGTCAAGCAGCCCAGATCGACGATCGCCTGCGCCGCCGCGCACCGCGAATACTGTTGGCTTCGGTCGCTATGGGGGTCTGTATCTGGACGGCGGGCTGGATTTTGGCTCCCGCCTTGGTCCTGGGCGGCGTGCGCTATATTGCATTGCTGGCGCTGGTCCTGATCGGCATGATCAGCTACTTCGTCTTTGGTACGGTATTCAGAGCCTTCTCACTGAGCGACTTGCGGGCAGCAACCCGTCGATAACGTCGCCGGAGCAGATATTTAAAAGTTAGCTGCTCCAGTATTGCATAGAGCTTCATACTATATCGTATATGTATAAAAACATTGACTTATATAATCTCTTGGATTGTAAGAGCTTGCAGGGGGTTGCACTGTATTGTATGTATTTTGCAACCCACTTGCAACCCAACAGGCAGAATGCCCAAGCTGACACCGAAACCACTGACAGAGATGTCTATCCGCAAGGCCAAGGCCAAACCGGCGCGTTATGACGTGTTTGACGGTATGGTCCGGGGCTTCGGACTTAGGGTATCCACGGCAGGGTCCAAAAGCTGGTTCGTCATGCGACGCGTTAATGGTCGGAATACCCGATACACATTTGGGCGGTATCCCGAAATCGGTTTGTCGGACGCGCGGAAGCAAGCGCTGGACTTGCTGGCAGGTATGTCAAAAGGTGACACACCAAAGGAAGCACAGTCCGACATCTTTGACGTTGTTCTGGAAGAGTGGTTCCTGCGGGATCAGGCAAAGAACAAAAGTGTTGGGCAGGTGCGTGGCGCTCTTGAATACCATGTTCTGCCCGTTCTACAGGGCCGTCCAATTACCGCTATTCAAAAAAAGGATATTCTGCGGATAGTGGACCGCATTGCCGATAGCGGTGCTAGGACACAAGCCAACCGGGTGCTGGCGTTCATGCGGCGGTTCTTTAACTGGTGCATTGAACGCGACCTTTTGGTTGCCAATCCGACAGCAGGCATAAAGCTGGCGGCGGGAAAAAGCCGTGACAGAGTGCTAAACCTCGACGAAATTCGGCTTCTGCTATCGGTATTAAAAGAGGTCGGATACCCATTTGGCCCCATGACAAAAATCCTCCTCCTTACCGGTCAGCGACTAAAGGAGGTTGCCGAAGCGTCATGGTCGGAAATCGACATCGAGCGGCGAGAGTGGATCATTCCCAGTGCCCGGACAAAGAACGGACGGCAGCACATTGTCCATTTGTCTGCCCCTGTTCTTGAAGCCTTGAAGTCCCTGCCGCGTATCGAGGGGCAAGATTGGCTGTTCAGCACCAATCAGGTGCGCCCTGTCAGCGGCTTTTCCAAAGCAAAAAGCCGCATTGATGACGCCACAGGAATACAGGACTGGACCTTCCACGACCTGAGGCGGTCCTTTGCGACTCATACTACTGAACGGTTGGGTATTTCCACGGTCGTCGTCGACAAAATACAGAACCATCTATCCGGCAGTGTCAGAGGCGTGACGGCCACATATCAGCGCGGTGAATATCTGGAACAGCGCAGGCAAGCCCTAGACGCATGGGGAGAGGAATTCTTCTCGAAAAATGGCCCCCAAAACATGCAACTTTTGTCAAAAATCGCGGATGGATCACATGAAGTTTAGTAAAGCAGGTGAGTATATCAAGGATTGGTTGGAAACGAATGCTAGCTCTGACGATACGCCAATGGGCAAATTCGACGATGCCCTGAGAAAACATCCGAGTTAGCAGAGCAGGATTGGAAAGAGACCCGCACCGACAACCAAAAACTCGCGGTTTGCGTCGCCGTACTTGATGCACATATCGCACGCGACAATGCATATGGACTACCAATAACGCCACTCTGGGAACTACGTGAAATGGCTCTAAATGGGTCCTTGGGCCGCCCCATACCTATGAATATCCCACAAAAACCTCCGGGCAAACGTGAGCCGGTCGACAAATTATGGGTGCGTGTGTGCTACACGATGCTTTGGGAAAATGCTCCCACCGATCGAGAGCCAAACAAGACGGTTGCTATGAGAGTTCTGGGCATGACAGCGAATGAAATTTCCAATGTTCCGTCCAATATCAAGAGGAATGTCCAAACCGGCCTACCAGACGTCTCCCGCTTGATGAATTTCGCCCAAGAACAATTTAAAAACCTCAGGTCAAGCAAGCTGACCGACTATATTCCTTAGCTTTTCCAAATCCGTAAACTAACCGCTTAGATTACCGAAAAAATGGATCACCATGGTGCCAACCGCACTTACATGGAGACCCCACAATGCTAAAGCAATCTACACTTCTAACCCTTGGACAAGTACAAGAACGTGTCCCCTACAGTTCCACCCACATCTGGCGCATGGAAAAAGTCGGCGACTTCCCCGTGCGCGTCAAACTCGGCCCGAACCGGGTGGGTTGGCTCGCGTCTGAAATCGATGCGTGGATCGACGCCAAGGCGTGTGAGCGAAAGGCCTTCGCTAGCGAAGGAGGTTTGTGATGAGCATGCATTCTGGTGCCTTCACACAGTTAAATCGCCCACTAGAATATCGCGATTTAATCGGACCCTTGCATCTCGAACAGCTTCGCGTCGGCGGTACTGTTGCCCTCGAAAACATCGGAGAAGGAAAAACGTCACTTGATGGCGACAGCACTTTGGGGACGCGTGATCCGACTAACCAGTGGATTCCGCCCGAGTTTACTATCCAGAGCGACGGTATCTATTACCGTTCTAAGAGCGGTGATAAATTAGTTCGGCTTTGCTCCCCTTTGCAGGTAGTGGCACTGTCCCGGAATCCATCCGGAACGGGTTGGGGAAAACTCGTGGCGATTAAGGACCCCGACGGACGTCATCACAGGGTGATGTTGCCTGCCACACTATTCGCTGGTGACGGTACGGACTTGCGCTCGAGGTTGCTTGATGTTGGCCTTAACTTGCCGGGAGATACGGCCGCGAGGGCTGCATTTTCAACCCTGTTGCGCGATTGGCTCCCTCCTGATCGTTTAACAACATCGGAACGTCTAGGCTGGACAGACGACACCTGCACCACTTTCATTCTCGGCGACGGCCGTGTCCTTGGGGAAAAAACGGTCGTGTTTCAAGAAGCGCATTCGACTGGTGTTTCCAAGGAGATACGACCTGCCGGAACTCTGGAGGACTGGAAGAACGCTGTCGGAAAGCCGTGTATTGGGAATCCGGTTCTGATTCTTGGGGTATCACTTGCCTTTGCGGGACCACTCCTTGAACTGCTTGAGATAGAGGGAGGTGGAATTCACCTGCGCGGAGCGTCCTCACGAGGTAAATCCACGGTTCAGCGGGCAGCTGTCAGCGTCTGGGGGTCACCTCGTTTTCTGCACACTTGGAGGGCGACCACAAATGGGCTTGAGGGCATCGCCTGCGCCTGCAACGCAACGATACTTGCACTTGATGAACTCGGTGAATCCGAAGGCCGCGATGCCGGCCAAGCGGCCTACATGCTGGCCAACGGGCAGGGCAAGTCGCGGGCCAACAGAAATGGCCTAGCACGGCCAAGCGCGCGGTGGCGAGTTCTGATCCTGTCTTCTGGCGAAATCAGCTTGTCGGACAAGATGCAGGAGGGGCATCAGCGATCGAAGGCAGGGCAAGAGGTTCGCTTGCTTGACCTCTTTGTTGATAATCGAAAGCATGGTGTGTTCGATGATCTTCAGGATGCCGGAGACGGTGCGGCATTTGCCACATCGTTAAAGGAAGCGGCATCTCGCGCGTACGGCACTGCCGGCCCTGAATTTGTGGCGCATATTCTGCAAGACAGCATTGCGTCCGCGCGCGAGATCGGGAAATCCGACAAAAAATTCGTTGATGCAGCGGAGACCAAATTCGGGCTTTCGACGGCGGACCCCCAAGTCCTCCGGGCTTGCCAGCGCTTTGGTCTTATCGCTGCCGCGGGCGAGACTGCAACAGGGTTCAATTTGACGGGCTGGCCTCGGGGTGCCGCTCGCGACGCCGCAATGGACATGCTGCGCACTTGGCTTCAAGGCCGCGGCGGCATTAAAGGGACCGAAGTTCGAAATGCGATACGTCAGACGCGCGAATTCATTGCGCGCCATGGCGAGTCCCGCTTCAAATCCTTGAATACAGAAGGCGGCCGTACAAGCCCAGACTGGATAAACAACAGGGCGGGATGGAAGGACAGCGAATACTTTTACGTGCAGGGTGACATTTGGCGGAACGAGGTCCAAATCGGATTGGACCCCATGCAGTCCGCGCGCCACCTCAAGAGTGAGGGACTACTGAAATCCGAAGGCGAAAGCCGTCTGACTCTTAAGATAAGTGCCGACGGCGAAAGGCCGCGTGTCTATGCTATTGCAAAAAAGATTCTGGAGTTCCCAGATGACTAATCTTACCAGACTCTGCGAGACAAGTGGGACAAGTGGGACGGGTCTGAAAAATATAGATAATTCTTGCCCCGCGAAGGTGAACTGTTCCGGGACTTGCGGGACAGCGTACGACCCAATTGACCCGCTGGTCCCGCCTGCCCCAGCCACCCCGAATGAGCCGGGTCCTAAAAATCCCCATATTTTCAATGCTGTCCCGCCAGTCCCACCTGCCCCAGAAGAAAAACCGTCTGCTGAAACGCAGGCAATGATTGACCACTTGACGCAGGTCTTCAACTTTGAGTCCTACCCGCAAAGCCGCGAAGCCTGTCAGGCTTGGAGGCACGATGATAAAGATCGTATTGGAACCGGGATCGACCCTTCTCTTGGAATTGCCAGCGATCCCGTTTTTGAAGGTCCGCCCCGGCCCATAAATCCGGATTTTACCCATATGCCATCGAAAAGATGGTACGAAAAATTTACTGCTCAAATTGCGCATGAGAAAGACGCTGACGGTAGGCGATACCTCAGAAATGCGGTGCAGTTCCTATGTGATGGTTGGCTTGAGGCTGCCCTAGAATATGGCTGGAGCGAGCAGGAACTTTTCAAGGTGAACCCGAATGGTGGCTGGCAAAGACTTGACCTTCTTGGCGCTGCATTCTTCGGCGGACGCGTGATCGCGGTCACGCCCGAGTTTATACGGTACGGGTTCGGAAACTCCATCAGAAGGAGCCTATAACGTTCCGCGGCCCAGCACCCCAAATACCACCCCGGGATGCCGTAAAGGCCGTGGGTGACGCTCCTGTGGGCACACAGTGCATCTTGGAACGCAGCCCTACACGCCAAAATTGCACGTCGAGTAGTTGACTCGTACGACCGGTCCCGACCCCCACCTACCCCCACCCCCCATAAATCAGGGTCTGGCTGCTGAATACCTTACATAGTATTCTGCGCAGATGATGTGGTCGAAAATGAAATAAAAAAAATTGTGCAAATCCGCAAACCGCGAATGTCCGGTTCGAGCCCATAATGGCCAAACAACTTCCCTCAAGATTTGATAAGTAAAACACCTTCGATGTCGCCAGAAACCCGTTTAACACGAAGCTCTATTGCGTCACCCTGCGCATGCTCACCAACTAAGCCTTGAAGAATGAAATGGGTTTCTAGCGCGTTTCCGTCAGCCTCAAGGATTTGGTCGCCGGCACGCAATCCTGCACGCTCCGCAGGGCTACCGTGCCGAGGCGGATGAACGTAAACAGACTTATCGTTAGCTATCGGACCAGCCCCAGACCATATGTCACTTAGAGTTCTTCTC
>CAXMUJ010000099.1:0-4718 GCA_964196455.1 uncultured Myxococcota bacterium | reverse complement strand
GTGTTTGGTATAAGGAACCTTGCCAGCACTCTACGAGTGACGCAAAATTCTCAAATCCGTGCCGAAATTGTAACGTCTGCTCCTGAACCTGAAATTGTATCAAACTGGACTTTCATCCAAAGCAGGATCGGTGTATTTCTCAACTACGCCGCTTTGGCGCCTAAATTTTCAAGGACCTAAAATGCGCTTTGTTTTTGCTCTCGTTCTACTTGCCGGAATCGGCGTTGCCGGATTTGCGGCTTATCTGGCCATGACACAATTCAACAATTACGAAAAAGAGCTCCAACTGGCTCTGAAGTCCAGTCCCTACAAGATGACCCGCGTCTTTGTAACAAAGAAGCCGATGCGCTACGGTCAAATCTTGAAACGCTCGGATTTGGCCGCTGTAGAGTGGCCGGTAAAGGGCGTTCCTAAAAACGCGTTTACTAACTACGAGGCCTTGATGGGCCCCGAAGGGACAAAGCAAGTTCGCACAGTGCTACGCCAGCTTGATGCCAACGAAGTGATTACCGGCACTAAAGTTACCGGTCTGGGTGAAGACGCAGGTGTATCGACGCAGTTGGAAAAAGGCACCCGTGCCTTTGCATTGCGTGTTGACGTCGCTTCGGGTGTGTCCGGCTTTCTGCGTCCAGGCGACAGGGTTGATGTCTATTGGAACGGTGGTGTGAATGGCGAACAAATCACAAAATTGGTCCTGGAAAATATCCAGCTGATCGCGATTGACCAAACGTCCGAAGAGCTCGGTAGCAGAGCAACGGTCGCACGAACAGTTACCGTTGCCGTATCCCCACAGGTGGTCGGAGAGCTGATCCAGGCTCAGAGTTCTGGCAGCCTGCTATTGTCATTGCGGTCCGCCAGCGAAGGCGACGAAACAACCGGGACCGTCGAGATCAACCAATCTGATCTGTTGGACATTCAGGTGAGACAGGTCAACAAGCGCCGCGTCTGTAGCGTTGTGACCCGCAAGGGCGGCGCCGCCGTAAGCATTGTAATCCCCTGCAACGATAACTAGCGCGCACAGGGCTGGCTATCCTCTGGCAGCCAGCCGACGGTTTCAAACGGGGCACCGCTTGCCCCTACCAACCGACATCAACCTGTAGTAGTTGATCCGCTCGACACCGCCAAATGTTGCTGAGTGTTGCGAGTTGTCCACATAAGAGACCATGGCTAAAATATTGATTCTTGAAAATAAAATCGTTTTGCCGCATTATCATATTAATAATAAAAATAAATTCACATCCAGTGATCAGAGAGGCAGGATCACATGAAAATAGGCAATCTGTTTGCGGCAGGCTTAATTGGCTTGTCGTTCGGGGCAACCCTGTATTCCACAGCGTCAGCTCAGAGCACACTTACCGTTATGCGAGGCGCAACCTCGGATAGTATTAAAGTCGCCGTCAACCGGGCGATCGTCATGGAATCAGACCAGCCGTTTGCTGAACTGTCCGTGGCAAATCCCGGTATCGCGGACATTGCGACACTATCTGACCGCACCATTTATGTGTTGGGCAAGGCCCCTGGTCGAACCACATTGACCCTTCTTGGTGCAGACGGTCGTCTGATCACCAACGTAGATGTTCAAGTGTCCCCCGACATCGCGGAATTCAAAGAACGTCTGGCAGAGATCCTGCCCAAAGAGAAGATTGATGTGCGCACCGCCAATGGTGGCATCGTCCTGAGCGGGCGCGTTTCCAGCATTCGCGCGATAGATCGCGCCTTGGAACTGGCTGCCCGGTATTCCGGCGGCGTTAGCAACATGATGATCGTGGGAGGGTCGCATCAGGTGATGCTCAAGGTTCGGTTTGCTGAAATGCAACGCGCCGTGGCCAAAAGCCTGTCCGCCAGTATTGGCATCGGCGGCTTGTCTGGCAATGTCGACGTTGGCGCCGGCTCAAACAAATATGCTCTGACCGGCAACCTCCAAGGTTTGATTGACGGCACAGGGACAACTGTCTCGTCTGGAGCAAACGGTGCACTGGCACTGGGCTTTGGCTCTGGTGGTCTGGCAATTTCGGTTCTTCTGGAAGCCTTGGAAAACAAGGGTCTGTCGCGGACGCTGGCAGAACCAAATCTGGTGGCGCTGTCCGGCAACAAGGCACATTTCCTGGCCGGTGGCGAATATCCGATCCCGGTTACAACCAGCGACGGTGTCGCGGTTGAGTACCGGAACTTTGGTGTCGAAATGACCTTCGAGCCAACCGTGATCGAAGACGGGTTGATCAATCTGGTTATCGAAACGGCTGTCAGCGCGCTTGACGCGGCCAACTCGGTCACCGCAGGTGGTACAACGGTTCAGGCATTCACCAAGCGTGAAGCACAAACAGTCGTCGAGATCAAAGACGGTCAGAGCATGGCCATCGCCGGTTTGCTACAGGACGATTTCACTGATCTGGCAGGTCAGGTTCCATGGCTGGGTGACATCCCGGTTCTGGGTGCACTGTTTCGCAGCTCGGAATACGCACGCAGCCAGACCGAATTGGTCATTATCGTGACACCGCACATTGTGTCACCAGTAGATGGCGACGCGTTGTCGCTGCCCACCGACCGAATTCGTCCACCCACCGAAGCGGATTTATTCCTCTTGGGTAAAACAATCAACACAGTAAACAGTGGCTCGGGCTCTGTAGCATCGCAAGACTACAAAAGCTCCTACGGCTATGTGATGGAGTAAGGGATATGAAAATGACATTTATCAAAACCGCTCTCATCTGCTCTGTCGCACTGACGGCTTGTACCGGCGAAGAAGCAGCCTTTGGCTTCCTTGGTGGCGAAATCGGCGGCGAGCTGAACCGCAACGGCCTACACGGTGTTGCAACAGCTAACAACGTGGCTGTACAATCTGCCAGCGGCGAGGATTTGTTGATCAACCTGACTTTGAAATTTGCCAGCGAAGTTCCGGCAATGATCAACTTCGAGTTCAACAAGACCGATCTGGACGCAGAGGCTCGCGCAGCACTGGACAAACAAGCCGCTTGGATCATCGCGCATCCAAACGTGACGTTCAAAGTCTTTGGCCACACAGACAAGGTCGGATCGAACCGTTACAATCAGCGTCTTGGCAAACGCCGCGCCGATACAGCGGTTCGATACCTGACTTCCAAAGGTGTCTCCCGGAGCAAAGTCAAAGCGGTTGCGTCATTTGGCGAGACCCGTCCTTTGGTGTTGACCGAGGATCCAAGTCGCGAAAACCGGCGGACCGCAACCGAAGTATCCGGCTTCTTCCGCAAAGACGGCGGCGAGCTTGACGGAAAATATGCCCGCCGAATCTACCAGACCTATACGTCGACCACGACAGAAGCGTCCGGCGGAGCCTTGTAACTGTAGTAATTTTGCAAAAGAATAATATGGGAGGGGGCTTTGACGGCCTCCTCTTCACTTAAAAGACTATTTAAGCTTGATAATGCAATGTTAGACGCCTCAAATAGGTAAAGGGACTCGAAACTACTCGGATGTATACTTGTTACAAGGATTCGGCCCTACAATAATCGAAAGCGACACAATGAGTTCGGATACATGAGCGACCAAGACCAACAGACCCCGATCGTCACCTGCGCCGTGGCGCGTAATCTCGAAGATTTTGATCTGTTGATTGACGATCTGGAATCCGAGTTTGGCCAGTCTTGGGGTGGACTTGAGTTTGACGACGTTGCCAAAGTATTTAAAAGCACCCATGCCAAAGACCTGACAACAGCAATTATTGCGGTCAACAAGCAGGACGAGGAGCATCTCGACGCGATCGAAGCAACGGTTCGCGAGGCCAAAAAAATAAACCTAAAGGTTATTTTGGTCACTGACGACCTTGGTCCCAGCGCATTGCACCGGCTGATCCGCGGCGGTGCTGACGACTTTTTGCCCTACCCGCTCCCACCCAAAGCCCTGCGTGACACGCTTGACCGCTTGGAACAAATGTCCACGCCTGCGGTTCCGCCTGCTGGACCGGCAAGCGACGAACAAGCCCCGTTGACCGCGCCCAAAGTCGGAAAACGACAGGGTATTGTCTTTCCTGTCTATGGACTGTCCGGTGGTGTCGGGGCCTCGAATTTCGCAGTCAATCTGGCCTGGGAATTGCAAAAGAACGTCGAAAAAGACGAAAAGACCGTTTGCATTCTGGACTTCGACTTTCAGTTCGGCAGCGTGTCGACCTATCTTGATGTACCAAAATCCGAAACATCTTACGAATTATGGTCAAACGCCGCCAATGTGGACGCAGACTCTCTGTTACAGGCCATGCACAAGTTCGACCGGACGCTCGACGTCTTGTCTGCGCCTCAGGACAGCCTGCCGCTGGAGTTTATCTCGCCCGAAGAAATTGGCAAAATCATTGACATTGCGGCCAAGAACTATGATTTTATTATTATTGACTTGCCGACAGCAATCGTCAGCTGGACCGAGATTGTGCTGGAAAAATGCCAGCTCTTCTTTGGCGTCCTCGAAATGGACATGCGCTCGGCGCAAAACACATTGCGATTCTTGCGCGCCTTAAAAGCCGACGACATGCCGTTTGAAAAAGTTCAGTTCATTTTGAACCGGGCACCGAAGGCAACAGATCTCGGCGGCAAATCCCGTGTTAAACGTATGGCCGATAGTCTGGATGTAGAATTTCGTTGGGCGTTGCCCGACGGCGGCAAACAAGTCCTAAATGCTTGCGACCATGGGTCTCCATTGGCCTCTGTCGCCAAGAAAAATCCGTTGCGCAAGGAAATACACCGAATTTCAGC
>CAXMUJ010000098.1:0-2536 GCA_964196455.1 uncultured Myxococcota bacterium | reverse complement strand
CAGTGGGACATTTACGGGCCATCAAAGTGCGCGATTTTGTTGATTGCCCAGTGCCGATGTCTTTCTAGATTACACTGAAATTCCGTTCTTGTCCGCATTGATCCGTCGAAGTTCCAGAAAGCCCGGAAATTGAAGGGGGATTATATGGGGGATAGATATCGGTAATGTTCTGAAATATTATTATAAAACAATGGTTTATGAATTGTGTTTGGTGGAGCCTAGGAGGATCGAACTCCTGACCTCTTCGCTGCCAGCGAAGCGCTCTCCCAGCTGAGCTAAGGCCCCATCAAGACAGCAATTCTGCTGTCTTTTGGATGTCTATTCTTCCGCTCGAGATTGATCAAGCGGAAAATTATTAGCTGTCGTCATCTGGTGCGGCGACGTCGGCAATTTCTTCCAAAGGAACGGCGTCGTCTTCGTCGTCGTCCAGCAAATCATCACCCAGGTTGACGGCGGTTGTTTCTTCTTCGTCGTCCAAAACATCGACTTCTGTTTCCAGATCGTCTTTGGTTGCGGCGTCAACAGTAGCTTTGTCGGCACTGTCGGACATTTTGGTTTTGGACTTGTCATTAGTAAAGAATGACAATTCATAAATCTCGCCGGTGTAGGGGCTGACGATCGGGTTTTTGTTCAGATCGTAAAACCGCTTGCCAGTTTCCGGGCATACACGTTTTGCGCCCCATTCCTCTTTAGCCATGTCTTGACCTCGTTTCACAAGTTGTGGAATTTCTTGCCGCCAACTGCCACACTGGTTCGGACTTGTCAAAGCCTCTGGTGGGTATTTCACACAAAATGTGCGATTGTTGGCGGAAAACCGGCCAAGAGTGATTGCCTTCACCATTCTGGGGCCTAGTGTGGCCAAATGAGTGGGCACATATCTATAGGTGAACCGTCGATCACGGTGCAGGTGCGGTATTCTGCGCAGGCGCGTCGCTATGGGCTGCGGATATCGCACCAAAGTGGTGCTGTGATTTTGACGGTGCCGGCACACGGGTCGTTGGAACAGGCGCGTGACTTTGCCTGTGCGCACGAGGGCTGGATCCGCAAAAACCTTGCCACGCAACCACAATTGATTGCACCGGACTATGGTCAAGCCATGCCGGTAGATGGAAAACTTGTCACGGTGCGACATGGCAGCGGCCGGAGCGCGGTTCTGACCGAGCAGGGGCTGTTGGTTCCCGGTCAGTCGCATCTGCTGGCGGGCAAGCTGCGGGCGTTTTACAAACTGCGTACCCGCGATGCCTTGGTTCCCGCGTCACACCGATATGCAGCGCGACTGGATCGCGAAATCGGGCGGGTTACTCTGCGCGATACACGGTCGCGCTGGGGCTCGTGCACGTCCGAGGGCAACCTGATGTATTCATGGCGCCTTGCCATGGCACCACCAGCGGTTCAGGACTATGTCGCAGCACACGAGGTCTGCCATTTGTCCGAGATGAACCACGGTCCAGATTTCTGGCACCTTGTTGAGGAAATATGTCCCGATTATCGGTTGCACCGCAATTGGTTGCGCAGCAAGGGGGCCGCGCTGCACCGGTATAAATTGTAAGACACCACATCTGCGATGGAATAGACTTGATTTCCGATGAATTTGTGATCACAAAGAACCATGCCAGACCAAAACCGCACCCCTGATCCGTCCGGACCGTCGCATGAACGGGTCTATCGCTCTTTGCGCAATTCCATTATGTGGGGCGAGTTGTATCCGGGACAGCGGTTGACGATCCGCGGTGTCGCCGAACAGTTCGACGTATCAATGACACCGGCGCGCGAAGCGGTCAAACGGCTGTCTGCCGAAGGCGCGCTCACATTGTCAAAAACCGGTCGTGTAACGGCGCCTGTCCTGTCTGTGGACCGCATTGAGGAGCTGGCCAGCCTGCGGGCACTGCTTGAGCCTGAACTGGCCTCTCGGGCCTTGCCCAGAGCGCACATTGCGTTGATCGACCGTTTGCAAAAAATCAACAGCACCGTGGATCAGATGGCGGTTAAACAAAATGCGGTTGGTTATATTCGGGCGAATTTGGAGTTTCATCGAACCCTGTATCTGCGGGCACAAGCGCCGGCAATATTGGCGATGGTGGAAACTGTCTGGTTGCAAATGGGACCGACCATGGGCGCGCTTTATGATCGACTGCGCCGGCAAAGCGCATCGGAAAATCACAGAACCGCGCTGGCCGCGTTGCATGCCGGCGATGAGCCGACGTTGCGGTTGGCTATTCGAGCCGATGTGACAACGGGTCTGCGGATGTTGACGCAATAATAAATTTCCGACGGAAGTTCGACGGCTTTGCGTATTAACTCTATTGGTCAAACAAACACCGGTCGATGGTGACCTCTTGACGCCTCTTGAGGTCAAAAAGCCGCTGGAAACCCTATGTTCCAGCGGCTTTAATATCTTGAAATAATTGGGTAATCAGGCGTGTATGGCGCCGTCGCCACAGGCAAGTGCCGCTTCGCGCACGGCTTCCGAGAATGTTGGATGCGCGTGACAGGTCAGCGCGATATCTTCGGCTGATGCCCCAAATTCCATTGCCAC
>CAXMUJ010000097.1:0-25258 GCA_964196455.1 uncultured Myxococcota bacterium | reverse complement strand
TACGGCAAGATCCCGTCACATGAACGGCGCTAGACGACGGATACCAGACACGGCTTAGACGGGCGGATCGGGCTGCAACAATGCCGGCAATTCTGAAATATCGGCCAATATCATATCGGCATGCGGCGACAGCTCCGCGTGTCCCGCAGGCCCGGTCAAAACGGCGATGTTCAGCCCGACACCGGCGGCGCGACCCGCAAGCAAGTCATGTGTGCTGTCACCAACCATCGCTACAGATGTGGCTTGAATATTGTGAAGCCTACAAAACGCCTCGATCATGCCCGGCCCCGGCTTGGCCCCGTGGCCACTGTCAAAACCAGCAACAAATTCAAAGTACCCAGTGGCACTGGCGGCCTCTAGCTGGGCATTGGCGCTGTGCTCATAGTCATTGGTCACCACGCCCAGTATCAGGCCCGATGCCTGCAAACCGCCCAGCACTGTGCCCAGATCACACACCGGCACAATGGATACCGTGTCCAAATGATCAACCGCAATCTGGTTGATCTGCTCGACTGTCATATCGGGCAAATGGCAGTGCCATGCGGCGATCAGTTCGTCAACCGCAGCCCCGACAATCAATGCCCCCGCCGCAAATGACTTGGTCACCGGATCATAGCCGCTGATCTGTGCCAAGGTGTCAAACAACAGGCTGTCGTCACCGGACAAGTCCCGCAGCACGTTTTCGGTCCAATCCAGCCAGGTATCGGCATAGCCGAATAACGTGCCGTCCTTGTCGAACAAAATGGCTTGAATATTGGTTTGCATATTCCGTCCGCTCCAAAATCTGAAGGCCAGTTTTACGGATGGAACTCCGGTTTTGCAATCCAATTGACTCTTGGTTCAAAAGTAATTAACACCGTCAACTATGTCTAACACCAAACGATACGATTTGCAATCCAGCCCCGGTTACCGGTTGACTTTGCTGGCCTCGATAAACAACCGCAAATTCGAGCGGGCCTTATCTGATCTGGACCTAACCCGGCTGATGTGGTGTGTTTTAATGGCCGTGGACGAGGAACATCTGGAACACCCCTCCGACATCGCGGCGTTCATCGGTATAGACCGCACCGCGGCGTCGCGGACCATCCGCCAAATGAAGGCGGCAGGACTGATCGACATTGACAAGAGCCAGTCCGACGGACGCAGCCGCCGTGTCAAAACCACAGCGAGCGGCAAGGCTGTTTTGGATCGGTCCCTCCCGTTGGCAATGCATTCAAACAAAAGTCTGAAGTCAAAGCTCGACGCGGACGAGTTGGAGATTTTCGAGCGATTGATCGACAAAATGTTGGCCGGAGAGCAGCGCAATGTGTCCAATTTGTGAGACAGGAACAGAACGATGACCAAGATCTTTTCATATAAAAATCGACCGCCTCATCTTGGCTCCTACCCGTTGGAAAAGCTGGCCCGGCAAGCCGATGCGCCGGACGTGAGCACAGTGGCGCCGTTTCAACCGGTCCGGTTTCACAGGGCTGATGCGCCGACCTCGGTGGTCAACGCGATGGGCGAATATCAAGCGATGATGGATGCCATTCGCGAAGGCACGGTCAAGTCCGACGCAGCGACCATCCCCGACGATCCGCAAGAGCGATCTAATCATTTGAAATCATTTGGATATTTTTGCGATGCATCTATGGTCGGCATGTGCAGGATTCCGCAGGCCGCGCAACTGGCCGAACCTGTCAGCAACCCCGACGTCGCCCGACTGGCCGAAGTTTTGCGCACCAAACAGGTTAAAACGCTGGCGTCGGGTATTGATATGATATTGGCCGGACTGCGCGAGGCGATGCGCGCGCCGGCAACACTGTGCGACCACCATGACCACGCGATTGTCTTTCTCTATGAATATCCGCGCGACCCCGACGCCGGTGAGCCGGGCTGCGACTGGATTGACGACGCCCAAGCGCACCGCGCTGCCCTGCGCGCCTCGGAAACCGCCTCGACACTTGCCTCCTACATCCGCTCGCTGGGCTGGCAGGCGCGCGCCCATTCCGCATCGGCCACCGATCTGGACCTGTCCCGACTGGCCGTAGCTGCCGGATTGGCAACGGTGGAAGACGGCAAGGCGGTGAACCCGTTTCTGGGCGATCGGTTTGGAATAGGCGTGGTCAGCACGACACTGGAACTGGCCAGCGATCAACCGCTTGCGGCAGGTCAGACCTTGCCGTTGTCCTACCGTCTGGGGACCGGCGAGCATGCAAAATCAGCCAAGTCGCGCGACCCTTATCGTAGCCGGAAATTCCGCGACGGACCTTGGCCGTTCGAAACCCTCAAACGGGTTGACCAGACCACCACTTACATTGACGCGCCCAATGTCGCCCGTGTTCCCAAACGCGCCGATATGTTTGCAAGAACCCTGTTCGGCGATCTGGGCAAAGCCGCGCAAGATGCGGCAAAGAACGGCAACTATGTCCGCAAGTCCGCGGCGGCCTTTGCCTTTCGGCCCCCTTTGGGGGCCTTTACTCTGCTACAGGACGGCGGCAAGGCCACGGCCATCCACCCCTCGGCCAGTGATGCGGATCGCAATGCTGCAAACCTCAAGGCAACGGCCTATTTCCTTGGCTGTGATGCGGTTGGCCTCTCGGCCTGTCCCGACTGGTGCTATTATTCTCATGACGCGACCGGCGAGGCGATTATACCCTATCACAAGAACGCCATTTCCATCGTCATTGATCAAGGCCACGAAACCATGGATGGTGCCAGTGGCGACGACTGGATTGCCTGTGCCCAATCCATGCGCGCCTATCTGCGGTTTTCCCTGCTGGGCGGGGTTCTGGCGCAGCAAATCCGCAATTTGGGTTTTTCCGCCAATGTCCATACGGTCATGGGGTCCGAGGTGGTACAACCACCGCTTATGCTGTTGTCCGGTTTGGGCGAGGTCAGCCGCATTGGCGAAGTTATCCTGAACCCGTTTTTGGGACCCCGCCTAAAATCTGGCACCGTGACCACCAATATGCCGATGACCCATGACAAGCCGATCGACTTTGGTCTGCAAAAATTCTGCGAATCCTGCAATAAATGCGCGCGCGAATGTCCGTCTGGTGCCATCACTGCCGGTCCCAAGCTGATGTTCAACGGCTACGAGATTTGGAAGTCCGACAGCCAGAAATGCACCAAGTACCGGATCACGACCGCTGGCGGCGCCATGTGTGGCCGCTGTATGAAGACCTGCCCGTGGAACCTGGAAGGCCTGTTCGCAGAGGCGCCTTTTCGGTGGGCCGCAATGCACATCCCCCAAAGCGCCAAGGCGCTAGCCAAGCTGGACGATATGCTGGGCAACGGCGAGGTAAACACCGTCAAAAAATGGTGGTGGGATTTGGAAATGACCGACGAGGGCGCCTACACGGTGCCGGGCAAACCCCGGAACAAGCGCGCCTTGCAAAAGGATCTGGATCTGAAATTCGAGGATCAAACCTTGGCGGTTTACCCCGCTAACCTGTTGCCACCGCCGTTTCCCTTCCCGTTCCCGATGGACCGCGAAGCCGCGATCAAAGCCTATCAAGACATGATCCCCGCCGATGAACACCGGCGGCGCAGGGCGGCGGGTCTGGCCCCTGAACACGCTTATCTGAACGCAGAGCCCGACGACGTGCCGGTGATGCACACCGTGGTTTCAAGAGTGGAAAATCTGTCCGAACTGGTCACAAAATATGAATTCAGCACCCCGGACGGCGCCCCCCTGCCTGCTATGACGGCAGGGGCCCATATCGATGTGGTCGTCGCGCCAGAGTTTTTCCGGCAATACTCTTTGTCGTCCGATCCGGCGGATAGGTCAAAATACCAGATCGCAGTGCTGCGCGAGGACAAGGGGCGCGGTGGTTCGCTTTTGATGAGCCGGATTTTTGAAGAAGGGCGCAGGGTTTTTATTTCCAAACCCATAAACCATTTCCCCTTGGATGAAGCCGCCTCGATTACCTATCTGATGGGCGGTGGCATCGGGGTGACGCCGATGATTGCTATGGCACACCGGCTGTATGCAATCGGGGCTGAATTTGCGCTGCATTACTCTTGTTCGAAACAGGCCGAGGCGGCCTTTGCCTTTGATCTGGCAGCAATGCCATGGGCGGATCATGTCCAGGTCCACTACTCCGATCAGGGCAGCCGCGCCGACCTGTCCAAAGTATTAAAGTATCAGAGCAATGCCCATGTCTATACCTGTGGACCGGAGCCCTATATGCAATCGGTTCTGGACACGGCAACGGCCAATGGCTTTCCCGAAGAGCAGCGCCATATGGAATATTTCTCTACGCCTGAGTTGCCCGAATACGAAAACCACGACTTTGTGCTGAAACTGGCAAAATCCGGCACAGAATTGATCATTCCTGCCGAGCGGTCGATCACGGATGTTCTGGCCGAAGCCGGTGTGCATGTGCCGGTAAAATGCTCGGACGGGATTTGCGGAGTTTGCAAATGCGGCCTGATCAGTGGCGCGGTCGAGCACCGCGATTTCGTTCTGTCAAACAAACAGCGCGACACGGCCGTAATCTTGTGTCAGTCGCGCGCGGCGCACAAGGACGGGGTCATGGAAATCGATCTTTAGCCGGTTCTCAAGTCCAGTGCACATTGGCTCCGCCGGGCAAAGAAGACCGGGCCAATGGCACAGTTTCCGCAGCAATTCCGGCGCTGTCGGCAAACCCCATAACCATCTGGTCATTCAGCAGGATGAAATCGAGAACCGAAACCAAAAAATCCGCGTCAGCGGCGCCTGCACGTATTGCATTCAGGTCCGCACCCGTGGACCCAATAAATTGCATGGTCATATCCTCGTCTGCCAATATCCATCCAAGTGCTTGCAATGCAAGGATTTCTGCTTGATCAGCACCAATTGTCACGGACATTTTCCTAAAATTTTCTAAAGCTTATCAAGGTTTCCTTAACAAGTTTTTCATTGACTGTCATGGCCAATCCAGTTTCACCCGAGGACGCGCTATGCCAGGACGAATTATCGTTATAGACAGTATCGCAACCAATCGAATGGCGCTGAAAACCCGACTTGCATCTGAATATTACGACGTGGACCTTTTTGAGGACAGCAAATCCGCATGGGCCAGTATATTGCAAACGGCCCCTGACGCGGTTTTGGTCAATTGCAAGTTGCCCGACGCCAATGGCTATGCGGTTTGCGCCAAGATCAAATCCCATCCGGAAACCGGCCATATCCCGGTGATACTCATTGCCGCCAGTGAAGCCGAAGTCAGCTGGTCCAAAGCCTATTCCAGCTATGCCGATGATATTCACAGGCTGCCGCTGGATTTCCCGCTATTGGCGCCCAGACTGCAGAGCCTGATACGCGCCAAGGCCAGCTTGGACGAGCTTCGCCTGCGCAACAAGACGAACGAAGATTTGGGACTTGCAGAGCCGCGCAGCTATCTGAGGGAGGTATCGCTGCGACGTGTTTCCGTCGCTTTGGTTGGCGGTTCAGCGGACCAGCGGCACAAGGTCGGTGACAGCCTGCGCCAGATCTTGGGCGCCGATGTTTTAGATCTGGGCCGCGATTATTCCGCCGTCTTTGATCTTGGCCAGGAGACCCTTTTGGTGTTCGACGACACTGCCGATGGCGATGCCGCGCTCAGGTTGATGGCCCGGTTGCGCACCGGTCGCGACGGGCGTTTCCTGTCTGTGATGTATCTGGGCGCTACAGACAAAAACGGCCCGGGACGGTGCGAGCGTGCCTTGTCGATGGGCGCAATTGATGCCGTGTCGGGACCGATCGAGGCGCATGCGCTGGCGGGCCGGGTGCGCGCGGTTAACAATCACTCCATGCTGACAAATATGCTGTGTGATACCATGTCGAACACCTTGAAACTGGTGATGATTGACCCGCTGACAGGCTTGTATAATCGGCGCTATGCTTTGCAGTACTTGACCAAAGCACTGGATCGCGCCTGCAAGTCCGAGCAAAATTTGTTTGTGATGATGATGGACATGGACAATTTCAAGTCGATCAACGACCGGTTTGGACATCCCGTTGGCGACAAGGTGCTCAAAGCTGTCGCCGATCAGTTGCAAAACAATCTGCGTGGCATTGATTTAGTGGCCCGGATCGGCGGCGAAGAGTTTATGATAGTGATCGCCGACGTTCCTTTAGCCCGTGCATTGGGCATTGCCGAGCGTATTCGCACGGCTGTCAGCGAGACAAATGTGTTCGCAGGCACCAATGTCGGCAGGGTTCAGGTCACGGCGAGTATCGGCATTGCACGCGCCAACAGAAATCCGTCGGGCGAAGATGCTTTGATCGAGGCCGCAGATCGCGCCCTCTATATTTCAAAAAGAAACGGCCGGGACCGGGTAACCTATGGCGATGCCGCCTGAGTTTTTACGGGGTCGTGGCCATGCCTAGTTTCGCGGTTTTTTGGGGCTGTCTGGTCCGGGTTTGCGCCGGAATTTGACCAATGCCTCCAAAAACTCGGCTCTTTGCACATCTGTCATCGTCGCGACGATGTCCGCCAGCGCGTTGTGACTGCCTTCGGCCAAACCATCATACAGCGCGCGCTGCGTCGCAAAGGCTTGTTTCAAGGTTTCAGCGTCAAACGGTTCGGCGGCAATCGCAAGCCGGATCGTCCGAGACGCGTGGCGCATCCGTTCGCGCGACGCCCTTAGGGTTTCGCGATTCTCTTGCAATTTCTGCCGCACCAACGGGCGCTGTGCCTCTGGCAAGGCCGACAAATAGGGGCGCATACCACCAGCAATTGGGCTATCATGTCGCCCGTGACGCTTGTCGCCAAAGACGGCGCCGACCATCAAGCCGGCCACAGCAAGGTTTATCGCCAATGACGCGATCAACAGCGGCTTGACCCACCGGCGTTTGACCGCGCGCGGGTCAGGATTATTGTGTTCTTCGGCCATGGTCAGCCCTCCGTTAACAAATCATCAAGATCGGAATAGAACGCATAGTCCGTTTCCGAAACGTCGCTGGACGCAGCATAGTCACCGCCGACCAGTGCTGCATTTTCTGGTGTAGAATAGCCAATCCAAAGCCCAAAACAGGCGCTCGCGGTCAAGGCTGTCACGCTCTGCCAGCCGCCAATAGCGGACAAAAAATCGCGCAACCGGCCCCGGGGCGATGGCGGGGATGTTTTAGCGGCCGCAGTGATAGAGGCCGGCATCGGCATTGCCGCCTGTGCATCGGCCAAAACAGCATCCATTAACCGGTCAGAGACAGGCGGGCTGTTGTTGCGCGCCGCCGTGAACAAATCGTCCAGCTTGCGATCCATATCCGTTTCCTTTTCATGGTCCATCACGCCAACCCCAATTCCTGTTTTTTACTGTTCAATATCGTGGCCAGCGCGCGTTTCCCTCGGGCGGTCAGGCTCTCTACGGCTTCAACCGTGATCCCCATCGCCGCTGCAATATCGGGGTTCGACAACTCGTCGATGTGGCGCAGCGTCACCGCGATCCTTTGGCGTTCGGGCAACTGCGCCAAGCCCATGTGCAAGGCGCGCAAACGCTCGTCGGCCCGCATCGACGCCTCTACCGAGGGCGCCCCGTCCTCGGGTTCTGCAATGCTGTCCAGACCGATGTTGCGCCGTTTGCGCAATCGGTCCGTACACAGGTTTGCAACGATCCGGTACAGCCAGGTTGATACTTTGGCCTCACCTTGGCGCCAATCAGGGGCGATTTTCCACAACCGCAACATTGCGTCTTGGGCCACGTCTTCGGCTTCGGCCTGATCGCGCAACAACCGGTTTACCTGTGCGACGATGCGCGGCGTATGGCGATATGCCAAAGCTTGCGCTGCCTGAATATCCCCATTGGAATACAGAACCATCAGAGCATCGTCGCCCACTTCGGTCATCGCGTCAAAGGCCATCATTATGCCCTACTACCTATGCGCCTGTTCTATACTTGGCAACGGTTGCCAAGCAGAGTGTCGGGGCCAATGTTCAAACAGGCCCCGACCAATGATTTATTGCGTATCAGCGTCGTGCTGTTTTTTCATGCGCTTGCCATGTTTTCCTTTGGCTGCCTCGAACTCGGCTGGCGATATTTTGCCATCCTCATCTGTGTCCAGACGCGCCATCATGCGGCCTTCACCACGGCTCGGCATTTCGTCAAAGGCAACCTTGCCGTCGCCGTTCTCATCGAGATAACGCAACATGCGCTTGGCTTTGTCCGCGATGTCCTCTGCGCTTGGCTGGTGATCGCCGCCGCGTTTTTCCGCATGATCACCACCACGTTTGCCGCCATGACCAAATTTCCCACCGTGCAGACCGCCGTCACCTTTGGCGGCGGCTTGCATTTCTTCAATAGTCAAAAAGCCGTTGCTGTCGGTATCAACCTCCGAAAACCGCTCCAGCCGTTTGGCCTGCGCGTCCTCTGCGGTGATATAGCCGTCGGAATTCACGTCCAACATTTCAAAACTGCGTCGCTCGTGGCCATTGCGTTTGCCATTCTCAACAGCCGATGCCGCGGTGATCGAAGTGCCGATCAAACCAAGTGACAAGACGCCAAGTGCGGTATATTTTACAAAAGTTTTCATTTTATTATCCTTGAACTGCTTCAGTGTTTTATTCGCCTCTCATAACTATTTACGCAGTTCGGCTGGGTTTCCGTCGCTATCGCGTAAAATAAGTCGCGACATCCGGACGCAAGACAGCTTGTCTCAGTTCCTTTCACAGGGAAATGGACTAGTTTCACATCACACCCGAAAACGGGTTTCTGTGGTAACATCTTGTTAGGCTGCACCTATGCTGCAAAAAGCACTCCCCGCGACGGTTCCAACGGAACGCGACGCAAAACCCGCTATGATACTGGGTTGGAAACGCCTGTGCCCGAATTGTGGCACCGGCCCGATTTTCGATGGTTACCTGACGGTGCGCGATACCTGCCCGGTTTGCAGCGAAGAATTGCACCACCACCGCGCCGACGACGGGCCTGCCTATCTTACAATCTTGGTTGCCGGCCACATCATGGCCCCGGCGATCCTGATGACCTATGATCGTTTCGAGCCGGATCCATTGTTGATGTCCGTCGGTTTCTCGGTGGTGTTTGTGGCGCTGGCGCTGTATCTGTTGCCGCGGATCAAGGGCGGGATGATCGCATTACAGTGGGCCAAGCGTATGCATGGGTTCAGCAAAGTAGCCGACCGGCCGGTTCTGGTTCCCTCTGCACAGGGGCCGAACCCCTAGCAGGCCCTAAATCACCGCGATCAACAAGATGATGCTGCCAACGACAAAGAGAGCGCCCAACAGCTCCCGTCTACTGCTGGTTTCTTTGAAAAAGAAATACGATCCGGCAAAGGTGAACAACAACTCGACCTGCCCCAGCGCTTTGACATAGGCGACGTTTTGCAGCGTGAACGCCAGAAACCAGCCCAGCGACCCCAACATTCCCATGGCACCAACCAGAGATGTAATGCGCCAGCTGCGCATGACTTTCGCCACCTGCCCGGGCTGGGCGTATTGCAAATACCCCGCCATAGATATCGCCTGAAAAGTTGTCACACAGGCCAGGGTCACTGCCGCCCGCGTCAGCGTGTCCGCGTCAACTGACAGCGATGCGGCCCGATAGGCCACTCCGGACACACCAAACAATGCGCCCGCCGCCAGACCCAGCATGGTTGCGCGATTGAAAAAGCGCTTCACACCTGCGCCAGGCATCAGCTTTGGCGGATCAGACAATAGCACCACACCGACCAGGCCGACCAAAAGTGCAAGAAATCCCAAAAAACTGATCCGGTCGCCCAGAACAATCATCCCAAACAAGGCGGCCTGCATTGCTTCGGTTTTTTTGAAGGTAATGCCGACCGCGAAATTCCGCTGGGTGAACAATTCGACCACCAACATGGTTGCCACGATCTGTGACAGCCCGCCAATCGCCGCCGACAGGAAAAACACACCACCGACCTGTGGAAATGTGGCCCCTGTGACCGCCAGCGTGACGCCGGTCAGCAAGATCGCCAATGGGGCTGCGAACACAAACCGCGAAAACGTGGCACCGGCCGTCGACAGCCCGGTGCTGCGCAGATGCTTTTGCAACATAAACCGCAGGTTTTGAAAAAACGCCGCAGCGATTGTGATCGGTATCCATAATGCCATAGCGGGACTGATGCCACATCGCCCCGCTATGGTCTATGAAATAGCGCCTGTGTACGGTCCCTAAAACGGCATCGGATGGGCGCGGTGCGCGATGTTGATCTCGTCCAATACCGTTTGGTCCAGATCCATATCCTGAGCCCCGAGTGCCACATCCAGCTGTTCCAGACTTGTGGCCCCGAAAATAGTCGAGGCCATAAATGGCCGGGTATTGCACCAGGCCAGCGCCATCTGTGTCGGGTTCATCCCGTATTTTTCCGCAATGGCCAAATAGGCTTCGGTCGCGCGCCAGACCTTGTCGGTTGTCCGCCCCCCCAGATCCGCAGACACCGACATGCGCGATCCCGCCGGCACCGCGCCGTTTTGGTATTTTCCGGTCAGCAAGCCGCATGCCAACGGCGAGAAAGACAACAGGCCCACATCTTCGTTGTGGCTCAACTCGGCCATGTCTGTATCAAACAGGCGGCACAACAAACTGTACTCGTTCTGGATGCTCTGCATCCGTGGCAATCCGCGCTCCTGGGCAATCCGCAGCCATTGCGCAGTGCCCCAAGTGCTCTCGTTGGACAGACCGACATGGCGAATTTTCCCTGCATCGACGAACTCTTGCAGGGTTTCCAGCACCTCTGCCATATTCGCCGTGGTGTCTTCGCGGTTTTGGCCTGTCGGATTATAGTCCCAGTTCTGACGGAACATGTAAGAGCCGCGATTGGGCCAGTGCAACTGATAGAGGTCAATATAGTCGGTTTTAAGCGAGTCCAATGACGTTTGCAGCGCCAGCGTGACGGTTTCGCGCGTAATTGGCTCGCCACCCCGTACCGAACCGGCACCTGCGCCGGCCACTTTGGTCGCCAGTATAACGTCTTGGCGACGGCCGGTTTTAGCGAACCATTCGCCAATAACCCGTTCGGTATCGCCTTGGGTTTCTCTGGTCATGGGATTGACCGGATAGGCCTCGGCAGTATCAACAAAGTTGATGCCCCGGTCCAGCGCCATATCAATCTGCGCATGGCCTTCGGCCTTTGTGTTTTTTGTGCCCCAAGTCATCGACCCAAGGCAAAGCTCGCTAACCATCAGGTCCGTGCGTCCCAGTTTATTGTATTTCATATCAGTTCCTTCTTTGGCGACAGCATGTGGTTGCTTTTGCCAGCGTGTCAACGCGAAACCATGGAAAAGAACTTGAGAACATAGCATGAACATTGTAAACGTAGGGCCATGACCCTGCCCTTGTTGACCCGAAAAACCCACCGCGAGGTGCCCTCCCAGCCGCTGGTGGGGGATCTGTGTCTGCCATTGGCGCGCGCGCATGAGTTTTGCGGCCCGGCGCGGCGCACGCTGGCGCTGATTGCCGCCCGCGCCATGCAAGGGCCGGTCATCTGGATCAGCAGCCATTGGCAAGGTGCCTATCTGCAAGGCGACGGGGTTCAAAAATATATTGATCCAGCGCGGTTGATTTTTGTGCGACCCAAGCGGGCCGAGGATATCCTCTGGGCTACAGAGGAATGTCTGCGCACGGGCTCTGTTCCTCTGGTGGTTGCGGAACTGTATGATCCCCCTGCCCTGACGCCGGTGCGCCGTCTACATCTGGCGGCGGAAACCGGGGCAAGGCTGGGCAAACTGGCACCGCTTGGCCTGTTGCTGACGCCTGGTGACGGCGGTGCTGCGGGGGTGGAAACGCGGTGGCACCTGACGCCGCGCCATCACCCCGACCAGATGGGCTGGATGTTGCAACGCCGGCGGGCCCGCATGGCTCCGCCAGCGGCATGGGCCTTGAACTGGAATAACGGCGCGCCGGGTTTATCGGCCGGTATCTAAGGCGGGTATCTAAGACGGGTATCTAAGACGGGTATCTAAGACGGGCATCTAACAGGTGCGAAACGGTTGCATGACGCCCAAATCCGCGCCTAAATAGCGCAAACAACAACAGAGCGCCCCATGACCATCCGACGTGCCACACCCAAAGATGCCGCCGCCATAGCACAAATCTGGAACCATTATATTCGCAACACGGTTACGACATTCAACAGCCAAGAGAAAACGACCGTCGATCTGGCGCGGGCCCTTTCAGACCCGCAAACGCCATTTTACGTCTCTACGGCCAAAAACACCGTGACCGGTTTTGCCACCTACAGCGACTTTCGCAGGGGCGTCGGCTATGCCAAGACCAAAGAGCACACAGTCAATCTGGCGCCTGATGCCGGCGGGCGCGGGCTAGGGCGTGCCCTGCTGCAAGTGATCGAAGATCATGCCAGAGAACAGGGTATTCACAGCATTTTCGCCGGTGTATCCGCCGAGAATACAGCGGCGGTCGGTTTCCACCTTGCTTGCGGCTATGCCGAAGTGGCCCGCCTGTCACAGGTGGGCTGGAAATTTGATCGCTGGCACGATCTGGTCTTGTTGCAAAAGTTCCTGTAGCGTCGCAAAACACAGACCCAAGACCAACAACAGGATGCCTACATGTCAATCTGGACCCGCATATCAGAGGCGCTTGCCGCATTGACCCAAGGTGAGAGCCTTGCAAATGTTTTTGACAAACTCAAAACCCCACCCGAACGGAGCATCGCCTTTACCATTGCGGTCATCGGTATGGGCGCAAAAATGGCCAAGGCCGATGGTTTGGTCACCCGCGACGAGGTTGCCGCGTTTCGTCAAATCTTCTTCATTCCCAAATCCGAAGAAACCCAGGCCGCCCGTGTGTTCAATCTGGCCCGTCAGGATGTCGCCGGATACGAAGTCTACGCAACAACAATCGCCCGATTGTTCAAAAACAACGACGCTGCACTCGAAAACCTGATAGAGGGCCTGTTCCACATCGCCATAGCCGACGGTCACTATCACCCGTCCGAAAATGATTTCGTTCATCGTGCGGCCAAGATATTCGAAGTGGACGAGGCGGCTTTTCGCGGTATCCGCACACGGTTTGTGCCCGACACGGACCTCGACGCCTATGATGTTCTGGGCGTTACTCCCGATATGTCGATGGACGAAATTCGGAAAGTCTGGCGTCAAAAAATCAGAGAGACCCACCCCGACCACATCATTGCTCAAGGCCTGCCCGAAGAGGCGATTACAATGGCCACAAAACATATGATCGCAGTGAACAAGGCTTGGGAAGAAATTTCCGACGCCCGGACCGTGTAATGCGGATTGCGACCTATAACGTTGAATGGTTCTCTGGTTTGTTCGACAAGAACGACCACCTGATCAAAGACGGCAGCTGGTCGCGCCGGTACAAAGTCACAAAGTCACAACAACTCGACGCTCTGGGCACTGTGTTCACCGCCATAGATGCAGACGCGATCATGATAATCGAGGCACCAGACGCGAACAATCACCATTCTACTGTCAAAGCCCTAGAGACTTTCGCCGCTCATTTCAATTTGCGAACTAACGCCGCACTGGTCGGGTTCGAAAACAACACCCAGCAAGAAATTGCCCTGCTGTACGACCCGGAAAAGCTCAACGTCCAACATGACCCAAAAGGTCGCGAAACCACTGAAGAGGGTCTGCGCCAGGACGCCCGATTTGACGGCATATTCAGACACGACGTCGATGTCGATGATGCGGCGGACAAAATTACCTTTTCGAAGCCTCCTTTGGAAATAGCGGCACGAACGGTAAATGGCACACATCTCCGAATGATCGGTGTTCACGCTAAATCCAAAGCACCGCACGGCGCGCGCGACAAACAAGACGAAACCCGCATAGCGATCGCAAACCGGCGCAAGCAACTGGCGCAATGCATCTGGATCCGACAGCGTGTAGAGCAGCATTTGCGCGATGGCGAAGACCTGATTGTGTTGGGCGATTTCAATGATGGACCAGGGCTGGACACCTATGAAAAGCTGTTTGGGCATTCTGGCGTAGAGATCGTTGTCGGTACAAGCAAATCGGAACAAAGCCAACTTCATGAACCCCATATTGCCGCCGCACGCGGCCGCGCGCTGGGACCATTGCAGACAACCTCGCGGTTTTATAACCACACGACCAAATCCTATTTCAATGCCCTGCTGGATTATATTATGTTGTCGGACGGGCTGTTTCATTCCAGCTCGCCTACCTGGAAAATCTGGCATCCGTTTGATGACCCGCTGTGTTTTCAAAACGACGTGCTGTGTAAGGCCCTGTTAACGGCGTCTGATCATTTTCCTGTAACTGTTGATCTGGATATCTGACGACAATTGCCGGATTGGTCTGGAAATGGCCGAAAAAACGCCTATATCAAGAGCATGAAAACTATTGCCCGCCTCACCGCAGTGCTTGTCCTTGTGCTTGCACCATCAACCCAGGCCCAAGCCGAAGACGGCGAATGGCCGGAGTTGCGCCGGTTTCTGGAACAGTTTGCCGAAGAGTCACAAGAGTTTCTCGAAGGCTGGGCCGATGATATTGCGCCCTTGCTGGAGGGATTGCGCGGCAAAGTCGATGATTTGTCCCGCTTCGAGCCACCAGAAATTCTGCCCAACGGCGATATCATTATCCGGCGCAAACCCGATCTGCCGCCGGACACGCCAGAAATGACACCCGAAGGCACAATCGACCTGTAGCCTTCCGGTAATTTTGCGCGGCGCGGCAGCTTCGACCCTGCAATCGTGTGATCGGGGCTTTCCCTTGACAGGCAGAAGCCCTACATCTGTTGCAACCATTTTGCAGGAGATAATCGGATGTTGTTCCAACCCACCTTTCCCCACCACACTTTGCCCCGCGATGCCCAGTCAGACGGCGGCTCCGGAAATGATTTCGGCGATTTGCCAGAGTGGAACCTTGGCGACTTGTATACGTCTCAAAGCGCGCCGGAACTGACCCGCGACATGGGATTTCTTGAAACCGAATGCGCCGATTTTGCATCTGTCTATGAGGGAAACCTGACTGATCTGGACGCCGCAGGTCTGTTGAATTGCATCCAGCGGTATGAGAAAATCCAATCGGTCATGGGCCGCATTATGTCTTTTGCCGGTTTGCGATATTACCAAGACACAACCGACGCCGACCGCGCCAAGTTTATGGCCGATTGTCAAAACAGCCTGACCGATTTCTCAACACCGATGGTGTTTTTCTCGTTGGAAATGAACCGGATCGACGATGATGCTCTCAACGGTCTTTTGGATCAAAATGCTGATCTGGCCCGCTATCGTCCGGTGTTGGACCGGATGCGCTCCATGAAGCCTTATCAGCTGTCCGACGAGCTGGAAAAATTCCTGCATGATCAATCTGTCGTCGGCGCAACTGCCTGGAACCGGTTGTTTGACGAAACCATGGCCGGTCTGACGTTTGATGTGGATGGTGCGGAAATGAACCTCGAAGCCACGCTGAACCTGTTGTCCGACACGGATCGCGCCCGACGCGAGATCGGTGCCAAAGCGCTGGTCAAAGTGTTTGGCGATAATATCAGCCTGTTTGCACGCATCACCAACACGTTGGCCAAAGAAAAAGAGATCGAGGATCGCTGGCGCAAGCTGCCGACACCGCAAGCCGCGCGCCACCTGTCCAACCATGTGGAGCCCGAGGTCGTCGACGCCCTGCGCAACGCAGTTGTTGCGGCCTATCCAAAGCTGTCACACCGGTATTATAACCTCAAGGCCAAGTGGCTGGGCCTGGAGACACTAGAGGTTTGGGATCGCAACGCGCCGCTTCCCGGCGAGGATGATAAATCCATTCCTTGGGCCGACGCGAAGAAAATGGTGATGGATGCCTACGGGGCGTTTTCCCCCAAAATGGCAGAGATTGCCGAACCGTTTTTTGACAGGGGCTGGATTGACGCCCCGGTAAAACCGGGCAAGGCACCCGGCGCGTTTGCGCATCCGACAGTGACCGACGTACACCCGTACATCATGTTGAATTATCTGGGAAAACAGCGCGATGTGATGACATTGGCGCATGAATTGGGCCATGGCGTGCATCAGGTTCTGGCCGCCAACCAAGGCGAACTCTTGTCGTCCACACCGTTGACACTGGCAGAAACCGCATCGGTTTTCGGCGAGATGTTGACGTTTCGCAAATTGCTGGACACCGCACCTGACACGGCAACCCGCAAACGGCTGTTGGCGGGCAAGGTCGAGGATATGATCAATACGGTTGTGCGCCAAATCGCGTTTTATGATTTTGAGTGCAAACTGCATGCCGCCCGCGCCCAAGGCGAGCTGACACCCGACCAGATCAACGCGCTGTGGATGTCTGTGCAAGGTGAAAGCCTGGGCCCTGTGTTCAATTTCATGGACGGATACGAGACGTTTTGGGCCTATATCCCCCATTTCATCCACTCGCCGTTCTATGTCTACGCCTATGCCTTTGGCGATGGCTTGGTGAACGCGCTCTATGCGGTCTATCAAGAAGGTGACCCCGACTTTCAGACCAAATATTTCGAGATGTTGTCTGCAGGCGGGTCAAAACATCATTCCGAGTTGCTCGAACCTTTCGGTCTGGATGCCAGTGATCCAAAATTCTGGGACAAGGGACTGTCCCTGATCAGCTCGATGATCGACGAGCTGGAAGCGATGGAAGACTAGAAGTCTTCGAAGGCCAAGTAAACTGTGCTAAACTACCCCCATCATTGGGGGTATTGTGATGGCACAACAGACATTCGCCGATTTGGAACATGCCGGTTGGCAAGCCAAGGCAAGCGCCTATGACGCGGGCGTTAACACGATTACACGGACGATTTTTCCCAGTATACTGAACCATCTGGGCGGCGACTTGGCCAACAGGCGCGTGTTGGACATCTGTGCGGGCACCGGTGAATTAACCGCTGCATTGGCGGCTTTGGGCGCCGACGCGACGGGACTAGATTTTTCAGAGGCTATGGTGGCGCTGGCCGCTGAAAAATACCCGTTGTTGACTTTTAAAACCGGCGACGCCCAAAACCTGCGCCTGGATGCCAACAGCTTTGATGACGTCGTTTGCTCGTTCGGTCTGTTGCACCTGCCCGATCCGGATCAAGCCATAGCCGAGGCCGCCCGGGTTTTGAAACCCGGCGGTCGATACCTGTTCACAGTTTGGAACAATCCCGATCAGAACGGCGGCTTTATGAAAATAATCATGTCAGCCATTGCAGATCACGGATCACCGGATGTTGACCTGCCACCAGCCCCGCCGGCGTTTCGGCTAGCCGACCCCAGCGAGGCCCAGCGCGCCTTGGCCGCTGCGGGTTTTGACAATACCACAGTCGAGGTTGTTGACGCGCAATGGTGTCCCGCCACGGGCCAAGAGGTTCTGGATATGATTTATCGCTCGATGGTGCGCATACCAATGTTGCTAGACGCGCAACCGCCGAAGGCCCGCGATAAAATCGAGGCTGCAATCATTTCAAGTTCAGAGGCCACGCGCGACGGCGCGACGCTTGTAATTTCAACACCGGCCACGCTGGTTACCGCAACAAAACACAGTGATTAAGTATTTGTGTCAAGCTTACCAAGCGGTCCAGGGAAACGGTTTCTCATCGCTATCGCCGGTTTGAAACCGAGCCGTTTTCGACAGCCAATTGGCCAACTTCCGACCAAACTCGACAAGAAGCTGGTTTTTCTCTTTGGCGAACACCATCCACAGAAACTGAAGTAAAGTCGCAACAAGCAACACTGTTTCGGCAACGCCAAACAAAACCGCCAATATCAGCATCCACAGGCCGCGCATCCAGATACTTTTGTTCTGTGAATAATCAGTTGAGTTGTTCTCGGTCATTGTTCTGCCTTTCTTTTGACCGCACAGCGGCCTCTTGAATATGGTGTTAGCTCACAGATGGGGATCATTGCACATCAAATCAACGGTCCAAGGACCTGTTTTCCACCAACTGCCAGTGCTAACGCCGCCTTACACCCCCGATCAGGCCTGTGCCTCTGCGGCAAAAACCATATCAATCATCGCCTGCGTCCCGCGCGAAAATTCCAGAGGACACGGATAGGGAACACCATCGCGCACCGAATTACAAAAGTTTTCAACCTGGATATTGTACTGCTGGACCGCTGGAAACCGTTCGATCCGGACGGCCTGATCCGGTTGATGCAATTCGATTTGAGCCTGCCCGTAAAGACCCGGATTAAACGGCGCACTGAGCCGAAAGAACCCCTCGTCGCCGTGAAACGTCATTTCCTGTCTTGGGAACATTCGCATGGACACAACACTGGTGTGGCTGAAACCGCCAAAATCCGCGCTCACTTCGGCAATAACGTCAACGCCGTTTTCGCGTTTAAGCCGCGCCATTGTAATCGATCGGGGCTCTTGACCGGACACAAAACGCGTCGCGCCATAGGTATAAACCCCAATGTCGCGAATACCGCCGCCGCCGGTTTCGGGGTTATTTCGGATATTGCCCTGATCGGCTGAATTATCATACGAGAATACGCCGTCAACATGGATCAAATTGCCAATTGCGCCGGTTTGCACCAGTTCACGCGCCCGTATCCATTGCGGATGATGCACGATCATATAGGCCTCGGCTGCCAACAGCCCGGACTGGTCGCGCAGCGCGATCAGGTCATCGATTTCAGGGGCGTGCATGGCAATTGGTTTTTCGGTTAGAACGTGTTTGCCGGCCGCCAATGCCTTTTTGGTCCAGTCCACATGGATATGGTTGGGCAACGGCACATAGACCGCGTCAATGTCCGGAGCCGCCAAAAGGGCATCATAATCGTCGTAGACCATCAGATTAGGGCAAAACGCCTGAAACGGTGCCGCCTTGGCCGGATCACGGGTCGCAAGCGCTACCAATTCAGCGCCGACAGCTTGATGAATTGCCGGGGCCATATGCTGCTGCGCAAATTTCGCCGCCCCAAGCACACCCCATCTGATTGGTCTCATAAAAAAGCCTCCCTCAAAACTTGGGGAAGGCTATCACGTTCACGACTTCTGGCAAGCTTAGCTTGTCGCCATCATACCTTTTTCAGTGGCCAGATCACGCATGCGAACTTGTAATTTCTCGAATGCCCGCACTTCGATCTGGCGTATCCGCTCGCGGCTGACGCCATATTGACCGGACAACTCTTCTAATGTTGTGGCGCGGTCCTGCAGCTTGCGCTGGGTCAGGATGTCTTTCTCGCGGTCGTTCAGCACATCCATTGCCTCGAACAACATTTCACGGCGGATAGTCAGCTCGTCGCTCTCTTCATATTGCGCGGCTTGATCAGCATCGTCATCGGTCAACCAATCCTGCCATTCAGCCTTGCCGTCCTCGTCACTGCCGACAGTGGCGTTCAGCGACGCATCCCCACCCGACATACGCCGGTTCATGGAAATGACTTCTTGTTCACTGACATTCAGATCATGGGCAATTTTGGCTACATTTTCAGGACGCAGATCGCCATCTTCCAAGGCGCCGATCTTGTTCTTGACCTTGCGCAAATTGAAAAAGAGTTTCTTCTGGGCACTCGTGGTTCCCAGTTTTACCAGCGACCAGCTCCGTAAAATATATTCCTGAATGCTGGCCCGGATCCACCACATGGCATAGGTTGCCAACCGGAATCCCTTCTCGGGATCAAAGCGTTTGACCGCCTGCATCAGCCCAACATTGGCCTCTGAAATCACTTCGGCCGTTGGCAGCCCGTAGCCACGATAGCCCATAGCAATTTTAGCCGCCAGCCGCAGGTGCGACGTCACCAATTGATGCGCGCTATCAGTGTCTTCATGATCGACCCATGATTTGGCCAGCATGTATTCTTGTTCGGGCTCCAACATCGGGAACTTGCGAATTTCCTGCATGTAGCGGTTCAAGCCCTGTTCCGGCGACGGTGCCGGTAAATTGGAATAACTCATGTTGTACTGTCCTGTTTACTCTGTAACTAAGGCTCATTGCCTCAGCATAAAGCTAAGTAATCGTTAATACTGTTACAAGTTCCCGCACGCTAATGTGACCAAAGTTACAAGTAAGGTTTAAAAACTTTCTTCGAATTTCGTGGCAGATGCAATATCCCGCTGATCAACATGGTAGTTTTTGCAATATTTCGCCTAATTGTTTCATATCTTGGGGCATTTCTGTTTCGAAATACATGTCTTCGCCGGTTACCGGATGCACAAAGCCCAGCGATGCCGCATGCAATGCTTGACGCGAAAACCCGCTCAGGAACGTTGCGTCATCCTCGGACATGCCTTGCACCGCCATGCGTTTCTTGCGGCCATAGACCGGATCGCCGATCAAGCCATGGCCCAGATGGCTCATGTGAACGCGTATCTGGTGCGTGCGGCCGGTTTCCAGACGGCATTCAACCAAACTGGCGCGATTTTCGCCAAAACTCTCGACGGTTTTTACGCGCGTAATTGCATGACGGCCCTCGTGGGCGGTTACGGCCATGCGTTTGCGGTCGGTTTTGTGGCGTGCAATGTTGGTTGCTACGCGCAGAATGCCGCCGTCTTCAAAAGACACACCCTTAATACCCGCCAAACGCGGATCACCCTTGGACGGGGCCCCGTTGGCAATAGCCAGATAGCGCCGATCGATCGAATGATCCTTGAATTGTGCCGCCAGCCCGTGATGGGCTGCATCAGATTTCGCGACCACCAACAAACCAGACGTATCTTTGTCGATCCGGTGTACAATTCCGGGGCGTTTTTCACCCCCGATACCTGACAAAGTATCGGCACATAAAAACAGCAGCGCATTCACCAACGTTCCGTTTTCCGATCCGGGCGCGGGATGCACCACCATGCCTGCCGGTTTCACCACAACAATCAGATGCGCATCCTCAAAGACGACCTCGACCGGAATATCCTCGGGCATCGCATCATAGTCCTGGGCCACGGGAACACTCACCTTGAATGTTTCGCCGGGGTCAGCTTTGGTTTTCAGAACAGTCACAACCGTTCCGTCGCCACGCGTAACCGCGCCTTGTTCGATCAGTTTGCCCAAACGAGACCGACTTAACGCAACATCCTCTGGCACAACCTGCGCCAAAGCCTTATCAAGGCGCGGTGGCGGACTGTCCGACACGGTAAGTTCAAAAATTTGATCCGAAAGACCTGTCATGACCGAAGATGATCCCCAATTATTGCCAGAGCCCGCGAATTTACGGTTTCTGCGCAGATTGATCACCGTACTGACGCTGACGATGATTTTTGGCCTTTTAACCATCATCGGACTGATTGTCATGCGCTTTACGGGCGAAGTTGAGCTGCCCTTGCCTACGGAATTTATTTTGCCGGACGGTGCCAAGGCCCAAACCTTTACCATCGGGCCGGACTGGGCGGCTGTTGTTACGCAGGACGACCAGATCATCATCTTTGACCGAACAGACTTTTCGATCCGGCAGACGATCCAGATCAAACCAAAACCATGAGCGCGAGCCCCTTGCCTAAACGGCAGACAGTGCCGATATTAGGCACATGAGCTTGACCCCTGCTTTCCTTGATGAATTGCGATCCCGCCTGTCTTTGAGCCAGGTTGTCGGGCGCAAAGTCACGTGGGACCCAAAAAAATCAAATCAGGGCAAAGGCGATATGTGGGCACCCTGCCCGTTTCACCAAGAAAAGACCGCATCGTTTCACGTCGATGACCGCAAGGGTTTTTACTATTGCTTTGGCTGCCACCAAAAGGGCGACGCCATAACCTTTGTGCGCGAGACCGAAAACGTCGATTTCATGGAGGCCATTGAAATTCTGGCCCGCGAGGCCGGTTTGCCGATGCCCGCGCGCGATCCGCGTGCCCAGGAAAAGGCCGATCGCAACACCCAACTTGCAGACGTCAACGAACAGGCGGTCAAGTTCTTTAAGCTGGCCCTGAAAACCGGGCGAGCCGCACAGGCACGCGAGTATCTGCAACACCGCGGCCTGCCCGAAAAAACGGTGCAACAGTTCGAGATCGGCTTTGCCGCCGATGACCGCACGGCATTGACCAAACATCTGACCGACAAGGGCATCCCAGCTGACGATATCATCGACGCGGGCCTGGCCATTCGCCCTGATGATGGCGGCACGCCTTATGACCGGTTTCGCGGCCGCATAATATTCCCGATCCGCGATGTGCGCGGCCGGTGCATCGCCTTTGGCGGTCGGGCGATGGATCCCAACGCGCGGGCCAAATACCTCAATTCGCCCGAGACCCCGTTATTTGACAAGGGCCGGTCTCTGTATCATCACGCCCCCGCCCGAGAAGCCTCCGGAAAGTCCGGCCAGTTAATCGTCGCTGAAGGCTATATGGACGTCATTGCGCTGACACAGGCAGGCTTTGCCCATTCGGTCGCGCCGCTGGGCACCGCGATCACCGAAAACCAGCTGCAACTGATGTGGCGTATGCACTCCGAACCCGTCATTGCGCTGGACGGAGATACAGCCGGCCTGCGCGCGGCCATGCGCCTGATGGATTTGGCTCTGCCGTTGCTGGAGCCGGGCAAATCGCTTCGGTTTTGTATTCTGCCCGAAGGCCAGGACCCCGACGATCTGATCAAGGCTTCTGGTGCCTCTGCCATGCAGGACCTGTTGGACGGGGCGCAACCGCTGGTAAACCTGCTGTGGCAACGAGAGATCGAGGGCAAGGTTTTCGACAGCCCCGAACGCCGCGCCTCGCTGGATGCGTCGCTGCGCGACGCGATCAAGAAAATATCGGACCCGTCACTGCGCCGCCACTACGGCGAGGCGGTGAACGAGTTGCGCCGTGGTCTGTTTTACCCCAACAAAAACCAACGCGCCGCGTTTATTCCCTGGACCAAGGGCAAACCGCGCGCCAAACCTCCCGCATCCAGCGACACCAAATCATCCCTGCTCGCTCAGGACGGAACCGAAGAGACAATCCGCGCCTGTTTGATCTTGGCGCTGGCGCTGCGCTATCCTGACAGTGCGTTGAAATTTGAACACGAACTGGAGCGGGTTGATCTGGCCCTGCCCGACCACAAGATTATTAGAAATGCGTTGGTTCGACACTTGCATGACCACGCGGATGACCCCCAAAATCTGCTCTCGGCTGTGACCGCAGAAACAGGCCCCGAGCCAATCGACAAACTTTTTTCGCTACCGCATGTTCGCACGTCGCCCGCCCTTGTAACGCTTCGTCAAGATGAATACGCAAGTTTGGCCTTGGCAGAAGAGCTGGCCAAGCTACATGCGATCAAAGGCGCGCGTGCGGAAATCATAGAGGCGGAACAAGATTTGCAAGGCATCGCAGACGAAGGCGTTACATGGCGACTACAACAAGCGGCGCAAGCACGCCAAAAAGCCACACGCGCCGAACCCGAAAACAATGACAATGGGCTCAGCGAAGAGGCCGAATTGTCAAAAGAGCTTCAAAAATTGATCGATGATCAGGTCTGGGTAAAGAAAAAGCACTAAACACCATTGCGAATCACCCCCCCGCAGTGTTGATTCGCGCTAATCCCTTGTGATTCGCTTGTCGCGACCACATATCGGTTTTCTAAGGAGAGTTTCATGGCCGCTAAAGATAACGAACAGTCGAAAACCGGGGATAAACTGGACGCCAACGCCGGTATGGGCGACATGAGCCAGGACGCCGTCAAAAAGATGATGGCCGGTGCGCGCGAGCGTGGCTACATCACTTATGACGAGCTGAACGAAGTTCTGCCGCCCGAGCAAGTCTCGTCCGAACAAATCGAAGACGTGATGTCGATGTTGTCCGAAATGGGCATCAACATCATCGAGGCTGACGAGCTGGATGACGACAGCGCCAAGGATGTGACTGTTGTCGACAACGACGCCAAAGGCATTCAGCTGGCGCAGACCGGCAAGGAAACACTGGACCGGACCGACGACCCCGTGCGCATGTATCTGCGCGAAATGGGATCGGTCGAGCTGTTGTCCCGCGAGGGCGAGATTGCGATTGCAAAACGCATCGAGGCCGGTCGGAAAACCATGATCGAGGGCCTGTGCGAAAGCCCCCTGACATTTCAAGCGATTACCATCTGGCGCGACGAGCTGTTGGATGAAGAAATCCTGCTACGCGATGTGATTGATCTGGAAACCACGTTCAGCGGCACAATGGAAGACGACGACAGCGCGCCGGTCGCAGACCCGTCCAAACTTGCCACCAGCATTCCAGGCGTTACCCCGCCCGTACCCAAGCCGGAGAAGGTCCAGGAAGTCGACGCCGATGGCAACCCGATTGCCGCCGACGATGATGACGAGGACGAGGACGAACAGGCCAATATGTCCCTGTCCGCCATGGAAGCCGCGCTGAAACCGGAGGTTTTGGCGACGCTGGCCAAGATTGCGAAGAACTATAACAAACTGGCCGAAATGCAGGACGTCCGGATATCCGCGACCCTGAACGAAGGCGAAAGTTATTCCGCCAAGTCCGAGAAGGCTTATCAAAAACTGCGCCAGACACTGGTGGATCAGGTCAACGCACTGCACCTGCATAACAACCGGATCGAAGCCCTGATTGACCAGCTCTATGGGATCAACCGCCGGATCATGTCGCTCGACAGCGGCATGGTCAAGCTGGCCGATCAGTCGCGCATCAACCGGCGCGAATTTATTGACGCCTATCGCGGGTCGGAGCTGGACCCGATCTGGCTGGACCATATTGCGGAAAAAGCTGGACGTGGCTGGCAGTTGTTTAATGAAAAGCACCGCCCCAAGGCCGAAGAAATCCGCGCCGAGATGGCGCAGGTCGGTCAATATGTCGGTGTCGACATCCCCGAATTCCGCCGCATCGTCAATCAGGTGCAAAAGGGCGAAAAAGAAGCCCGCATGGCCAAGAAAGAAATGGTCGAGGCCAACCTGCGTCTGGTGATTTCAATCGCGAAAAAATACACCAACCGTGGTTTGCAGTTCCTTGACCTGATCCAAGAGGGCAACATCGGTCTGATGAAGGCCGTAGACAAGTTTGAATACCGTCGCGGCTATAAATTCTCGACCTACGCCACATGGTGGATCCGTCAGGCGATTACGCGCTCGATTGCCGATCAGGCCCGCACCATCCGTATTCCGGTGCATATGATCGAAACCATCAACAAGCTGGTGCGCACCGGACGGCAAATGCTGCACGAAATTGGCCGCGAACCGACGCCGGAAGAATTGGCAGCCAAGCTGCAAATGCCGCTGGAAAAAGTCCGCAAGGTGATGAAAATCGCCAAGGAACCTATTTCACTGGAAACCCCCATCGGCGACGAAGAAGACAGCCAGCTGGGCGATTTCATCGAGGACAAAAACGCGATCCTGCCATTGGAAAGCGCCATTCAGGGCAACCTGAAGGAAACCACAACACGGGTTCTGGCCTCGCTGACGCCGCGCGAAGAACGGGTTCTGCGCATGCGCTTTGGTATCGGCATGAACACCGATCACACGCTGGAAGAAGTCGG
>CAXMUJ010000096.1:0-8622 GCA_964196455.1 uncultured Myxococcota bacterium | reverse complement strand
GATCCGTTGGACGGAACCACAAACTTTTTGCACGGCCTGCCACATTGGGCGATCTCTATTGCACTGGAACATAAAGGCGCGATTGTAGCCGCCATTGTGTTTAATCCCGCAACCGAAGAATTGTTTATCGCAGAAAAAGGTGGCGGTGCTTGGCTAAACGATCGTCGTATCCGGGTGTCATCACGCCGCGATACGATCGAAATGCTGTTTGCCACCGGCTTGCCATTTGGTGGTCGCAGCGATCTGCCCGAAACATTGCAAGATTTGGCGCGCGTATTGCCGGCGTGTTCTGGCGTACGACGCTGGGGGTCGGCAGCCCTTGATCTGGCCTATGTGGCCGCGGGCCGGTATGACGGGTATTGGGAACGCCGGTTGAACATCTGGGACATCTCGGCCGGTTTGTTGCTGGTTCAAGAGGCCGGTGGTTTGGCCGAATCCATTACCAGAGGCGAAAATCCTCTGCTTGACGGCACTGTTTTGGCCGCATCGGGCGAAAGTTTCGACCGTTTCGCCAAGACCATCCGCAACACCTAGGACACACGTCAGTGGGTCGCGTCCGTCACCGGTCTCGGGGTCAGTCCTCGAGCGTGACGGTCGCATCCCCTGCCTGCATCAGACCTTTGGCCCGATCCAGACGCAAATAAGCAATCCCGCGCCCATCTGACTGGCTGTAGAGCACGCCGGCCGGCTTGTCGCCGGCTCTGATCTCGGTGCCCGGAATTGCCGTACCGACAACCTTTACCGTGCGCAGACCTTTGCGCAGTTCGGTTTTGTGCTTCATCCGCGCTGTTATTTCTTGGCCGACATAGCATCCCTTGCGAAAATCAACACCGCTTAGGGCCTCAAATCCGGACTCAAGGATATAACTGTCGTCTGGCTGCAATTCGACACCAGTTTTGGGAATGCAATTGGCGACACGCACCGCAGTCCAATCGATTTTGGCGGCACTGCCGCGATCTGCCGCGATCTTGCGCCAGCCCAACGCGCGATGACGCGGATCGGCAAAAGCGCCACTTGGAACCGGATCGTGTTCGCCACCGGCCAGCCCGCGGTTGACCAGAAATTCGGTGGCGCTGATGGTCACATCGGCGCGCAGCCGGTACATGGTCAGACGCTGCACCAGTGCGTCTGCCCTGTCGGTCTGAATATCCACAAAAAACCCGTCAGGTGCTTTGCTTAGAAAAAAGTCAAACAGATATTTACCTTTTGGCGACAGCAATGCTGCATAGACCAGACCACCCTTGGTCGCGGACACGTCATTGGTCACCAAGTCTTGCAGAAATTTTTCTGCGTCGGAACCGGTAACGGCCAGAACCGTTCTGTCGGATGCCCATTCGCCCTGCATGATCACATTCCATTCAATTAACTGACAGCAACCAGATTGTCGGGTCGCTTTTTTCTGCTACATTCGGTATCTAGCGCGACAATGCAACCCTGACCATGGTCCAATGACAGCACCGATCACGATAATCATTCCCACGCTCAACGCGGTCGCCACAATTGGCCCGACCCTTGCGACGGCATATGTTGGTGTTGGTCAAGGCTTGGTCCACCAAGTTATCTTTGCCGATGGCGGATCGACAGACGACATTGCACAGGTCGCCAAAGAAACTGGTGCTACAATGATCACCAGCGCCAAAGGCAGAGGCACACAGATGGCTATGGGGTCACAGGTCGCATCCACCCCCTGGATGTTGTTTCTGCACGCCGATACGGTTCTCGACGCAAACTGGCCCGACGCGGTCCGCAATCATATAAATGCCGATCATGGTGTCGGATATTTTCGGCTGGCCTTTGACGATACAGGTTTTGCGGCAAAACTGATTGCCCGTTGGGCCAACCTGCGGTCACAGCTTTTCGGTCTGCCTTACGGTGATCAGGGATTGCTGGTGTCGCGGCTTGACTACGCACAGGCCGGCGGCTTTGACGACATTCCCCTGATGGAAGATGTGGGCCTGGTGCGACGGTTGCCACGCGCCCGCGCACTGGCGGCCACAGCAACGACATCCTTTGACCGGTATCGGCGTGATGGCTGGATGCGGCGGGGGACGCGCAACCTGACCACGCTGGCGCTCTACTATCTGGGGATCAATCCCGAAAAACTGGCGAAACGCTATAGTTAAAGTTTCGACCTACAAACCAAAGCGCCGTATCAGATTGGCCAGCGGTGATGACCACCTGCCGCCGTTTGAAAAACTGCGTGGTTTATGTTGGCGTGGGCGCGCAGGATGTTGGCTGAACTGAAGATTGTACAGGTCCGCATAAATTCCCGCCTGCTCCAATAGCTGGTCATGCGATCCGGTTTCCGCGATCATACCGCGATCCATAACCACGATTTGATCCGCGTCTTTGATCGTTGACAGGCGATGCGCAATGACCAGTGTCGTCCGGTCATCGGACAGATCGGCCAGCGCTTCGCGGATCGATGTTTCGCTCTCGGCGTCCAGTGCCGATGTTGGCTCGTCCAACAGCAAAACCGGTGCATCACGCAAAATCGCGCGTGCGATGGATATGCGCTGGCGTTCGCCACCCGAGAATGCTGATTTAGAGGGGTCGATCATCGTGTCATACCCGTCTTTCAGCTCCAGAATAAACCCGTCCGCAGCCGCAGCCTTGGCCGCAGCAATACACGCATCACGTGTCGCGTCGGGCTTGCCAAAAGCGATGTTTTCCAGAACAGTTCCCTTGAGAAGAACGCTGTCCTGACTGACCACGGAAATCTGGTCTCGCAGCGACGACAATGACAGCGCGTTGATATTGCGGCCGTCCAGCCGGATCGCGCCACTGGTTGCATCAAACAACCGTGGCAACAGATTGAACACGGTGGATTTTCCGGCACCCGACCGGCCAACAAAAGCAAATGTCGACCCCGGCTCGATCGTCAGGGAAATATCGTGCAATGCCTCGTATCCGTCTGGATAAACAAACCCGACCTTGTCAAAGTCTATCTGCCCTTTGGCGCGGTCGCCCTTGGCATAGGAAAAATCGCCGTCCTTGATGGTATTTTTCGCGTCATAAAGCCTAAAAATCCGGTCCAGCGCCGCGACGCCCTGCAAGGCCCGCGCATAGGAATTGCCAATTTTCTGCGCCGGGTTGGTTGCAACACCCAAGGCCGTCAGCAACCCGATAAACCCGGCCAGATCAATGGCCCCTGTGCTCATGCGCCACGTCACCAGATACAACAGAACCGCCACCGCCAGACCTGCAACAATCTCCACCATCGGGGAAACCGCAAACTGCCATTTGACCATCGAGACCCGCAGCCGATACAGTTTTTCAAACACCGAATTGGCATTGCCCAGCATCCGGTCTTCCAAACGATAGGTCCGCACCATTCGGATACCTGACAGGCCCTCGTTCACGGCCTCGGTCATGGCGGCAATCTCGGACTGGGTTTTGGATGAAATCCGGCGAACCTTGGATCCGACAATCCCGACGGGACCAAAAGCCAAGCCAAAAATCAGAATCAACCCCAATGACATAGCCCAATCAATGGACATCATTACAGCGAACGTAGCGCACAGGGTAAACACCGAGGTAATCCCAACGAACAGGTCAAGCGTTGCTTGTCGCGCCAGTTCGATGTCAGATGAAAATCGCGTTGCCAGCGCTGCGGGCGCTTCGGCCAAAAGATGGCGCAAATCCATGTTCACCAGCGACTTAAACATCTTGTTTTGCATTTTGGCCTGAACCCGTGACAGCACACGATTCTGGATAATATGCCTAAAATACTGGCTCAGTCCCCGACTCAGCGTCAGCCCAATGACACCCAAGGGGCCCCAAACGGCAACGCTGGTGTTGCCACTGCCAAAGGCATCAATGACATACTGGATAAATTTCGCATAGCCAGCAGAGGTGACCGCAACAATCGCCATCAAAATAATCGTAAAGGACAGGGGCCATTTATGTGGCCGGAGCCAGTCACGCCACATCCGCGAATAGGCCGCACCCGCCGTTAGCTGTTGGCTCTTCTTACTTGGCATTTGCGTCCTGTCTTATCGCATTGTGTACCTTACGTCTTATCACGCACACAGACCTTGTCCAACGCTACAATTCACGGCTACGGTAGCCATAGCCCGCTCGACTGCGCAGGCCAAAGGATTACAGATCAAGGAGCGCGCATGACACTTAATTACGGTCGCACATTGATGGCCATTCCTGGCCCGTCGGTCATCCCTGACCGTGTATTAGCCGCAATGCATCGCCCTGCCCCAAATATATACGAGGGGCCGTTGATTGACATGACCGCAGGAATAATCACGGACCTAAAGAAAGTCGCCGGCACCCAAAGCGAGGCCGTAATCTATCTGGGCAACGGCCATGCTGCGTGGGAAGCCGCCATCAGCAACACCTTGTCGCGCGGTGATCACGTGCTCATTATCGCCACCGGTCGTTTTGCAGACGGCTGGGCCGAAATGGCCACAGCAATGGGTGTCAAAGTGCAATTGCTGGATTTTGGAACCGCTGCTGATGCCGACCCTGACATCGTCGAACACGCGCTGCGCCAAGACAGCAATCACCGCCTGAAGGCAGTGATGTTGGTACACACAGATACGGCCTCGTCGGTAAAAAACGACATTCCCGCAATACGCCGTGCGCTGGACGCCGCAGGCCATCCCGCATTGCTTATGGTTGATTGCATCGCATCTTTTGCCTGTGACGAATACCACATGGACGAATGGGGGGTAGATGTCACCGTTACCGCCTGTCAAAAAGGCCTGATGACCCCGCCTGGAATGTCGATGCTATTCTTCAACGACAAAGCCGCCAGATACCGCGCGCGCGCTGACCTGGTAACATCTTATTGGGATTGGGAAAAACGTGCCAAGGCCGAGATTTTCGCCCACCGCTGGGCCGGCACTGCACCCACGCATCACCTGTACGGTCTGCGCGAGGCCCTTGATATGATCCTGTACGAGGAAACCCTGCCCCACGTCTGGTCACGCCATTCGCTGTTTGCCCGTGCAATCTGGGCGGCGGTTGAAACCTGGGGCACGTCAGGCGACTTCAGACTTAATATCACGGACCCGGCAAAACGATCCTGTGCCGTGACCGCAGTTTGGACCGGCCAGGGGGATGCAAACCGGCTCCGCAATTGGTGCGAAAACTTTGCAGGATTGACTTTGGGATTGGGCATATCGCTCACTGAAATGGATGGAGAACCGGGTGACAATCTGTTTCGCATTGGTCATATGGGGCATTTGAATGTGCCTATGATACTGGCAACACTGGGTACGATTGACGCAGGCCTAAAGGCGCTCGATATCCCGCACCATGACGGTGGGCTGACCGCCGCAACCCGCGTAATATCACAGTTCGAGCGCCCGGGGTAACGCCGCCGCGACCAGATCCAAATCCTCGGGAAGACCGGCAGACAGCCGAATACATCGGTTTTGCGGCGCTACAAACGGCATTCTGACAAACAGGTTCTGACGGGCTAGCTGCTCGGACACTGCCATGGCGTAATCGCCATCCTTGCCGCAGTCCAGTGCCACAAAATTAGTCGCCGACGGCACGCAACGCAATCCATTTGCCTGTGCGATGGTATTGATACGAACACGCGCCTTTGCCACATTCGATACTGTATCGCGCAAAAAATCCTGATCTGCCAAGGCTGCCAAGGCACCGGCCTGCGCGATGCGGTTAACGCCAAAATGGTTTCGAATACGATTAAAAGCACCGATCAGTTCGGGATGGCCAATTGCATATCCGATCCGCGCGCCTGCCATGCCGTAAGCCTTTGAAAACGTCCGCATGCGAATGACCCGACGATCCGTTACATCTAATACCGGCGCCGTACCGGCCGGTGCAAATTCGACATAGGCCTCGTCCAACACCAACAGACAGCCGTCCGGAACCGCGTCGATTGCTTTTTGCACAACAGCGGCTGGATGAATGGTGCCCATTGGATTGTCCGGATTGGCAAAATAGATGAGCTTGGGTTTTAGTATTATTGCCTGTGACAACAGTGCATCGATGTCCTCATGGTCGTCCTTATAGAGCACCGTATGCAAATCGCCGCCAAATCCGGTAACATGATAATTGAACGTCGGATAGGCCCCCAACGACGTCAGCACCGGATTGCCAACGGCTACAAACAGGCGCGCCAAATGCCCCAACAACGCATCGATGCCTTCTCCGACAACAATCGACTCCGCTGGTATCGCGTGATGCGCGGCCAAGGCTTCTTTTAAATCGTGGTTTTCCGGATCGCCATATTTCCAGACATTGTGGGCGGCCCGTTCCATGGCGCGGATTGCCCGCGGTGACGGGCCAAACACGTTCTCGTTCGCACCCAGGCGGGCCACAAAAGGTTTTCCGCGTTGCCGTTCCAAGGTTTCCGGCCCAACAAAGGGCACAGCCGACGGCAAGCCGGCTACCAGATCAGTGAACTTGAAACGCTGCGAATTTGCCAATGCTCAATTCCTCGTTGACACCGCAAAGGTGTCCGGCGAAACAGGGCCGTTGTCAAGCGTCACAGTCGGGTCTCTATCGCGAAAACAACAGGCTCTTGGCCGCCAAAACAGCGCCCGCTGTTACCAACAGACAGGCCAGCGCAATCACCCAGTTCGCTTCGGCATATCCGGTTGCGACCAGCACCAGCGTCGACAGAACCGGAGCGGCATAGCTGGCCGCGCCCAAAACTTGTATGTCGCCATTCTTCAGCCCAAAGTCCCAGGTGAAAAACGCAATGCCCAACGGCCCGATGCCCAGCCCGATAACTGCCAACCACTGGATCGCGCCAGACGGCCAGACCGTGGCCTCAAACCCCAAATGACACAGCAACGACAGCACCGCAGTGGCAAGACAAAATCCGGTCACGACATCGGTCGGGACAGCGGCGAAAAACCGCGAAATGACGGAATATGCAGACCAGATCACCGCACAGACCAATGCCATCGCATAGCCAAAGGCAAACTCCGGATTGACGGAAATTGTTGTGCCGCCGGTAACAATCAAGCCAGCCCCAAAAAAACCGATCAGCGCCCCGACGATATGATGCCATCCCAGCTTCTCTGACGGTAACAGCGCCGAAAACAACACAATCAGCAAGGGCCAGAGATAGGCAATCAGACCGGCCTCGACCGCCGGTGCATTGCGCAATGCCGTGAAATAGAAAAAATGATAGCCAAACAGCCCGCCCACACCACAGACCCAAACCAGCGGGCGCTGTTTCAAATGTCGCATGCGCGCCGGTTCGACAATCCAACTGCCCACACCCAGAAACGCCCCAATCGAGAACGCCATAGCAGTCAATTGAAACGGCGGCACCTGTCCACTTGCGGCGGTAAAAAGGGCCAGCAGCGACCACAACAAAACCGCAACAAAACCCACGAGTGTAGCTTGGGATTTCGACATCACAGGACTCTCGAATTTCCGTCTGGCATCAAATTGCCGTGCGCACAGTAGGCCCGAACCGCTCGATTGCACAAGTCATTTTGCTCAGAAATCTGAAAATGCAACCACCACATCTGGCCCTGACACCCTATTTCTATACAAGATTTGGACTATCTAACCATGCAACTGGCGAATAGCTTTACCCGTCACCGGCAACGCCAGCGTATAGGTCAACATAAACTGCGCCGCTTTAGTGTTTGGAAAATAAATATTTTTCCGGATGGAGCACAAAGCATCGGTCGCCTGTCACGTTGAGTTGACCAGACGTGCTTTGGCATTTCGCTTGTTTTGGCCAAAGCTGTGGGTATCAGACGCCGATCGACGAACATGTTATCCACAGGTTTATCCACACCCCACGCCGCCGATTACAAATAGTCGATCACAAATAGGAGAGTTCGCAATGACACCGATCAAACTGGACAGGTTCCTGACCGACACCACGGCGCAACCCAAAACCCAAGCCACAGTTGAGTTGACAAAGCTGGGCATGTTCCACGCAGCGCCCACCGAAAACGGCCGGCCCATTCTGGCTCTGCGATTTGACCCCAAATCCGGCAGGTTAATCCCGACAGCCTAACTGCCGGGACCCTCTGGCCCCTAGGTGTCCAGCTCTGACAATCGGGCGAATGCCGCGTTCAGCGTTGCCATTTCCTCGTCGCCGGTCACCAGACGGGCACGGTTTTCAGCAACCACCGCTTGGGGGGCTTTGTCGACGAACTTGGCATTGCCCAGCTTGCCCTTGATACCGCCCAATTCCTTGGTCAGCTTGTCGATGGACTTTTGCAAACGCGCCTTTTCGGCGGCCACGTCGATCACATCGGCCAGTGGCAGGCAAAACGCGCCGCCCTCTACCGGCAGGGTCACGGCCCCCTTGGGCGCCTCGGAGGCTTGCGTCACCTGTTCGATCCGCCCCAGGCGCATGATCATCGACAGGTTGCCGTTCAGCGCCTTTTTGGCGTGATCATCCAGATCCAGCTGGATCATTTCAATCTTGGCACCGGCATTGACCCGCATTTCGGCACGTACCGACCGGACTTGCTCGATCAGCGAGACAACCCAGTTCATCTCGCGGTCCGCCGCAGCATCGACATAATCGGCGGCGGTATACGTTGGCCAATCGGCGTGGATCAGCATTTTTTCACGATCCGCAATATCGCCCCACAGCTGTTCGGTGATGAACGGCATGATCGGGTGCAACATGATCAGGCATTGATCCAGAACCCA
>CAXMUJ010000095.1:0-45795 GCA_964196455.1 uncultured Myxococcota bacterium | reverse complement strand
CCTCGCTTACATGGGCACGGTCTCACCCAATTTGAACTAGCTGCCCGATATCGCCACAAATCGCAATGTTGTCTGCGCAAATTGCAGCCGGTCGCCGTTTTTCATAGGTTCGGTTTCCTGTACAACAGTGCCGTTTCGCTTGATAGTATTGGAATTCCCACAGTTTCCCACAAAAAAATCGCCACTGGGCTTGTCGTAGAAGATGGTCGCATAGGCCGAGCTGATGTGACCGACGTTGCCATAGAAAAGCTGGGCCGTGTTTTCAACGTTCAAGCCCACCGTGCAAATGCCCTGGGACACTCTGAAAGAATTGCCCACCCCGTGGCCGGCGATGACCAAGAGCCAGCCCGGAGCCTGAGGACTATTTGAGCCAAGGTGGGAAAAAGTTTCGATCGTTCCCGACGACCGGTCGATGCCGACCAACCGGGTGTTCATACGCGCGGCCCCCTTGCGCACCCGCGATAAGGGCGGCGTGTCTTGTTGTGGGTCGACGGGATGCGTAGCGGTATCTTGGGGGACATCTTTGACCGCATCTTTGATAGCGGCGTCCGGTGCCGTGGTGTCAGCGGACGCCGGTTTCGATATTAGCGCATCCGAGCCGAGCGGTGCGATATCAGCCGTTGTCTTGGCATGTTTTGGTCGCAGGTGGCGTGCCGGGATATGCGTCCTGGAGGGCACGTCGGTTTTATCAAGCGCATTATCGGGGCATGTGTCGGTGGTCGTATCGGGGGACGCGTTCGGGGTCTTTTCGCGGGAGTTGCCGTCAAAAAATAATGTCAGCTTCGATCGGTAACGCGATAGAATACTAGCTTTCTTTTTCTCGGACTCGTGAATGGCGACACCCTATTGGCAGATCATGGACCAATCTACCTAACTTTTGCCAAAGTAAAAGTCACTTGTTGATTTTCGCCATCACGAAGCACGTCGAATTCAGCTACTAGCGAATTATCCTCGACCAATTTGGTCAAAACTGCCTCGATCCCGGTTGGTTCTGACAGGTCTATACCGCTCGTTATTTCCGACAGCAGGATATCCCCCAGTTGCAGTGTGTGTTCCAAACTGTCTGTCACTGCTGCAACTTGGGTTCGCCACGCGCTGCCCTCAAAAGACGACGTTAGGGTCACGCCTTGTTTGAGGTGGATCGTCTTGGCCGCGGCAACCGCCAGCGTCCGCTGTTCAAACTTGCGGTTCAACGCAGATTTAATCTTGACCGGCACCTCGATCAATGTGCTGCTTGCGACATTCACCGATCCGGCGATCAAAGCTTCCAACGGGTCCTGTTCAGAGACTTGCTGACCGTCAACCGCAAAGATTGCAACGCCCCGTTTGACCCAAGTGTTCAAGCCGGTCTCTTCGCTCTGACTGTCCACGCCCGTGATCAACGCGATACCGCTGCCGTCGATAGACCGATAGCTGACGCCGAACGGTATTTCGAAACCCCAGCTGGTATAGGCAATCTGGTTTTTAGCAACGCGAATTACCGGCTCTTGCGGGATTTCCGGGGTTTGCTTTACTGCCACTATTACTGGTTCTGCCACTATTACTGGTTCTGGTTCTGGTTCCACAACAGGCACCGTCAGCGCCAATACAACCGGGATGTCGTTGGCCAATGCCAGTTCCGGTTCGCCTGCCTTTACAGGCTGTGCCAGATCGCCCAAACCTGTGTCTTTGGCTTTGCGACTAAACACCGGCAAAATCATATCGGCGACCCGGGCAAAGACCGAACTTGGCCGCGTGACAGGTGTTTCTTGCAAGACCGGTGCGGGTTCTGGCTCTGGTTCTGGTTCTGGTTCGACTACAGCGGCTTGCTCCAACGGCTCATTCGTCGTGCTGTCATTTGCAGCAAGGATCGTATTTTCATCAAACGATGGATCGGCGGTGACTGCGTCCTCTGACGTCGGAACCGCTTCAATGGGCTCTGGGTCGCTAGCAATAGCGGCAACCACGGTGTTTTCATCCGGTTCAACCGGCTCGGCCTGTGGCACGTCCGGGTTCGTGGCGTCAGCCAGCGCGGCCAAATCAGTGTCCCCGGGCAAATCAACAAGTATCGCGTCGCCGGTTGGGTCAACTGTCGCCAGCGCCGTTGGAGTTTCGGGGTTCGAGAGCACAGGGCTGTCGTCTGGTGTATCGGGATCAGCGGCAACCACGTTTTGAGCCCCTGCATCCGGTGCCGATGTGTCTGCAACATCACTGGCGTCAGCAACGTCAGTGGTGTCAGCAACGTCAATGGCGTCAGCAACAACCGGTGCACCAGGTGTTGTTTCAGTCACAGCTGGTCCAGCTTGGATTTGTTGGAATATATCTTCGGAGGCGTCTGACAAAGCCAGTACATCTTCGGGCTGTTTCGGTTCAGTAGCTCCAATTCCTGTCTGAAACTCGACAACCGCAACCGTATCCTGCGCGTCTGGCGATGCCGGTTGGCCAAGATCTTCTGCAACTACGGGTGCAGAAGCGATTTCGACGTCTGCCGCGGCTGGCGACACGTCAGGCTCTATAACCGGCTGGTCTACCTGCGCCACAAACGGTTCCGACCCGCGTAACTTGTCCAACAGTTCCGGCTTGAGAACCGCAACCCCGGCTGCGGCAAGGCCAGCGATAGCAACACCACCAAGCAAAACAGTCTTTAGCGAATACCCACCACCCTTGGTCCCTGCCGGCGACCCTTTGGCACGCCCTGCGGCAGCGGTCTTTCCAGCTGCAGCATCGCCCTTGCCATCGATCATATCCAGCCATTCCTGCGCCGAATGAATTCGCGTTTTAGGCAAGACGTTGATCGCTTTATCCAGAGACTCCAAGAACACTTGGGGGTAGCCTTTGATCCGCCCGGTCAACGGGCGATAGGGGTCGGGCCGGCGCTCTGCAATTGCGGCAAGCCGGGTTTGACTGTCTGCGGGCACATCGCCCGAAATCAGGTGATAGAATGACGCCGACAGCGCATAGAGATCACTCGACTCGTTTTGGTCCGCTCCGGTGACATAGAATTCCTGTGGCGAATATCCGTCCTTAACAACCCGCATAGCCGACAGGGCCCGTCCGGTTTGCTTGGCTTGCTTACGCGCGGCACCGAAATCGATCAGGATCGGTTCTTTGTCTTGATCAACCAATATGTTGTCTGGTGAAATGTCCCTGTGCAACATGTCGTTGCTATGAATAAACCCGACAGCATCCAACAGTTTGCGCAGCATGTGCTGGATCTGTTCCGGCGTATACTTGATCTTTTTTTCTTCAACGATTTGGGCCATATCCAGCCCGTTCACATAGTCGATCGCCATATAGGCGGTATCGTTGTCCTCAAAAACCTGATGCACGCCGACAATATTGGGATGCACAATTTTTGACAGGCTTTTGGCTTCTTGAACGAACAGCTTTACGATAGAGGCAAATTCGTTCTGATGGGCCCGCGACCGGGCTCCAACGATTGTGTTGCTCCGACGACAAAACGCGCCGGGGAAACACTCTTTGATGACAATGCGCCGATCCAGACTGTCGCGCGCAAGATAGGTGATACCAAATCCACCGCTGTTGAGAAAACTCTCAATCACGTACTGCCCCTGAAGAAGCTTGGTACCCGGTTTCAATTCGTCGGCAAATTCCCCCAAATCATCGGAGGAGTTATTTACCTTTTTGGACTTGGCCACTGACGTACCTACCATTGTTGATGTAACCGTCGGCTACTGTTGTTGTAACCGGCGGTTACTGCCTCAGATCAGCCGCGTTGACGCAACCAAACTTCTACCCGTCTGTTCAATTGGCGGCCTTCGGCTGTGTCGTTGCAATCGACCGGCGCAGTTGGCCCCATCCCGAAGGTAACAACATCGTCGAAGTCCAGGACACCCGGATTGTCCGCCAACAGCAAGTTTTTCACAGATTCAGCGCGCGATTTGGACAAGCTCAGGTTTGATGCCAGATCGCCAAAGGAATCGCTAAAGCCGAACAACAATATCTGGTCTCCTGCTTGCTCTGCCGTGCGGATCAGATCAGAAATTCGGCTGATGTCGCTAAGCCCGCGAACATCAAGTTCGGTAGACCCGCTCAGAAACCGGAGCGATGTTGATGCACGTTCACTGTTTGCTGCTTCGGACAAATATGTCCGCAACACCCTGTCCATCGCCCGATTGTTGGGTTCCGACAGGATCGAAGACAAGATACGTTCGCCTTGGGTCTTCATTGCTTCCAAACGCAGCGCTTGATCAACCAGCCCTACCGAAGCGATAGAAAACTGCCCCTGATCGGTTTGCAAAAATCCGCTCAGATTGCGCGAAAAGTCACTCTGTTTAGCCGAGCGCAACGCATATTGGTACCAACGCGTGGCGAAAGGATATTCTTCGGTCTGGATTGAAAAAGTGCTGTCGCTATAGAACATTTGACACGTGTTCGTCAGTTCCATCGCCTTGGCGTTACGCAGCTGTGACCGATAGACAATGCTAAATGCATTCTCGTCGGCCGCAATGGCGCTGTCGAGTTCTTTGAACGAAGAGTAGTAGTTGGCGTTCGTACTGAAACTATACCCACTGCCCGCCACAAGTTTCGACCGGATATTCCGCATCAGATCAGAGTCCTGTTCAAACAGGTGCAGATTGATCGGAGCATCGTTTCCGCCCACTTGCGCCCAGTTGGTAAGATTGCCAACCAAAATATTGCGCAGATCCGAAACCGACAGAACATTCAACTTTTTGTTGGGATGGCTGACAACACTCAACGCGTCAATGCCAACGGTACGTTCAACCAAAAGATCGTTAATATCGACAATATTCCGACCAGCAAGTTCCGAAACCAGTTCCGGTGTGGCCTTGCCTCGAACCAGCGCGAACGACGAAGTGCCGTCGATCACAGATTTCAAAGCTTCGTGATTCCGGGTTGCCATAACATCAACATTGGCAAGTTCTTGGCCTTTGTCATCGCCAACCAGAAAGTTTGTCGAATTCCCGTCAGGTGCGATTGATTGGGTCACAATCAAGTCTTTGCCGGCGGAAAAGTCGCTGACCACAATCGACATCAGTTTTTGTCCGATATCCGCAGGTGCAGCAACGCTGAAGGTGTCAATTGTGCTCTCGACCATAGGACAGGCATCACCGATACACTGCACAAATTCGCTTCGCACGGTCAAGGTGCCCACCTGGGTCACGATCACATAGTTTGTGCCGTCAAACTCCAATAGTTCGCCGACAAGGTCGGTCGTTCCATCAAAGGATTTCAGGTTGATCTCATTTGATTGAGCAACAACTGTATCGCTCTTCTCTTTCGGGCACTCATCCCCGATACATTGCACAAACTCGCGCCGAACCAACAGTTCGCCTACGTTTGTGCGGATAGAATAGTTCTCGTCGTCCAGGCCGAGGAATTCTCCATCAACCTCAAACGTTCCGTCGAACGATTTAAGCGTAATTTCTGCTTGGGCCGGAGCCAAGGTCAGGATTGTCAACGCAGTCGCGGCCAACAGTGTTCCTGATATTAGTTGCTTAAGATTATACATACTGTGCCTCTTATCACTTGAATTTCATTCAGTCCGATTATTTTGGCAAAACGCCAGTGATTCCTTCGACATAGAAGTTCATCGACAACAAATCACTGTCACTGGCGGTCTCACCGGGTGCCAACCAGCCAGAACCATTTTGCTTACGAATAGGACCCGTGAATGGGTGATAACGACCCTCGCGCACGCGATCAACCTGATCTAGTGCCTGAAGCTGAATTCGGTTCGGGATGCTGTCGGAATACTCGCCGATTGCAATCATATCGCTCTCCAGTCCGCCCCATGTGTCTTTGGACTGCCACGCGCTATCCAACAGTGTCTGCACACGATTGATATAGTATGGACCCCAATTATTAATTGTACCGGACAGATAGGCATCCGGGCCAAGCTCGCGATAGGACGTACCTTGAGAAAACGCATGGACGCCAAGCTCTTCGGCCACAACCATCGGTGCGGTGCTGCCGGTGTGTTGAATTATCATATCCGCACCACGCTCAACCAGTGTTCGCGCGGCTTCTTCTTCGCGGTCCGGGTCGTACCATGACTTGATCCACAAAATGTCGAATACGATATCGGGATTTACCGACTTCGCCGCCAAATAGGCCGCGTTGATACCTCGAATAACTTCGGGAATAGGAAAAGAGCCGATATAGCCGACCCGGTTGGTCTTGGTCATATGACCCGCCAGAATACCTTGCGACATCCGACCCTCATAGAATCGAGGTGAAAACGTCGACAGGTTTTTGGATCGGATATAGCCTGTGGCATGCTCATATTTTATGTCCGGATATTGAAAGGCAACTTGAACTGTTGCGTTCATATAGCCAAAACCGGCGGTGAAAATCATATCATACCCTTTGCTGGACAATTCGGCCAACTGCTTGGGTGCCTCGGGGCTCCACTCGGGAATATAGGGGATATAATCGAATTCAACACGGCCCTCAAAAGCTTTCTTGGCGATCTCCCAACCGCGAGCATGCTCAATAGTCCACGCGCCGGCCTCTGGCGGTGTCCCTTCGGTAACCAGTGCAACTCTGGGCAAATCCTGGGCAAGTGAAGTCATGGCGCTCGCCACGGTCATCACCGCGGCCAATACCGTACGAATAGTTTTGTGCATGTTGTTGTCCCACATTTGTTTGGTTAACTTGATTTATGGTTGGCAGTTGTTCCAGTTTCTGCGGCAAAATGGCGACAGTTTTGACAAGCCTTGTGTCATAACAGCACCATAACCGCAGCAGATTGGAGAGCTTCCCATCATTTGCTACTCTACTTCTCAATTTCCAAGACGAATTGGATGCTCAGTGCCCGGGCGGTTGGCTATGCCCCGCTACACATTGGCTCTATCCCTCTTGATCCGGGTACGCGGTCCCGACTTATTGCAACTCGTCCTCCTTAGTCTGATCCCCGCTCGGGGCTGTCGGTCCGAAAGTATTGTAATCAGCGGGTGCAAAGCGGTTGATGCGATTGGTGTGCATTGATCGGTCCGGTTCAATAAACATTAAAGGTTGTAAGCAATAACAGTGTCACCAGCGAAACAGTCAGTGCGGTCAGCACCATCACCGACCGGACATGTTTTCGGGGAACGCCAAACATCATTTCTTGCCGTTCGGCAGGGCGGAACAAACTTTTGGTGACGGGCAATTCATCAGACGCATCGTGACAGCGCAAGTGCCGCAGCCATTCGGATGCGCTGCGGATCCGGTCATCGACAAACAGGCTCAACGCCATGTCCAGAGTTTCCAAAACTCCGATCGGGTAACCGGTGAATCGGCCCGACAATTTCTCGTAGGGATCGTCTTGGCCCTGCGCGACACTAAAGACCCGCTCCATGCTGGCAGCCGGCGGCGCGCCTGTGATGGCAAAATAGAAACTGGCGGCCAGACTATAGATATCAGCCGCCGGGGCGTGCTTGTCCGGGTCAGACCGGATTTCCATAGCGGCATAGTGATTGGTTTTGGACGCAATTTTGCTGACTGCACGGGTGCCTTTGCTGGGCCGGTCCTTGAAGGTGCCGAAGTCCAACACCAGTTGCGGTATTCCGTCAGCCGAGACGTTAATGTTTCCCGGATCAATATCGCGGTGCAATATGTCCAGTGAATGAATGTCGTGCAAGGCCCGGAGCAGTTTGGTCAACATGGCGAAGATTTCATCCGGTGAAAACACGCGCGACTTTTGCTCGATAATGTCGGACAGCGGAATGCCATCTGCGACCTGCATAACCATATAGGCGGTTGCATTTTCTTCGAAGAACTCGACTACATTTACTACATTCGGGTTGTCGATCGCGCGCAGAGTTTCCGCACCCGCCATAAACCCGTTTCGCATATTAATAAATTCTTCTTCTTGCTCTTTTTTCCGAACTTCAACGCCGGTATCCTTACGTTGGCACAACTCGTTGGGAAAAAATTCCTTGATAACAACTTTTTCACCCGCGTCCGTTTCTGCCGCATATTTGATCCCAAATTCATTCGAATCCAAAAACGAATTCAGCACATAAGCGCCAGAATTGAGGACGGTTCCCTGTTCCAGTTCATTCAACAGCACATCAGACATTTGCACATGCCCCTTCATCAGTTACCAGAATTTTTCCGGGGGATCGCGATGGGCCAAATTGTGCCATTTTCAAAATCATTTCGAGACCTTTACAACGGCCAGTCCGATGTTGTCCTGATCATCGGCGCGCAACGCCATAACAGCGTCGACCACACAGCGTGCCAGATCGCCAGCTGACTTGTGGCGATTGGCTGTGACCGCCCTCTCGATGTCACTGTTGGGCAGAAATTGCAGCCCGTCGCTTGCAACCAGCACGATGTCGCCCGACCTAAGATCGAAAGTAATCGGATGGGCATCAATTCGGCTTATGTCACCGCCGGTCAACGCCGAGGTCAGAAGGTTCCGGTCGGGATGATACCGAGCCTCCTCTGCGGCCATCAAGCCTACTTTGGCCATCTGATCGATTTGGGGCGCAAGCGAATGATCCTGATTCAGTTGGTGCAGACGCCCGCCCCGATACAAAAACAGCGGTGAATCACCAATAGACAGCCAATACAAACCATGGTCACAGAATACTGTCACCAACAGCGTGCATCCCATTCCAGTGGTAGCGGCATCCTGCGCCATGCGATCGCGGATCGCATCGTTTGCGGCTTCGGCGGCGGCCACTAGGACCTCCCTGATTTGCGCCGGAGCCAAATCAGCCGTCAGCTGTGCTTTAATCCGCTCCATAACCACATCAACGGTAACGCGGCTGGCGACATCGCCACAATTATGCCCGCCCATCCCGTCGGATACGACACAAAGGCTGCGCCGAAGCTCGTTCGAGACGTCGACCAGAACAGCGTCTTCCTGAACCTTGCGGCTGCCGATTTCTGTGTGATGGGCAACATGCGAGATAACGTCGGTGGTGGGATTGGGCAGAGCTGACTGCAGAAATCTCGCTAGAACCTGTTTCAACTCGTACAGAGCTGTGCCGCTGTACTTGGGCCAGGGTTGGGCGATCGCAAAGTCCGCGCCTCGGTCATCCAGCAGCGGTGGTTTGGTCGAAAATGCGTCGGTCATGCTAGCATGCACCCAATGACGGTTGGCTTGGTGACGGTCGGCTTGGCCGGGACCACATATGGGTCACATCAAGGGCTCCGAGACCTCTGCCCGCAGTAAACAAAAAAATATCGGCATAACCAAATACTGCAATCACAAGTAATACCCCCACCCTTCAACTCTATCTGACGTAATAAGATCGGTGCGACATTAATTTGCAAATGTATTTGGAAATATTTAAGACTTTGTATGGGTATTTCAGAGATTTTGTTGCCAAAAGGTCATAATACGCAGTAACCAGCCTTAAAGTACCAAAAGTAAAACAAATTTTCGACATAATTCATCAAATGTAGAGTCAACCTATAGCTGTGTAAAGCAACGAAGTTCAACCAAGTGCCGCAGGGCGCTCAGAGTTTTTCGAGATCGCCTAGAATCTCCGGCAACTCTTCAAGCCGTTGGTCACCCAGACCTTAAACAAAGCTGTCGTTTGTGGGTAATTTCGATGGGATCATATACGTCCCCTGTACCGAGGTTCTGAAACCCGACCTACGCGCCTATAATCTGAGTATCGAACAGCTGGGCTGGCCCGCCGATGCCTGTGTTTTTGTTGAAGACCATAAACACACCATCGACGGTGCTGACCGAGAGCGATACAGACGGCATCCTGAATGCGCTGGGCCCAGGGTTTGCTGCAGCAAGCTGACTGTTGCCCGAGAAACAAATCTCTCTCGGCAATAAAGTCCACGGCCAAAATTGGCTGCGGGGTCTTTAACAGGATGGCCCTAGCAAGACGGCGGCGACAAGTACCAGCCGGTCAAACAACATCAAACATCCGTAAGCTCTTTGGCGTGCAGCCAATCCGCAAACTTCGGCGCTTTCTTGGTCTTGGACCATTCTTCCAGCATTTGCCATTTCACCTCGCCCAGACGTGCCAGCATTTCTTTTTCTTTGGGATCAGGACAGGCCAGCTCAACCCGGTGACCGTTTGGGTCAAAAAAGTAGATCGAATGAAAAATCGAATGATCGGTCACGCCCAGAACATCAACGCCCTTGGCCTCCAGATGATCTTTGAATTCCAACAATTCTGCGCGGTCCTTGACCTTGAACGCGATATGCTGAACCCAGATCGGTGTATTGGGATCACGGCCCATCTCCGGTTTGGTTGGCAGTTCAAAAAACGCCAGAATATTACCGTTCCCGGCGTCCAGAAACAGGTGCATATAGGGATCGGGTTCATGGGTTGACGGCACATGGTCCTCGGCAATCGCCAGAACAAAATCCATGTTCAGCATTTCGCCGTACCACTCGACCGTCTGCTTGGCGTCCTTACAACGATAGGCAACGTGGTGAATTTGATCAATTTTCATGTCATTACTCCTTGGGTGGGCGCTTGGCTGCCGCCAGCGCTTGTGTAAGGACCCCCCGATCCCCGATATGGTTGGCCAGCACCAGAACCAGCCGTGCATTCAATGCGTCACTTTCAGCATTGTCCAGACCGTCGTGGGCTGCCAAAAGCTCTGCGTAATAGTCGTCAACGCGTGCTATATTTGCGGTTAAAATAAGATCGGACATTGTTATCCCCTCCCGGTTGCGCGGCGCAGGGCAGCGCGCATTTGTGTTTCGTCAAAGCCGTCCCATCGGGCGGCAACGTGCTGATCGGGACGGATCAGATAGACCGCAGACCCCGCATCACCCAGATAGCGCGCCGCCAGATCACCCGTCGCATCATCGGCGACTGACAGCGCAAACCGGGTTGCTGTGATGCCGGCCTCCTCCAGTGTGTCTGGTGCTTCGGCGTCAATTGACAAAATGGTAAAGCGGTCGCTCAACAGCGGCAATAGAAACGCATCGCTCAACGGCGCGTCGGGACAGGCCGACCCGGGGCGGCTTCTCGCCGGGCCATTGGCCAGACCGTCGGCTGTGTTTAGCGGCGATCCGTCATAGGTGCACGGCACAGACAACCGGCCCGAATTGACCATTGGACGGGCGAATTCGTGGATCTCGGACAGGTCCAGAACTGCGTCGCGCAACAACCGGCTCATTTTGGACTTGGGCGTAATAAAATCGGTCGAGCGTGACGAATTCAGGATATTTTCGTCCGCCCCATAGACCCGTTCGCTATTGTAGGTGTCGATCAGGGTTTGAGGCGCGGTTCCGTCGATCACCAGTTTCAGTTTCCAAGCCAGATTGTCAGTATCTTGCAGGCCCGAGTTGGCACCACGGGCGCCAAAGGGGCTGACTTGGTGCGCACTGTCGCCGGCAAAGACAACCCGTCCATGACGAAACTTTTCCATGCGACGACATTGGAAGGTGTAAATGGACACCCATTCCAATTCAAATTCCACATCGTCCCCCAACATGGCCTTGAGCCGTGGAATGACGTTTTCCGGCTTCTTCTCTTGTTGTTTGTCGATATCCCAGCCCAATTGCAGATCGATCCGCCAAACCCCGTCGGGTTGTTTGTGCAACAACGCCGACTGGCCACGATTAAACGGCGGGTCGAACCAGAACCAGCGTTCGGTCGGGAAATCGGCCTCCATGACGACATCGGCGATCAGGAAGTTGTCTTCGAACACCCGCCCGATGAAATCCAGCCCCATCATTGACCGGATGGGTGATCCGGCGCCATCACAGGAAATCAGCCAGTCGGCCTCAAGCGTATATGTACCTTCAGGGGTTCCGACCTCGACAGACACGAAATCCTTATGGGCGTCGACGGCAAGCACCCGGTTTTTTCCGCGCAACTCAATCGGTGCACCAGCGGCCTGAAGTGCGCGGAGACGCTCGACCATATAGTATTCAACATAGTACTGTTGCAGATTGATGAAGGCAGGGTGTTCATGCCCGTCTTCGGGCAACAGATCAAAGCCGTAAACCTTGCGATCATCAAAGAAGACCTTGCCTTTGTTCCAGACAACGCCCTTGTCGACCATCGGCTGAGCACAGCCCAGACGGTCCAGTATTTCCAGCGGGCGTTTGGCAAAACAGATCGCCCGCGATCCACTGCTGACCTTGTCATTGTCGTCAACGATGACAACCGCAATGCCCTGCTGGGCCAGATCGATGGCAACCCCGAGCCCGATCGGGCCCGCACCGACAACGACCACCTTGTGGTGCGCGGGCGGCGAAGCATCCTGATCGGCTGACCTCTGGTAGGGGTAGAGAGGTTCGTCAAAATTCGTGCTCATAGCGTATCCTCCCGTTGAAATTATCCTTGAAGTGCGTCCCACATGTCCAGATCGCGTTGCGCAGTCCAAATCCGGGGCGTGTCGATGCCGCGGGCCTCGTCAAAAGCCCGTGCCACGTTAAACGGCAGGCAATGTTCGTAAATGGCATAGTCCTTGAATTTCGGATCACAGTCTTCGCGAACCGCGTCCCAGGCCTGTTTCAGCGACCCACCGCGTGCGGCAACTTTGGCGGCGGCCCGGTACGTGCTTTCTACGAAATCCCGCGTGCTCTCGATGGCGCTGAAAACCGCGTCTTTACCAACCAGAGCATCGCCGCGTCCGGGCGCAATTGCATCGACGTCAAAGGACTGAATGTTATCCAGCGTGTGGCCCCAATCATTGAAGTGTCCGTCGCCGCAATAGCAGGCAGAATGGTCCTCGACGATGTCACCGGTAAACATGACGTTCTGGTCTGGCACATGGATCACGATGTCGCCGGCGGTGTGGGCGCGGCCCAGATGCATCAGATTGACCTGACGTTTACCCAGATAGACCGTCATCTGGTCATTGAACGTTGTCGTCGGCCAAGTCAGTCCGGGAATGCTCTCGTGGCCCTCGAACAGACGCGGAAAGCGTTGGAACTCGCTGTCCCAGTCCTCTTGGCCGCGCTCAACGACCATAGAGCGTGCTGTCTCGCCCATGATAACCTGCTGCGCGCCAAAGGCCGAGGCCCCCAACACCCGAACGGCGTGATAATGGGTCAACACGACATGGCTGATCGGCTTGTCGGTGATGCTGCGCACTTTCTCGATCACCTTGTTGGCCAGACGCGGTGTTGCCTGTGCCTCGACGATCATGACGGACTCGTCGCCGATAATGACACCGGAATTCGGATCGCCTTCGGCAGTAAAGGCCCACAGACCTTCGCCGACTTCGCTAAACGTAATTTTTTTCTCAGACATGTCACCTTGTGACGCGAATGCTTTGGCCATGATCCAGATCCCTTTGTATGCAGCACAGAAGCGTCAAAACCAAACTTGCGAACAGATTTCCTGTCGCCGCCGTGATGACCAACCAGACATAACCCAAGATCGTTGCAAATGAAACGATTTTTTCATTGAAGTCGATTTTCGAAGTAAACACCTGTAAAATATGCAAAATACTTGCCAAGCCTGCAGGGATTCAAAATTATGTGACGCCAAACTTGGTGTCGCGGCCAGATTCTGGCTGAACTAGTTCCGGTCAGCGGGCTGTTGGGCATCCGTCGCGACCGCCGCCGCGCGCGACAGCGACCGCGCTTGCTTCAAATTCGCAACAGCCTTTGGCGGCAGATCAGTCATTTCATGTTCGGCGACCCACAGGATCATTTCCACCAGCACAGGTTCCAGCTCGCGACCTTTGTCAGACAGCCGGTATTCGATGGCCCGCTTGTCATCCAAACAATCATTGCGGCTGATAATTCCACGCTGCAACAGCATTGAAATCCGCGAACTCAAAGTACCGGTTGAAATGCCTTCGTCCATCTTCAGAAGTTGGCCAAAAGAGCGTACGTGAAAAAACAGCAAGTCGCGGACAATCAGCAGTGACCACTTGTCGCCAAAAAACTCTAACGCACAATTCATCGGGCACTGAGATCTCATGTTTGAGGCATCTTTTTCCATAACCAGACCCTTCCTACCATTCTCGCGGGCATATTCTGCCGCACCAAACCCAACTGACACTTCCTGTCAGTCTGCCTGTAACCTGTTGTTTGATATGATGCTTTTTAGCCGATCTAGGGGCAAAAACAAACAAAATCTCATAATTCGGCAAATTTTTCGCTTTACTTATTAGAGTTATATTCATATCACTTCAAAAAGTAAACCTTTCTCGTGAAATGAAACTCCGATGAAGGTTTTTACGTGGCGGCTTTGCGCCAAGATACTCAGGAGCGGTTCTCAATGACACGTTTGTTGGAAAAATATATAGATTTCATACTGGCCCGGAGGTTCTGGGTAATTCTGGTCGTTCTTGTCGCCAGTATTGCGGCCTCGTCGGGCGTGACGCGGCTGACTATGGCCAGCGACTATCGGGTATTTTTTGGCGCCGACAACCCGGACTTGAAACGCTGGGATGACTATCAGGCGGTCTTCTCCAAAAATGACAACGTATTTTTCGTTCTGCAATATCCCGAAGGCGAGGCCTTTGACCAAAGGATGGCGATTGTTGTCGAAGACCTGACAGAACGGGCCTGGGCCTTGCCCAATGCCACGCGGGTTGACTCAATCTCTAATTTTCAACGCACACGGGTCGAAGACGATTTTCTGGAAGTAGAAGATCTGATCGTTGGCGCCGGTGAACTCACCCTAGCAGAGCTGCGCGAACGATCGGCGTTTGCCGTGTCCGAGCCTGCAATCTATCGGGCTATTTTGTCGGAAAACCTGCGCACAACCGGAGTGAATGTCTCTATCGAGCTGCAAGGCGATCAAGACGCCGAGGGCCGCCGCACAGCGATCTCGGCCCACGCAATGGCGGCGGAAATTCGGGCGAAATACCCTGATTTAACAGTTGCCATGAACGGGTCGATGATCATGAACTATGGCTTTGTCCAGTCGGGCGAACGCGATGTCATGACGCTGGTGCCAGCCATGTATCTGTTGATGCTGATCCTTACTCTGGTGATGTTACGCTCTTTTTCGGGCATGATCGCAACACTGATTACGATTATTCTGTCGACCACTATTGCGGTAGGTATTGCCGGATTTTTGGGTATGAAAATGGCACCAATTACCATTATTGCGCCCAATATCATTCTGACACTGGCGATCGCAGACTGTATCCACATCATCAGCTCGGTGCAAAAACACCTGCGGGCGGGCATGGACAAGACAGCCGCGATCAAGGAATCGTTGCGCAAAAATTTCACGGCGGTGTTCATTACGTCGGTGACAACTGCTGTCGGGTTTCTAAGCCTGAATTACTCGGACGCGCCGCCGTTTCAGTGGTTGGGAAATATTACAGCCTTCGGGGTTTTGGCCGCTTGGATACTGGCCATCACCTTTGTTCCCGCATTTCTGTCCTATATGCCACTCAAACCGGCATCGACCGCACGAACCAGCCTTTTGGAAAAGTTTCTGGCCGGCTTTGCCAACATGGTTATCAACAGATCGCGCACGGTCCTTGTCGCCGGCAGCCTGTTGTCGGTCGCGCTGATCGGTCTGGCCCTGACCAATAGCCTGGACGACCGCTTTTCGCGCTATTTCGGCGAAGAGCTACAAGTGCGGCAGGATCTGGATTTCGTATCTGAAAACCTGCGCGGGCAGGATATATTCGAGTATGAAATCAGTTCGGGCAAAGAGGGTGGCATCAACAATCCCGCCTACCTCACGACCTTGGACGATTTTGTAACGTGGTTGCGGGCCCAGCCCGAGGTTGATCAGGTCACATCGTTTTCCGACGTGATCAAACGGCTCAACCAGAATATGAACGGCGACGATCCGGCGTTTTATTCCATTCCTGACAATCCCGAACTCGCGGCCCAGTATCTGTTGCTTTACGAGCTGTCTCTGCCCTTTGGTTTGGATCTGAATAACCAGATTAATATCGACAAGTCTTCGTCGCGTCTGTCTGTGATTATCAAGGATATACATATCGCGGAGCAACGGGATTATCATGCTCGCGTTTCCAACTGGATCGACACCAATGCACCCGAAGGCCTGATCCAGTCGCCGACAGGTATCTCGATGCTATTTGGCTCGCTGACAATCCGAAATATCAAGGAAATGATTACCGGAAACATCCTCGCTGTCGTTGTCATCAGCCTGTTGATGGTGGTGACGCTGCGCAGTGTTGGTATTGGTCTGATCTCGGTTGTGACCAACGCGGTTCCTGCGCTGATTACATTTGGCATCTGGGCTGTGTTTGTTGGTCAAATCGGTATGGCCGCAGCCGTGATCGGTGCCGCCTCCTTGGGGATTGTTGTCGACGACTCGGTCCATTTCCTGACCAAATATCTGCGCGGGCGACGCGAAAAAGGATATGATAAGCCGGACGCCGTCCGCTATGCCTTTGCCGAGGTCGGTGACGCCATTGTCTTTACCTCGATCATTGTCGGGGCCGGGTTCGCGATGATCGCCTTTTCCACATTTCAGGTAAATGCCCAATTGGGCCTGCTGACCGCCATCACTGTTATCGTCGCAATGTTCTTTGATTTTCTTGTCTTGCCGGCTATCCTGTTGCTCGGCCGTGAAAAATCCACCGTTTTAGATTCCGAAGGAGACAGCAATGCTGCACCAATTCCAGCGCAATAAGCGCAACACTCTGGCGCTGATCACGACCGCCATACTGGCCTTTGCACCACTTGGTCTGCACGCTCAGGACGCGGCGCAAAAAGGCTTGGAGATCGCAACAAAATCCGACAATTCCGACAATGGGTTTGGCGACAGCACGGCACTGGCAAAAATGGTGCTGAAAAACAAGGCCGGACAGTCCAGTTCCCGCGAGTTGCAGTTTTTGACCCTAGAGCGGACATCAAGCAAGGTCGGCGACAAGACGATTTCTGTTTTTTCAACGCCAGCCGACATCAAAGGCACCGCAGTGCTGAGCCATGCCAAAATTACGGCGAACGACGATCAATGGATTTTTCTACCCGCCCTCAAGCGGGTCAAACGGATTTCCTCGTCGAACAAGTCTGGCCCGTTTGTCGGGTCTGAATTCGCTTACGAGGATATTACCGCCCAGGAACTGGGCAAGTTCACTTACAAGTGGATCAAGTCGGAAAAATGCGGCGGGGCAACTTGCGAAGTTGTCGAGCGTATTCCAACATATAAAAAATCCGGCTACTCGAAACAGCTGGTTTGGGTCAACACCAAGACTTGGCAATCCGAAAAAATCCACTTTTTTGACCGGTCGGGCAACCACGTTAAAACACTGACCTTTAGTGGCTACAAAAAGCACGGCAAGATCTGGCGTCAGTCCAAGTTATCCATGGTCAACCACCGCAACGGCAAGTCAACTGTGCTGAGCTTTAGCAATTGGAAGTTTAAAACCGGCCTCAGCGATCGCGATTTTAAATCTTCTGCACTTGAAAACTTTCGGTAGAGTCATGATCAAGAGAATTTTTGCAGCATCCCTGATCTTGTCCAGCGCAACCGCGCTGGCCGATCCGGTGGATATTTCGGGTTATGTAGGGATCGAGGTAAACCATTTCGACCAAATCGGACTGTACCCCGGACAGTTGACCCATACCCAACCAAGTCTGGTGTTTGCACCTGAATTGCGGTGGCGGTCGGACGACGGCGATACACGGGCCAACCTCAGCCTGTTTGGCCGTTTGGACGCAGCCGACACGGACCGCAGTCACTTTGACATCCGCGAGGCCTATGTCCAGCACAGCTATGACACTGTCAGCGTTCTGTTGGGTGTGAACAAGGTTTTTTGGGGCGTCACAGAGAGCCGGCATCTGGTCGATATCATCAATCAGGTCGACCAACTGGAATACACAGACACCGACGCCCGTCTGGGCCAACCGATGCTGTCGGTGACAACAGATCAGGACTGGGGAACGCTGTCTGCTTTCGTGATGACAGGATTTCGCGAGTTGGATTTCGCAGGCTCCGAAGGCCGCTTGCGTTTTGGCTTGCCGGTGGACACTGCCAGCACAAGCTGGGGCAACAGCGACGAGGAATGGGCGCCGGACTTTGCTCTGCGCTATGCCAATACATTCGGTGCCGTTGATCTGGGGTTCTCGGCCTTTCACGGCACCTCACGCGAGCCGATTTTACAGCTCAACGGTGGCGGTACAGCGCTCGAGCCCTACTATGGCAGAATTTGGCAAGCCGGACTGGACGCCCAGTATACCGGCGACGCGGTATTGCTGAAACTCGAAGCGATTATGCGTGGCAGCGATGATTTTGAAACATTCGGTGCGGTGGTCGCCGGGCTGGAATACACGCTGTATCAGGTCGCCGGATCGGATGGCGATCTGGGATTGATCGCTGAATATTTGCACGATGAACGCGGTGCGGATGCGCCAACAACTATAAATCAGGACGATATTTTTATCGGAGCACGCTGGGCTGCGAACGACGAGCGCGACACCAGCGCCCTGATCGGCGCCATCTATGACAATGATGATAGCTCAACCGCGCTGCGCGCCGAATTTGAACGGCGTCTGGATATCGGACTGTCGCTGAAACTGCGGGCGCAGGCCTTTACCAATACCGACGCGTCCAACCCGTTACATGCGTTTCGCACCGATGACTACGTATCGATTGCACTGGAAAAGCATTTTTAACAATTATTGTCTTTGTTGTTGCGATAAAACGCAGTAGGCGCGGGTCTCGGCCAGCAGAGCAGAAATTTCGGGGTCGTTGATGCCAAGCGCCTCAAAATGTTGAGCAATGTTGGTCAGGTAGTCCAGACTGGAACCCAAAAATCCGGCCCCCGTTGCGATATACTCGACCTGTTGCGCCCGCGTTAGGTTGGAATGAATTGCCTCGGCCTGGTGATCGGCGACAAAGGTGAGCGCGCGGGTTTCGAAACCCAACGCCGTCGCCGTCACAAAGGTTGGCGTATAGGCCGGGCCAACCATTTCCCGATGCCACAGAATTGTTGTTTCTTCGTCCAATATCGCCGCGGGGATTCTGAATAACAGCCCCTCGCGCCCGATCCCGTGATCCAATGCCGCCATCAGACCGGGCGCATCTTGGGTTCCGCGTGCGCCATAGATATCCTTCAGAATGAAATGCCGCGAGAACCCCTCGATCTTGGTGCGGCGCACCTCGGCAAACCGCAAGGCCGGATCCCACATCAGCGACCCATAGGCAAAAATCCAGAGATCCTGATCGCCATGTTCTGCCAGCGTGCGCTGACGCGATATCTCGCGCTCGGCGTCGCTCATAAGCAGATTGTGCATCATGTGCATTTCCGGCGCCTGGGCAATAAATTCAACGGCGGTGAATGACCGGGAAAAAGATGTCATAGGATCGGTGACAAGGTCACGTAGTCCAGGGTGGTGGACAAAGGGATCTGTCTCAACCGGCATTGGCTTTTGCATAGTGTCTTCTTCTGGATCAGGCTTGGGTGTGGACAATTGATATCAAGCTGACCGAAACAGCAACTACAGTCCAGAATTATTCCTTGAATTCGATCTTGGCGGCTCTTCGAAGATCACGTCCTGCTCCACAGGGGCAGCAACGGCGGCACTTGAACCCGCACAATCCAGTTCAAAGTTGTAATGCATGCAGAAACTGAACAAGACAGCTGTCTAGGAAACTTGGGGCTTTTCACGGATCGGGCTTGGCCGAGGCAGATTGAAATTCCTGAGGCGAAAAGGAATATAAAGCATTGTAATAAAGTTTTCTCGGATTGTTGTTGGGTCAGGGCTTAGGGAAACTAATAAATATTTCCGAGGGGCAAAAGATGAAAGTTTTTAGATTTTTGAAAGATGAATCCGGTGCCGTGACGGTGGACTGGGGCGCGCGACAATCACGCGCCCCGGTTTCGTTAAAATCAACCGCCAGCTGCGTTGCGCATCTGACTGGGCAAATAGGTCGCCAATTCAGGAAAGGCGATCATGATAAACACCATGACAACCATTATCGCGAACAAAGGCAGCGCCGTCTTGGCGATGTACCCCATCTCGTGTTTGGTAATCCCCTGCATAACAAACAGGTTGAACCCGATCGGTGGTGTGATTTGCGCCATTTCCACCACAATAACGATGAAAATACCGAACCAGATCAGATCAATTCCGGCGCTTACAACCATCGGCTGAACGATTGCCATCGTCAAAACAACCGACGATATCCCATCCAGAAACATACCCAAAATAATGTAGAAAAACATCAACGCCAACAGCAGCGAAAACTTGGACAACCCAAGCCCGTCAATGAATTCGGCCAAAGCGCGCGGCAGGCCGGTGAAGCCCATCGCCAAGGTCAGCGCCGTGGCCCCCATAAGGATCAGCGCGATCATGGCAGAGGTCCGTGTTGCACCGAGCAAGCTTTGCACAAAGGCGTCCCAGCTCAGCGACCGCTGTGCGGCAGCCAAAATCAGTGAGCCGACAACGCCGATGGCAGCAGCCTCGGTTGCTGTGGCCCAGCCACCGTACATTGACCCGATCACCACAAGGATCAAAACAATAATAGGAATGAGAAACCGCGATTCCTTGACCTTTTCACCAAAGCTCATCTTTTCTGATATTACGGGCACTTCATGTGGCCGCACAAAGGACCAGCCAGCGACATAGGCCATGAACAGCGACGCCAACAACATGCCCGGTAAAATCCCGGCCATAAACAATTTGGAAATCGATTCCTCGACCGTGACACCGTAAACGATTAGCGTCAGCGACGGCGGGATCATCAACCCCAGCGTCGCGGCGCCGGTCAGTGTCCCGATAATCATATATTCGGGATAATTCCTGCGGCGCAGCTCTGGAATGGACATCTTGCCAACCGTAGTTAACGTGGCCGCAGAAGAGCCGGACACGGCCGCAAAAATCGTGCAGCCTACGATGTTGATATGCACCAAACCACCGGGCAATCGCGCCATCCATGGTGCCAGACCGCGAAACATATCCTGCGATAATCGGCTTCGAAACAGGATTTCCCCCATCCAGATGAACAGCGGCAAAGCGGTCAAGGTCCAACTGGAACTGGACGTCCAGATCCGCGTAAGCATCGCATCACCGGCTGGTCGGGTCGTAAACATCTCCAGTCCCAGATAGGCCACACCGAACAGCGCCAAGCCAACCCAGACACCCGTGCCCAGAAACAGGAACAAAACCAGCATAAAGATCGAAACGAGATAGAATTCTTCCATGTTTGCTACTCCGCGTGCGAGTCTAGGGATTCGGACGAAATATTGTCCTTACCAGTGAAGATTAGGGACACAAAATGGTCGATAAACGCGATGGCAAAAATCACCAATCCGATGCTCATCGACATTTGAGGGATCCAGATCGGCCAGGCATCCTGGCCTTGGCTGATGTCATTGAAACGGTAAGACTCCCGAGTTGATTTGATCCCGTAATAGGCAAAGAAACATGCCAGATAGGTCCCCAAACCAAAGCACCAGAGCTCGCCCCATTTGCGGTATTTGCCTAATGCAGACAAAAGTAGATTAACCCGAATGTGGCTGCCACTGTTCAGCGCGTAAGGCAGGGCCAAAAACGACGCCGCCGCCATGCAATAGCCGGTAAAGTCAGGCGCGCCGGTCATCACCTGGCCGCCCCAACGGGCCACCATTTGCAACACGACAAGTACCAGTATCATGACCAGAAAAACCGCCGCCAGATAGCCAGCACCCTTATAGAGTGTATCCAGTGGCGCGCGTAACTTTCTTGCCAAAGCAAACATTTCGCTCTCCTCTTAATCGAACAATCCGGCGCGAATCGCCGGATTGAATTTTGGATTGCGTATTGCTTATTGCGCGTTAAACGCGTCGACGATTGCCTGACCCTCGGCACCAGCAGCCTTTAACCATTCGCTGGTCATAATCTCGCCGAATGCACGAAGCTCGCCCTGCAAAGTATCGCCAGCCGGACCGGTTTTCATACCGTTCTTGCCAAGCTCGCCGACAGTGAACTCGTCATATTGAATTGAACGCCAGTCACCGGCATATTCCGCCAGTGAAGCACAGCCGTTCATCACGTTTTTCACGCCGTCGTCCAGACCATCCCAGGAATCTTTGTTGACCAGAACATAGTTGCGCGGCAGCCATGCATTGACTGAATAGTAATGCGTCAGGCTTTCCCAGACCTTGCGATCATAGCCGGTTGACCCCGACGAAATCATTGCTTCGGCTACACCTGTGGCAAATGCCTGACTGATCTCGGCGGCCTCAATCTGGACCGGCAACATGCCTGCCAGCTCGGCCAGTCGTGCAGTTGCACTATTGTAGGACCGGAATTTCAATCCCTTCATGTCGGCGACAGTGTTGACCTCTTTCTTGAAATACAACCCTTGAGCAGGCCAAGGCACCGAATAAAGCAGATGCAGGTTCTGCCCCTCCAAAAGTGCGCTCAGCGGCGCGCGCGCGGCATCCCACAGCTTTTCGGAATCGGCGAATGATGTTGCCAGAAACGGAATAGAATCAAATCCGAATAGCGCGTTTTCATTCTGGTGCCCCGACAACAGCCGTTCACCGATTTGAACCTGGCCGGTCTGAATGGCGCGTTTAATCTCGCCACCTGCGAACAGCGACCCGCCGGGATGCGTATTAATTTCAAGCGCGCCACCGGTTCCCGCCGTCACACAAGAGGCAAACTGCGCCCCGGTGGCAGAGTGAAAATTTGCAGCGGAATAGGCCATTGGCATATCCCATGTCTCTGCGCTGGCCGCCGTTGCGCCAAACGCCGTTGTCGCCGCGACAGCAATGCTTGCCGTCATTTTCAATAGTGATTTTGTCATTTTAATCCTCCCAGATTATTGTCAGATATTTCAATTTGCTACAGCTGCCTGTTGCCTGAATTCAGGGCGGTGCTCCAACACGGAGTTTTCCCCAACTGATCGCAATCCAACACTTATTTCAGACAAATGCTGTACTAAAGCGCGTTGGTTCTGCTCTCGACCTATCAGTTTTATGTACCGGTCTCCTCTCTTGATAATGTCGTCATCGTTCAAACGTTGCGCCTGCGAACCGGTTCGGGGAATAAATCCTCAGGTCGGTATTATGCGCACCTTGCGTGATCATATCGCTGATGATGCGCCCGGTTTTGGGCCCGCTTGTCAGCCCAACGTGATGATGCCCGAATGCCGTGAAAACACCAGTGTTTTTTATTTCGCCAATCAACGGCAGACTATCAGAAGGCGCAGGTCGGTGCCCAAACCACGTTTCTATTTCACCATAACTCAGGTCCGGAAAAGTCTCGGCCACCTGTCGTTTTAAAAATTCTATCGGTTTGGGTGACGCCTCGGCCTCCAGCCCGCCAAATTCGACGATCCCGGCACAGCGCATACCGGAAGCCATCGGTGTCGCGACAAATTTTCCAGTGGTAATCATTACCGGATTACGAAGGTCCTGCGACGGCGATTTAAATACGATGTGATAGCCGCGTTCACTCTCTAGCGGGACAGACAGACCAAGTTTCTTGGCAAGTGCCTTGGACCAGACCCCGGCGGCAAGCACCACGCCCGAACATTCTACCGGTCCCTGATCGGTCTCGACCACACTGACCCGCCCGTCGGTAAGTGTGAAGTCCTTGACCTCGGCCTGCAATAGTGTGGCACCAAGCGCTTGTGCCTCCTTGGCCAGCGCTTTGACATAGGCGCCGGGGTCGCGCACAAACCCGTGGTCCTGCAAAACCGCCAACATTTCCAGCTTGGGCGACAACAGGGGTTCAAACTCTCTGACGGCACCGCCTTCGATCAACTCGGGCACAAAGCCTGCCTCGCGGCGTAGGTCCCAGACATAGCTGTCCGCGTCAAATGCAGCCCGTGACTTATAGGCATAGCTATAGTCGGATTGCACCATGAACGGTTCGGCGCGCGTTCCCTTTACCAACGACAAATGCTGATCAACAGAATCGGACGTCAGGCCTTCCAGCCCCTTGGCGATCCGGCGCGTGTCACTGTCATTGGCGTTCGACAGGTATTTCAACAGCCACGGCGTCAACTTGGGCAGGTACGACCACCGCAAAAACAGCGGAAAGTTCGGGTCCAACAGCATTTTCGGGCTTTTACCGATAATACCGGGCATGGTCACAGGCACTATTGCGCAACTGGCCAGCACCCCGCCGTTGCCAAAGGATGTGCCCTCGCCGGGTTCCTGTTTGTCGATCACCGTCACACCCACACCGGCCCTGCGCAGCCAAATTGCGGTTGAAACGCCAACAATGCCTGCACCGATAATTACAACGTGATCCGGCTCGTTTATTGTCATTCTAGGCTCCCGTTATCCCATCCAGCGTCGCACTGGCGCCGAAGCGTCTTCCAGCGGTTGGGTAATAATATCGACCAAAGTTGGTCCGTCATGAGCAAACGCTTCTTGCAGAACCGCGTCAAGCTTTTCCGGATCGTCAACGCGCCATGATTTCACACCGAACGCTGCCGCGACAGCGGCTTGGTCGGTTCGGTTGAAATCCACGTTATAGTACCTTTTTTCACAATCAGCGTACTGGCTGGCCTTGATCCAGCCAAAGGCTGCATTGGAAAAGACGATGTAGGTTATCGGCGCACCCGAACGGACAACCGTTTCCAATTCACCGCAGGTAAAGGCAAATGACCCATCCCCCATCATCGCCACAACCTTGCTGTCCGGCCGACCGTACCATGCCCCCAACGCCGCACTGAGTGAATAGCCCAGCGCACCGTGGGCCCGGTTGGTGATATAGTGGCGGCCGGGCAATTTTTGATCGGAATATGCGTTATAATAGGGGCAACTGGTACCGGGATCGGACACAACAATCGCGTCTTCCGGCAAATGCCTGTTTACGGTCGCAATCACACGCTCCGGTCTGATCGGGGTCTCCAAACTTTCGGACAGTGCGTTGAATTTCTCGAACTTTCGCCGTTTTATGTCGGCGACACGGGCGGCACCTCCAAATTTAGGCAAGTCCTGCGCGCTGTCGTCAAGGACCGCGTTCAGTGCCTGCAGCGACAAGCGCAGATCGCCGACGACGCCGGCTTCTGTTGGATAATTCGCGCCAATGGTCATTGGATCGCTGTCAAAATGCACGATACGGGCGCCGGGTTTTGGGGCTTCCCACCGCGAGGTTGTTGTCGAGCCGGCACGGCACCCCATAAAGATCACCAGATCGGCGTCGATCATCATTTCCCAGGTCTCGTCGGTTCCGCCATTCGACCCGACAACCCCAAGACACTGCGGATTTTGATCGGACAACGAGCCTTTGCCGGAAATGGATGTGGCAACTGCGATGTCCAACCGGCTGGCCAACCGGTCCAGCTCGCCCATCGCGCTGGCAATAACGACACCGCCGCCACAGACGATCAACGGGCGTTTTGCCGACAATATTGCGGTCGATGCCGCCGCTATCGCCGATGAGTTTGGCCCAACGCGGTAGGCCGGAAATGTCTGAAGTTGGGCATCGGCCCAAACGTCGTCAACAGGCACTGCGTCATATTGAATGTCGTATGGCAGTCCCAAATGTGCCGATCCGGGTCGTCCTGTTGTCATCGCCCGAAAGGCCTGGCGCACCATACGGGGAATATGGTCGGCCCGTTTGATCACGGTATTAAACTTGGTCAACGGGCGCATCAGAGCTTCTTGATCGACTTCGGTCAGCGGGTATTTACCGTATGAGGCCACCGAGATATCCGTGGTAATTGCCAGAACCGCATAGGACGACTCTCCTGCTTCGATTAAACCGGGCAGAATATAAGTGGCCCCGCCGCCGGATGGCCCTTCGCAAACACCGACCTTGCCGGTCACCCGCGCATAGGCATCCGCCATATAGGTGGCACAGCGTTCGTCGCGGGTCAGGACATGTGTGATACCGTGGTCCAGATTGTACATCGCGTCATAAAACGGCAAAGTCGTATCACCACACAGGCCGAATATATGCGTCACGCCATGGGCTTCGAGCGAGCGAACCATTGCCTCGGCGCCGGTTAGTTTATTGGTCACAATGACCCCCTTCGGTACAATATGGAACCGAAACACCGTGCCTGATTCGGCGTTTTGCGATTGTCTACCAGATTGTATACAGCTCTTTATAAGGTTGTGAAGACAATTTTCTCGTATCTTGTATTCCATTTGGTGTATAAGAAAATCAACAAATTCAGCATTGGATTCTGTATGACATCCCAGCAAAGCAGCGTTGATCGGGCCTATGACCGGCTTCGGGATATGACGATCAATTTCGAGTTCAAACCCGAAGAGCGGCTCAACGAGAGCACGCTGACCACCGCGTTGGGCACCAGCCGCACACCGTTGCGAGAGGCCCTTAACCGACTGGTTGCCGAGGGTTTTCTGACCTTCAAAAACGGCCGCGGTTTTTTCTGTCGTGCACTCAGCCCGAACCGGATTTCTGATTTATATGAGGCCCGCATTGCGATTGAAACAGAAGCTGTCAAACGCGGCATTTCAAGGGCCAGTGATGCGGATATAGCCGAGCTTTGCACCTATTTGGACCAGACAGAGGGTTTTTATGACACCTGCTCGGATGTCGCCCGTCTGGTTGAAATGGACGAAGAGTTCCATCTGCGTCTGGCAAGCCTCTCTGGGAATGGTGAACTGCTGAAAATGCTGAAAAACGTAAATGATCGCATACGGTATGTCCGGATGATCAATTTGCGCCAATTGCGCTCCGGAAATTCGCCGGGTTCTGACAGCTCGGCGCAATTGAGCGCACACCGGGTGGTTTGCGATGCCGTGTCGCGCCGCGATGCCGACGCCGCGCTGGCCGCCCTGCGCGCTCACATCGAGCGACGCAGTGACCAAACAAAAGACGTCGTCCGCATCGCTTTTTCGCAACTGTACGTGCCGTCAGACTGACACCCCGGCACCCCAAGCGGACAGCCGAATTTCTAACGCCCAACCAAGCCAAGCGTTGGGTCGTCCAGTTCTTGTTGAAACCTGTCGGGCACCAACCCCTGCTGAAACCAGCGCACAAAACTATAGATCGAGAACACAGGCAGGCCGGTCAGTTTACGAACATCTGCGGCGTAGGGCGTCATATTGGTGCACTCCAAAACAATCGCTCCGATATCGTTATAGTCGGTCACGAGTTGTGTCGCCGCGTCCAAAACATCCAGTCGGCAGTCGGCAAAGTTAATACTTTGGCTGTCGCCGAGGATTTCGTTGGTAAAGGCACGCCCCGCCTCCGTTCCAACAATCGGTGTATCAATCGGTGCATTCGCGGAGCGCAAATGATCAGCACTCAAAGTTTCTTTGGAAATTGTCAGAACACCAACCCGTTTGCCGGTGGGCAATACCTGTTGAATCATCGGAATTTGCATCAGTGACGAGGTCGCAACCGGCACAGGTACAGACGCCGATATTTGATCTTGTATCAACGCCAGAAAGCCGCAGTTCGTCGTAATGCCATCACACCCTGACGCAACCAGATCCTGTGCCGCCGCAATAAACTTGTCTGCAAGTAATCGCGGATCGTTGCGCACGACCTTGTCAGGTGTGGCGCCTCGCACGATGCGGTACTGGACCGGAAATGGCCAAGTATTCGCGTTGCCGATGTCGCCATGAATGCGGGGGAACCGGGTTTCCAGCATCAAAATACCCAAGTTGGCCCCGTAAATGGTTTTGCCGCCAAATTCTGTTTGCATGCTTGCCTCCTGCCTGCCCTGTACACATCCGTGGTTGGCAGTGTCGTTTGTTCGGGATCGTCCGTCAATTTGTGTTTGACCTTCTGTGGCGAATGTATTTAGTGGTGTGTGCAATTTTTACGTTGATCCCGGACACTCGATTGACCTTTACCGTCACCGGCCCGTCTGACGCCCGCGAACAGCGACACCACTCAAAGCCAGCGCCCGGGACCGTACTATGAGCGACCACAAAATTACCGACATGAAGGTTCACATCATATCAATCCCTGCTAGGGCGGTGCACTCGCATGGCAGCGGCGATGTGGCGGGAATTACATCGGTGATACTGGAACTGATAACAGACAGCGGCATTACCGGATGGGGCGAGGCCAGTCCCTGGCCGGTGTTTACCGGAACCGCCGGCGGCAATGCCGTGGCATTGGATGTGCACCTGCGCCCGCATCTGATGGGCCAAGATCCTGTGCAAGTTGAGAAGCATATGACTATGGCTGACAAGGTTCTGGTTGGCCATTCCGAAGCCAAGGCCGCCCTTGAAACGGCATTGCTTGATATCACCGGACACATCAGCGGTCTGTCGGTCTGCGAATTGGTTGGTGGCCAGTTCCGCGATGATATTGGCATGAGTTTCTCTGTTGCCAACCCCGACTTTGCTGCCGATTTGGATGACATCGCCGCAATGTGGGATGATGGCGTTCGCATATTCAAAGTCAAAACTGGTTTTGCGGGGCACAGCTTTGACTTAATGCGGCTGGAAAAACTACGCCAGATCTATGGCGCGGATATCGACATACGTGTCGACTATAATCAAGGCTTGCCCGCCTATGATGCGATCCGGCAAATTCGCGACTTGCAAGGCTTTAGGCTGACATTTATCGAGCAACCTGTGAAAATGCACGAGCGCGACGTGATGGCCGCAATTACACGGGCGATCGACACGCCGATTATGGCCGACGAGTCTGTGTTCAATCCCCAGCAGGCGCTGTTGGCTGCGCACAACCGGATTGCTGATATATTCTCACTCAAAATCATGAAATCCGGCGGTATTCGGCGTGCGTTAAACGTCGCGGCAATTGCTCGTGCTGCCGGTATCGAGGTTTACGGCGGCTGTATGTTTGAGACCGGACTGGCCCACACAGCAGGCACGCATCTTATGGCCGCCATTCCCGATCTGGTTTTGGACTGCGAGTTTTATATGGCCACCTACTATGCCCAAGACGACATCCTGACGGAACCGTTTACGGTTAAAAACGGCCGTGTCAAAGTCCCACAAGGCCCGGGATTGGGTGTCACTGTTGACCGCGGAAAACTGGAAAAATACCGGGTAGCACTGTAGAATAGCGTATAGCGCGTTAAACATTCGACGCGTTCCTGACCGCTCGGCCCTGTCGCCAGGCAGGGTCATTTTTGCAGTGCTCACCGCATTCCCTCACGTGATTTGAGTGCTAAAAATCTTGTCAAACGCCAGAGAACCTGCAAACCTTTGGCCAATTACGTGCCCAAAAGAGCGCGAAAATCCCAACATAGGAGAGATTAATTATGAAAACGAAACTATTTCTCAGCGCCGCAATCGGTATTGCAATATCTACACCGGGCTTTGCGGCTGACAAAATGATGAACGGCATGAAACTGTCGGACAATCAGGTATTCACCTATCGGTTGCTCGACGATCTGCAATCACTGGACCCCCATATTTCAACAGATGTGAACGGCGCAGAAGTGTTCCGCGATATCTTTGAGGGCTTGGTCAATGATGACCCACAAGGTGGTCAGATCCCCGGTTCCGCCGAGAGTTGGACCGTGTCAGATGACAAGCTGACATACACGTTCACACTGCGTGACACCAAATGGTCAAACGGCGACCCTGTCACTGCGCAGGATTTCGTCTTTGCCTGGCGGCGTCTGTCTAATCCGGAAATTGCATCTGAATATGCATGGTATATGGAGCTGATGTCGGTTGTGAACGCCAAGGCGGTTATCGCGGGCGAGAAACCGCTGGAAGATCTGGGTGTAAAAGCCTTGGACAGCAAAACATTTCAAGTGAAGTTGGAAACGCCCCTACCCTATTTCGTGTCAATGCTGACCCATGCGTCGACCTTTCCGGTTCCGCAAAAGGTTGTCGAAAAACTGGGGTCCGACTGGATAAAGCCGGGCAATCTGGTGGGCAATGGTGCCTATGTTCTGACCGAATATGAGCCCGGCGAAAAAGTTGTTCGCGAGCGCAATCCGCTCTATTGGAACAATGACGCGACAATCATCGAGAAAACCGTTGGTCTGATTATCAATGACGAGAATATCGCACTGACGCGCTATCTTGCTGGCGATGTCGACAAAACATTGGTCCCCTCGGGTCAGTATCCACGACTGGAAGCAGAACGTCCCGACGAAACCCATTCGAACCCGCGGTCGTGCTCTTACGTCTATTGGATGAACATGAGCGAAAAAGGCCCCGAGGCCCTAAAGGATGTGCGGGTACGCAAAGCCTTGGCCTATTCATTGGACCGTCGTGTTGTCACTGAAAATATCCTGCAAGGTGGTCAATACGAATCCTTTAATTTCACCCATCAGGCAACAGCGAACTTTACCAAGCCGGTTTTGGAGTGGGCGAACTGGACCCAAGCCGAACGCGATACCAAAGCCAAAGCTCTGCTGGCTGAGGCCGGTTACGGACCTGACAATCCGCTTAAGCTGACCATCAGCTACAACACCGACGAGGCACACAAGAAAATCGCAATCGCCGCGTCGCAATTCTGGAAGCAAAAGCTGGGTGCCGACATCCAACTGTCGAACAACGAGTGGAAAGTACACCTGACAAATATGCGTAACCAGGATTATGATCTGGCGCGCTATGCATGGTGTGGCGACTATAACGAGGCCTCGACCTATTTGGATCTGTTGACGTCGAGCTCAACGTTCAATGCCGCAAAATTCGCGTCCGACGAATATGACCGGTTGCTGGCAGAGTCGAAAACCCAAGCTGATCCGGCAGAAAACTATACCAAGGCTGCGCAAATTCTGGCCGATGTCATGCCAATTGTACCGATCTATCAATACACATCGGCGATTATGGTCAAGGACGACGTGATGGGCTGGCCTTTCGATAACCTGATGCAAAACTGGTATTCACGCGATATGTATCGCGTAGAAAAATAACCAAACCAAAGGGCGCATCTGTGGTGCGCCCTTTTCCGTCTTGTCGATTGGGTTTGGTTTAATGTTCAATTTCATTCTGAAGCGTATAGCGGTGGCGATCCCCACTTTGGTGATCCTTATTGTCATGTCCTTTCTGCTTATGTACGCAGCACCCGGCGGGCCGTTCACAACCGAGCGGGCCTTACCGCAGGTCATTATTGACAATTTGAATGCCAAATACGGCTTGGATCAACCGCTGTACAAGCAAATCTGGACCTATCTGATCAATGTCACGGTGCATTTTGACTTTGGGCCGTCTTATGCGTTCAAGGACCGGAGCGTGAACGAGATTATTGCCAAGGGCTTTCCTATTACCCTCAAATACGGCTTGATTTCATTTATTGTCGCTGTCGTCTTTGGGGTCAGCCTGGGTATTGCGGCTGCAATCCGTCAAAATACGTGGCTGGATTATCTGGCCGTCGGATTTTCCATTGGCGCACAGGTTTTACCAAATTTTGTTATGGCACCAATTCTGGTGCTGGTGTTCAGCCTCTGGCTCGGCTGGTTTCCCGGCGGTGGTTGGGAAGGTGGCGACATTGCGCATCTGGTGTTGCCCGTGGTGGCCCTGTCAACGTCATTCATGGCCTCTATCGCGCGCTTGACCCGATCCTCGATGCTCGAAGTGCTGAATGCTAACCACATCCGGACGGCGCGCGCCAAGGGCTTGCCGACCAAGGATATCATTCTCAAACATGCGCTAAAACCAACAATGCTGCCGGTGATTTCCTACTTGGGACCAACTTTCGTGACGATGATCACCGGCTCTGTTGTCATTGATATATTTTTCTCGACCGGCGGCATTGGATTGTTTTTTGTCAACGCGGCGTTCAACCGAGACTATCCGGTGATGATGGGTATTACTATTCTGTTGGGATCGCTCAAAATCCTGTTCAACCTTGTGGTCGATATCCTCTATGCTTGGATCGACCCAAAGATCAGGTATTAGCCATGCAAATCGACGCCCATAAAATGCAGTCATTGGCTGAAACGATGGTCGAGCACGAGGTCAAGGGCCGGAGCCCCTGGGCGGATGCGCGCAAACGTTTTCGCCATAACAAGGCCGCTATGACCAGTCTTGTGGTGCTGATCCTGGTGGCGGCCTTTGCGCTGTTTGGCGGGCTGTTCGCACAGTATCCCAATGATGAAATCGACTTTACGATCATTGGGCAGGTTGCTGAAATTGGCGGCCCCTCGATCGCGAACGGACATTATCTCGGCGTCGACGAATTGGGCCGCGATATGTACGCGCGGATTGTTCAAGGCACGCAAATATCGCTGATGGTAGGCGTTGTCGGCGCTGTCATCGCGGTGTTCGCCGGAACGCTTTACGGTGCCACAGCAGGGTTTATCGGCGGTTGGGTCGACGACATCATGATGCGGGTTGTCGATATCCTGATGGCCATTCCCTATATGTTCGTTATCATTTTATTGCTGACAATGTTCGGACGATCCATCGCTTTGCTGTTTCTGGGAATTGGGTTGTTGTCCTGGCTGGAAATGGCCCGGATTGTGCGCGGGCAAACACTGTCGCTGAAAAATCGCGAATTTATCGAGGCTGCACGGGCGACAGGAGTTTCCAGCTATAAAATTATAGTGCGCCACATCGTTCCAAACTTGTTGGGCGTCGTCATTGTCTACGCCTCGCTCTTGGTGCCCGAAATGATCCTGATCGAAAGCTTCATCAGCTTCCTCGGACTGGGCGTTCAGGAACCGCTGACGTCTTGGGGTGCCCTGATAAATGAGGGTGCAGGAACCATGCAATACGGAACGCTTTGGCAACTGGTCTGTCCGCTGTTTTTCTTTGTTGTGACGCTGTTTGCCTTGTTCTTCGTCGGTGACGGTCTGCGCGATGCGCTCGATCCCAAGGATTATTGATATGGCCCTGCTGGATGTAAAAAACCTGACCGTCAATTTCAAAACCAACGACGGCGACGTGACTGCAGTCGACAATTTATCCTTCGGGCTGGAACAAAGCAGTTCTCTGGCCATTGTCGGGGAAAGCGGATCCGGCAAAAGCCAGACCGCGTTTGCGATGATGGGCCTGTTGGCGCGCAACGGCCAAGCCAGCGGTTCGGTAAAGTTCAACGGTCAGGAAATCCTGAATATTCCGCTCAAAGAGATCAACAAGGTCCGTGGATCAGAGATCTCGATTGTATTTCAAGATCCGATGACATCGCTGAACCCGTATATGCGCGTGACCGATCAAATGGCTGAGGTCTTGTTGCACCACAAGGGCATGAGCAAGCGTGACGCCGCAACCGAAGTGGTTCGCATGCTGGACGCCGTAAAAATCCCGGATGCCAAAGCCCGCGCCACGCTGTTTCCGCATGAATTTTCAGGCGGTATGCGTCAGCGGGTTATGATTGCCATGTCGTTGTTAACGCGGCCCAAACTGTTGATCGCAGATGAGCCAACCACGGCGCTGGACGTAACGGTTCAGGCCCAGATAATGACCTTGTTTGGCGACCTGCAGCGCGAGTTTGGCATGGCGGCAATCCTGATCACCCATGATCTGGGTGTTGTTGCCGGTTTCGCGCAGGATGTGCTTGTGCTCTACGGTGGTCAGGTGATGGAACATGCCTCCACAGAGGATATTTTCGCCGCCCCTCTACACCCCTATACCCGCGGATTGTTGAGCGCCATTCCTCGCATTGATGGTGTTGATGAAGAGCTTAGAACAATCCGTGGCAGCCCGCCAAACATGTTGCACCCGCCCGCAGGATGCCCGTTTGCACCGCGGTGTAGTGTTGTCGGCGAAAGATGTCATCGCGAACGTCCCGAATTGACGGAAATGGGGCCGGACCGACAGATATCCTGTTGGAAAGCACTGGAGGATGTCGAATGACCGATATCCTGTCAGTCGAAGACTTGACGGTCGCCTTTCAAATCCGGTCAGCAGGCGACATGCCGTGGACACCACCACGGGTGCTGCGCGCGGTTCACGGCGTGAATTTCACGCTCAAACAAGGTGAAACCCTTGGAATAGTTGGTGAATCGGGGTGCGGAAAGTCGACGCTCGCGCGTGCACTAATCCGTATGGTTCCGTCATCGGGGCGTGTTGTGTGGATGGGTCAACAAGATCTGTTGGCGACGTCAAAATCGCAGATGATGACATACCGGTCCAAAATCCAGATGGTGTTTCAGGACCCGTTGGCCGCTCTGAACCCGCGTATTACCGTGGGCGAAATTATTGCTGAACCCCTGCGCACCCACCACCCGAAACTGCCCAAGAACGAGGTAAAGCTTCGGGTCAAAAAGATGATGGAGCGGGTCAGCCTGTTGCCAAACCAGATCAACCGTTATCCGCACGAGTTTTCGGGCGGGCAATGTCAGCGGATCGGCATTGCCCGCGCCCTGATTGTAGAGCCCGACCTGATCATATGCGATGAACCCGTGTCAGCGCTGGATGTCTCCATTCAGGCACAAGTCATCAATCTGTTGATGGATTTGCAACGGGAAATGGGTCTGTCGCTGGTGTTTATTGCCCATGACCTGTCCGTGGTCAAACATATCTCGGACCGGGTCATGGTTCTGTATCTGGGCAAGGTTATGGAACTGGCAGACCGCGATGCCCTGTTCGCCAATCCCTTGCATCCCTATACGCAGGCGCTGATATCTGCTGTGCCAATTCCCGATCCTTCGGTCGAGCGCAACAAGGATATAATTTTGCTGGAAGGCGACCTGCCCAGCCCGCTGGCCCCGCCAAGCGGTTGTGTGTTTCGAACCCGCTGTCCACGTGCAACGGCAATTTGTGCCAGCGATATACCCACGCTCACCCAAAAATCCGAAGACCACGAAGTTGCCTGCCATCATGTAGACTAGCACCGCAGGCTTGCCCGGCAGCGATCGAGCGCTAGAGACCCAACGCCTTGCGTCGTTCTTCGGCAAACCCCTGAACCAACCGGTCAGCGACCAAGGCCAGAATGGCCATGGCACCACCCGCTGCAATGCCCAAGCCGACATCGGCCTGACCAAGCGCCAGAAAGATTGATTGCCCCAAACCGGTTGTGCCGATCAGTGCTGCAATTACCAGCATGGAAAACGCGTACAGGATCGTCTGGTTCAAACCCAGCAGGATTGTCGGGGCGGCATAGGGTCCACGGACTTCGCGCATGATTTGCCACCGCGTCGCCCCCGAAGAGACCGCGGCGTCTATCAGGTCTTCGGGGATGTTGACCAGCCCGTGACGGGTATACCGGATCATAGGGACGACCGCATAGGCACATATCGCCAGAAACGCCGAAAATTCACCGATTTGGAAGAACATCAGGAACGGGATCAAAAACACAAACAGAGGTATCGTTTGCAACATATCACAGACCGGCCGCGCAATACGCCACGCCATTGGGCTCACCGCACACAGCAGACCAATCATGCCGCCGACCACAGCGCAGGCAACCACTGACACGCCGGCCAGATAGGTCGACAGCAGGGCGCGGTCCCACAGGCCGGACAACAGAATAACGCTCAGCATAAGCAGCGTGAAAATTGCCAGTTTGCGCCCGCCAGACAACCAACCCACGGCGCTCGCACCAACCAGTACAAACGGCCACGGCATGTCCACGATACCGGTTTCAACGACACCGGTGGCGATGACCAAAACCAAGCCCCACGCCACCCGGCCTCGCAGCGCCAAAACCCCACCCAACGCAATCGCCACTGCGAACAACATCATGCTGTGCGAAACGGTCCATTGAAACCCCCAGGTAAAGGGCAGTACCGCATTATCCAGTCCTATGCGCAGCGGTAAAAGAGCGTAAAACATGGCACCGTTTTTAATCTGGTCCAACGATTTACCATATGTTGCCGTAAACTGTCCCAAACCGGCGTCAACAGTCGCGGCAGTCGGGTCAAAAAAAGTATAGGTGGCGGGATCGGGCAATCGACCAAAGGTAAAGGCCGAGACCGCCAGCCCAACCGCGGCCAGCCCCAAGACGACACGTCGGTCAAACCGTTTGCGCGACACCGCCACCGCGTGGCTCATCCGGTCAATAAGGATCGCGAAGACAACAACAACCAGACCGGCCAACAAGCTCTGACCAAACTGGGCTTTGCGCATCGTCAACAGGACCTCCCAGCCAATGTCGTTGAAACCACCGATCACGGCGGCGATGATCACCATCGACAGGGCCGCCATCAGACATTGGTTTACACCGATCATTATCTGGGTGCGTGCGGTTGGGATCTCGACCAGAAATAACTGTTGAAAACGATTGCCGCCGCTCATGACCGCCGCTTCTTTCACGTCTGCGTCCACGCGTTCCAGTCCCAACAGAACATTGCGCGCCATCGGCGGCGCTGCATAGATCGCCGAGGCGATAAGTCCAACAACCGGGCCAAAACCAAACAACAGCAACAACGGTGTCAGATAGGCAAAAGTAGGCACGGTCTGCATCACATCCAGCAAGGTTTGAACACCGTTTTTGATGCGAGGATATTCATAGGCCAGCACACCAATAGCGCCACCGGATATCAAAGCCAACGGCACCGACAAAGTGACCAGTGCCAGTGTATTCATGCTCTCTACCCAGTATCCGGACGCCAATACAAACCCCGACCCCAAAAACCCCAAAATAGCCATCTTGGTGCCGCCGACATACCAGCCAAATCCGACAACCAGCCCAATGACCAGCGGCCAGGGCGTCCAGACCAGAACCACCTGCACCCAATGCATTGGATACGACAGTGCTCCCGAGAATAGCCGCGCAGCCGGTTTAATCTGTTCCAGAAACCAGGTCAGTCCGGTTCCGATCCATTCGGTCATCGGCAACGTAAGCGTGTCCGGAAATTTCCCAAGCCAAGGCAGACTGGGCGACAACACCAGACACAGGGCCCCGACAATCGCCACAATCAGAGCCGCAGTAATTTCAGACTTTTGAGCCGGAAAACGGCCCAACATGGACGATAAATTCATGTTTCTTCGGCGTGCAAGGCGGCCGCCAAATCGCTGGGGCGCACCATACCGGCCATTTTACCGGCCTTGTCCCAAACCGGAACCGGCTCATAGAGTGACATACACGATGCCAAAGCCGCATCCAGTGTCATATCGGTTCGCAATCCCGGATCGTCAGGTCCCTTGTCCGGCATTTCGCCGCCCGACTGCATGACAGAAGCCACCCGTGCGTGCCGCCCCTTGGCAACATCTTTGGAAAACTCGCGCACATAATCGTTGACCGGTCGCAAGACAATTTCCGTCGGCGTTCCAATTTGCACAACCACGCCATCTTTCATAATCGCGATCCTGTCTGCAAGTTTCAGCGCTTCGGTTATGTCATGGGTAATAAAGACGATGGATTTCTTCAAATTGGCTTGAATGCTCAGAAATTCGTCCTGCAATTGTCGCCGGATCAACGGGTCCAGCGCGGAAAACGGCTCGTCGAGGAACCAGATATCGGGATCCACGGCCAAGCTGCGGGCGATGCCGACGCGTTGACGTTGCCCACCGGACAATTCACGCGGAAAGGCTTCTTCGCGCCCGGTCAAATCCACCATATTTATGACGTCTAACGCGCGTGCGCGGCGTTCCTTGCGCCCCATGCCTTGCATTTTGAGCGGAAAGCCGACGTTTTCAGCCACAGTCATGTGCGGGAACAGACCAAAGTGCTGAAACACCATGCCCAATTTACGTCGGCGCAGATCAATCAGCCTTTGCTTGCTGGCTGACAGAATGCTCTCGCCCTCGATCAGGACATCACCACCTGTCGCGTCGATCAAACGCGAAATGCATCGGATTAATGTGGATTTTCCCGAGCCGGACAAGCCCATAATAACGAACAACTCGCCCTCTTGGATATCGAAGGTTACATCCTGCACAGCAGGGATAAGCCCTTGATCGTGCAGAGATTTGGCGACGCTTGTCTTGTCGTCGCCAAATTTTTCCAAAGCTGCGGACAGTTTGCTTTCGGCATTTTCGCCGAAAACCTGCCATACATTTTTACACGATATGGCAGGTGCAGCGCCCGGAACCTCTTGGGTCATGTCGGTCACAGTCTATTTAATGGCCGCATCAACAACTGGCCGCCAAGCAGCCTCGTTTTCTGTCATCCAGCTTGCTGTGACATCTTCCAGCGACTTGCCGTCGACATCAATCGCGCCCATCATCGGTTGCTGTGCTTCGGTGGACAGTCTGTAGTTTGTCAGGATTTCATAAGCCGCTGGCCATTTGGCCTGAATTCCGGGCCATCCGCCCTTGAAGATACGCGCTGGCAGGAAATCACAGTCATTGACCGAATTGGGATTTGTTCCCCAAGCAGGATCCTCATAACAGGCCGCTTCACCTTTCGGCAATGCAACCCACTGCAGGTCATAGGCGGACATCGCCCAGTGCGGTTGCCAGAACGTGATCAACAACGGGCTTTTCTTTTCTGTGGCCGCCCGAATTTCGGTGATTAACGCGCCTTCGGATCCGGCAGGAATAGCCTTGAATGGCAGTTCCAGAGCGCCCAAACGATCCGCGCCGGGTGTGCCCCAGTCGGCTGGATAGTCGATCAAGCGTCCCATCGGCAATGTCTCGGCGGTTGCGAATTGCCCTGCACAGGCTTTCAAGGCTTCCCATGCCGGTAGGCCCGGACAAATCTCTGCGACGTGAGCGGGATAGGCAATGCCTTCGCGCGCTGACAGACCAAGGTCGGAAAGGTCTTCCAGTTTGCCCTCGGCTTCCAGTTGGCCGAACTGCTCCGAGACATTCGAGCTCCACAGCTCTAGTGCGGCATGCACTTCACCGTCTGCCATCGCCTGGAACATGTTCATATAACCGGCAGTTACATATTCAACTTTGTAGCCTGCGGCTTCGAGCATATTTCCCGCAATATGGGTTGAGACATGTTGGCCGGTCCATTCATTGATCGCCAGTTTGATCGGCTCGTCCACGGCGCCAAGGTCGGCCGCCTGAAGCCCACCCGCACTTGCCAACAAAAGGCCTAATATTGTCGCTGTTCTTTTCATTTTCTTCTCCCTGATTTTACGCTGTAAAACAGCCCTATCCAAGGCCATCCCCGCATTTCGCAGTATACTGCACGACCATTGGCCCAACAGCAACTGTCAAAAACGACCATATACGGGATCTTTTCGGGCGCGTAGAAATGTTCGGTGGCGGGTGGCCAGTGTGCTCTGATAGGAAGATCGAGCATTCATAGGGCACCCGCACACCAATTTTTTAGGCCCACCTCTTGCGGATCTGGTGGCACGACGCCACGGCCTCAGTTTTTTCAAATGTTGCGATAAAACTATCGCCAAAACCTGCGAAAGCAGGTCTCAAAAAACTGCGTTGACCTCATACAACACCGGTTCAAAACTTTTGCACATAGCGCTGATCTTGCGATTGCGGCGGCGCATTTCTTCGGTGCGCAGCATAGCTTGAAAATCTTCGCGCCGTTCCCATTGCGAGTAATTGGCAATCCGGGTTTGCGCGTCGTTCACATGAAGGCCTGCAGCGATAAAGCCCGCTTGTTTACTAATGACGCTCTCATAAGCATCATTGAGAGCCTCCAGCAAATCTTCACAGGTTCCCGGCGTCACCTCGAAAGTGGTCAATACAGTTTGCAACGATTGGGTCTTGGAAATATTCGGCATGGGGTTCCTCCTATTGAACAGTGTAACAAGCCCATGCCAAAACCCAAGCCCCTATCATCGGATCACATGCACACAGGCCTTGGCGTGGCGCACAACCCGCGAGGCAGTCGAGCCCAGTAAATAGTCTTGCAAACCCGGTCGGTGCGAAGAAATCACGATGCAATCCGAGCCATTATCGTCAGCAAAGCCCAGTATTGTAGTTGCCGCATGCCCATCAACGACTGCTGTCTTAACGTTCTTGACACCGCCTGCGTCGGCCTTCAACGCGGCTTTGGCCTCAATGCGGTTGTCCGTAAACGCTTCTGCTGGCACTTGTTGGGCGACATAGGCCGGAATTTTTTCCAGAACCGTCAGTAGCGTAATAGTGCCATCGCTGTCCAACAACAATTGCGCCAGTTCCATTGCCTTTGATGTATCTTTGGAATGCTCCATTGCGATGGGTACAAGAATATTTTTATACATGGTTTTCTCCTTTGCTTTCGATTTACCATAGCCCAAAGTGGCGTCGGTTGTTTTGATCTATATCATGGCCAGACAACAGGCCGTTGGCAGCAAAGAGGAACGACATGCCCGATTTGATCCAGGATACGGACGACTTTGCACGCGGTACTTCGCAGGCGCTGTTGCAGGGCAGCCGCTTTGCGTCGCTAGCCAGCTTACAACCCAACACCGGACATCCGCAAGTGACCCGTATTTCGCTGGTATTTCTACCAGTCTTTGGATTGGTTTCGTTGATTTCCGACTTGTCGGATCACAGCAAGTCATTGCGGCAGGACCAGCGCTGTTCACTGTTGATCGGCCAGCCGGGGCCGAAAGGCGATCCGCTGACCCATCCGCGGTTGACGCTGACGTGCACTTCCGAATTTCAAGCACTGTCGCCAGTCCAACATCGCGACCTGAGGCGGCAATACCTTGGCGTATACCCAAAATCCAAACTCTATATCGATTTCGCCGATTTCCATTTTGTCCGCTTCACCGTGTTGAGCGCAACACTGAACGGTGGATTTGGCAAAGCGTATCGTCTGGATAAGGGCGATATCGAGGGCTAAAGATCAGCACCTCGGTCTTTGACAGAGAACGGGTGTCAGCCCAATTCGCCGCGCAATCCCTGCTCGATCAGCACAACAGTTTCCTCAACACCGTAGAGCGCGATAAAACCGCCGAACCGCGGTCCTTGGGACGCACCCAACAGAACCTCGTAAATCGCCTTGAACCAATCACGCAGCGGGTCAAACCCGTGGTTTTTGCCAATAGCAAAGACGATGGATTGCAAGAAATCCGCGTCAGAATAGTTGGCCTCGGGCAAGGCCGCGTCACTGCCCATATCCGCATTCTTGCGCGCAATCGCCGCCAAGGCCACATCCTTGTCCGCCAGCGCCGAGGCCAGATCGGCCAAGGCCGCACGTTCCTGATCGCTGGGCGCGCGAAAGGTTTTCGCCGGTTTTACAAAGTCATGGTAATAACGCACGGCAAATCCGGCGGCGGCGTCCAGATTTGGATGTGTATCAGGCGATGCGTCCGGCGCATATTTCTGGATAAAGCCCCACATGGCCTCTTTGGTTTCGGCACTGGAAACGGAGGCCACATTCAGCAACATACTAAAGGGCACAACCATATCGGACGCGGGCACATTATGACCATGGATATGAAAAACCGGATTTGCCAGACGTTGCGCGGCATCCTGATCGGCGTAGGCGCGCAGTTGCTGGTGATATTCATCCACCGCTTTGGGGATCACATCAAAATACAACCGCTTGGCTGTTTTCGGTTTTTGATACATAAAATATTGCATGCTCTCTGGCGCGGCATATGTCAGCCATTCCTCCATCGACAGGCCATTACCCTTGGATTTCGAAATTTTCTTGCCGTCTTCGTCGTTGAACAACTCATAGCTCAGCGATTGCGGCGGGCGTTTGCCCAATACTCTACAGATTTTTGTCGCTTGAGTTACACTGTCGATCAAATCCTTGCCCGACATTTCATAGTCCACACCCAAAGCGGCCCAACGCATCGCCCAATCCGGCTTCCATTGCATTTTCACATTGCCGCCGGTGACGGGAACTTCGACGCGCTCGCCGTCTGGCTCTTGGTACACAATCGTGCCTTTGGCGATGTTGCGCTCCAACGTTGGCACCTGCAAAACGTGACCGGTCTTGGGCGAAATCGGCAGAAATGGCGAATAGGTCGCCTTGCGCTCATCCCCCAGCGTTGGCAACATAATGCCCATAATCTTGTCGAACTGTTCCAGCGCTGTGATCAGCGTCTCGTCGAAGCGGCCCGACGTGTAATATTCGGTCGAGGACGCAAAATCATATTGAAAACCGAAATCATCCAGAAACTCGCGCAGACGCGCATTGTTGTGGTGCGCAAAGCTTTCGTGCGTGCCAAAGGGATCACGAACCTTGGTCAGTGGCAAGTTCAGATCTTGGGCCAATGCGTCTTGCATCGGGACGTTTGTCGGCACTTTGCGAAACCCGTCCATATCATCCGAAAAACAGATCAGACGGGTTGGAATCTCGGACAGGATTTCAAAGGCCCGCCGCACCATCGTTGTGCGCGCTACCTCGCCAAAAGTTCCTGAATGCGGCAGACCCGACGGGCCATAGCCGGTTTGAAACAGAACATATCCCTTTTCCGGAGCCCCGCGTTCAAACTTTTTAACCAGCTTGCGTGCCTCCTCAAAAGGCCAGGCTTTGGATTTCATCGCTCGTTCACGCAGTTCAGACATGGTCATTCGCTTTCGGGTAACTTTGCTTGCCCTCCTAGTGTGCCTGCGCGTCAGGGTCAAGATTTCCAAAACCGCATTTTGGTCAATTTCAAGCCCAATGTTCGACGCCAGAGCGACAAGTTCCCCTTGCTCCCATGTCGCTTGCTCAATACTCTGGTGCTACCGCAATAGAAGGTCCCAGACATGAGCCAGGCAAATCACAATACATCACCATGGTCGCCCCAGGATGCATTGGTCGCGATGATGGTCGCTATGTCGATCTCTGATCAGGAAATCAAGACAGTTGAACTTTTGTCGATTGAGCGCATCGTCAACCACTTGCCGATCTTTGCCGGCTTCAACGCCGATCACCTGAGTCGCGTTTCAAATATCGTCCACGAGTTGATGGAAGAAGAAGACGGTCTGGATGCTTTGTTCGGGTTGGTCCGCGATGCGCTGCCAGCAAAGCTCTACGAGACCGCTTATGCCTTGTGCTGTGACGTCGCCGCAGCCGACGGACGTCTGCGAGAAACCGAGCTGCGGTTTTTGCAGGAAACGCGATACGAATTGAACATTGATCGCCTGCGCACCGCGGCGATTGAATGGGGCGCACGCGCACGCCACATGACTGTCTAAACGACTAAGCGAGCCCGTAGGTATTGATCCAGCGGCGCAGCAATTTTTGCTGCATCGCTCGCGATCCGCGTGCCCAAGTCTGGCCTCCTGCGGGTTTTTCCCGCTCCGATTTGGGGATGGCGGCACGTTTATCGAGATCAGCGGTAAAAATGGCAAAGGCCATCTGTCGGCCATTTGGGCAGTCGATAAAGCCTGCCAGTGCGCTGGCAAAGTTCAGAGTTCCGGTTTTGGCTGCAACCTTGGCGCCTTTGATCGGGGCGCGTTTGCGCTTGTCATCCAACAAATTGATGTCTTTTAATAACGGTCGCAATTGGCCATGCCATCCGTCAGATTGCAAAATGCGAGCCATATCACCTGCTGAAATACGCGAGCCTTCGCCCAACCCGGAATGATCCACAAACCGCGACGATTGCGTGGCAAATCTGTCGCTAATCCACGCGCTCATCTTTGCGCCGGAGCGGTTGATTTTCAGGGTGGTCTTATCGGTTGTGCGGCTCGCAGCCATGCCTACGGCCTCGGCGGTAATATTCGTCGAGAACCGCAACATACTGCGCAATATCAAACGCAATTGAGCGGATTGTTCAGCGGCCAAGAGCGTGCCCGCCGCCGCACTGGTTTGCCCACCGCGACGTAATTTAATTCCCTTGGATGACGCTATTTTGACAAAAGCTTCGGCAGCATAATCCACCGGGCGACGCACCGGCAACCAGCGACTGCCACCGTTGCCAAGCGCCGCGCGCCGCACCGACCATCGTTCAATGTCGCCGACATCTTGATAGGTGTACGTCGGCGTAGCCCGTCCTGACAGCGTCATTCTGATACCGTCCATCACCGGGCGATAGCGCACACCACGCGCACTCATCGACAGGCTGAAACCGCTTCCACCGCGTTTCCATTCGAAATACACCCGGTTGAAATTCAGGATCATCCCCGACAATGACGGATTATACCCGACATGCACCGGTTGTTCGGGATCAATTTCGCGATTGTAGGGCAGCGATGCGGCATTGATCATAAACCGACCGGTGATACCTTTGACGCCTCGCCCGACCAACTGATCCGCCAGATTGCCAAGCCCTTCGGAGTCCAGATGGGGATCGCCGCCGGCAACCAGTATCAGATCCCCTTGAACAATCCCGTTTTTGACCGGTCCTGTTGCCACTATACGCGTAGTGAACCGGTGGGTCGGACCCAAAGCGTTCAGCCCATACAGCGTCGTGACCGCCTTGGTCACGCTGGCAGGCGGCAGGGCTTTGCTCGGGGCATGTGCTTCCAATATCCGGCCCGACGCCAAATCCACCAAAACAATGCTTTTGTCACCTGACAAGCCTGCGTTGCGCACGATTGCTTCGAAACCGGGGCTGACAGGTGCCAGAGTCCGGCTGACCGCCAATCCATCGGGGCGTGATTTGGGACGCAGGGATGTCAGCGGCGCGGCTGCAAAGGCGGTGCCGGCAGCGCTCGACATTAAGCCGGTCAACACGGCACGGCGGCTTAGGGTTCTTTTGGTATGGTCGCTCATCCATCGAGTAAATCAAAGCGCACCGGTGATGACAACCAAACAATCTCGTTATCTTTGCCAGTCACCGCGCGCACGGATTGCCGTTGACGACACATCCTTCATCGGACCCGTCAGTAACGACCAGCACGGCGCCTGTTGAAACGGCAATCCGGTCGAACGCCGTGCAGACAACCGCGCATTGCGATAGCGCCGGGCCGCCGGTGAACAGCCAGCCGCGATTTGCTCTCCGGGTCGGGCCAAAACACCGATCGGTATGCTCTCCATGATCCGGTCCCATTTATCCCAGCGATGGAAATCGGCCAGATTATCGGCCCCCATCAACCAGACAAACCGAACTCCGGAATATAGCTCGAACAAACGCGCCAGCGTCTGGGCAGTATAGCGCGTTCCCAATTGGGCTTCGATATCGGTGACGACGATACGGGGATGATCGACCAGCGCCCGACAGGCGGCCATTCGGCGGTGCAACGGCGCCGGGCCCTCGGCCTTGAGCGGGTTTCCCGGGCTGACCAGCCACCAGACCTGATCCAGTCCGAACTCTTTTAATGCCCAGCGCGAAATATGCACATGGCCCGCATGTGGCGGATCAAACGACCCCCCCAACAGACCAACGCGCAAGCCTTTCGTCGCCATAGGCAAATTTGAGAACATTACCACTCCTATCCCGATTGCCCTTGATACCCGAAATCGCTAGAAGTGCCAGCAGCAAATGAATCCCTGACCGAAGGCGCGATCAAAATGGCATCTTATCAATACGTGTATCACATGGACGGCGTGTCCAAGACCTACCCCGGTGGCAAGAAATGCTTCGAGAATGTCCGCCTGTCGTTCCTGCCCGGCGTCAAGATCGGTGTGGTTGGGGCCAATGGCTCGGGTAAATCAACACTGATGCGGATTATGGCCGGTCTCGACACTGAATTTTCCGGCGAGGCCTGGGCCGCAGAGGGTGCCACCGTTGGCTATCTGCCCCAAGAACCCAAGCTGGACGCAACCTTGAACGTGCGCGAAAACGTCATGCTGGCCGTCGCCGACAAAAAGGCCATTCTGGACGATTATAACGAACTCGCGATGAATTATACTGACGAGAACGCCATAAAGATGGGCGAGTTGCAAGATGTGATCGACGCCCAAGACCTGTGGAACCTTGACGCCAGCATCGATATCGCGATGGAGGCGCTGCGCTGTCCCCCTGACGACGCCGACGTGACAACCTTGTCGGGCGGTGAGGCCCGCCGTGTCGCCCTGTGTAAACTGCTGCTCGAAGCCCCGGACATGTTGCTGCTCGACGAGCCGACAAACCACTTGGACGCCGAAACCATTGCTTGGTTGCAAAAGCATCTGATGGATTACAAAGGCACGATCCTGATCGTCACCCACGACCGCTATTTTCTGGACGATATCACCAGTTGGATTTTGGAACTGGATCGCGGTCGCGGCATTCCCTACGAGGGCAATTATACCGCGTGGCTGGAACAAAAAGCCAAGCGCATGCAGCACGAAGCCAAATCCGACAAAGCCCGCCAGAAAACGCTGGAACGCGAACTGGAATGGATCCGTCAGGGGGCCAAGGCCCGCCAAGCCAAGCAAAAAGCGCGGATCAAATCCTACGAGGAAATGGCGAACACGTCCGAGCGTGAAAAAGTTGGTCGCGCCCAGATCGTTATCCCCAACGGCCCGCGTCTGGGCGACAAGGTGATCGAGGTCGAGGGCCTGTCCAAAGCGTATGGCGATAAACTGTTGGTCGACAACCTGTCGTTCAGCCTGCC
>CAXMUJ010000094.1:0-9497 GCA_964196455.1 uncultured Myxococcota bacterium | reverse complement strand
CAAAAACTGCTTCCAGTTTAGATTTCATTTCGGGGCTACCGGGCAAAATCATTTCGCGTCCCTCGCGTTAGGTCACTTCGGCTATTAGATAAGCTGAATTTCATAAATTTGAAGGGATTTCCAGCATTCAATTGGAATATTAACGCAAGACGACCGAATAGTGCGGGTTTGGCTGGCTGTGCGATCTATTTGCTTAATATACCTGTTTTCTGCGACATTCAATTATGCGCAAGCCCGCCGGAGATTGCGCAGGACTGGCTGGCTGGTTGGCTGTTGTTGCATCGCCAACGCCTGCGTGGACATTACCAATGCTCGGGGTTGGCAAACGTGCTGATGGCTCGGCGCCCAAGCCGCTGTTCCGGCGCTACGGAACAGCCGGGATCGCCATCAATCAGGGAAATAGGCAGGCTTGCGCTATCAGACGGTACCGTTGCCGAATTTTGGCAAGATGATTTCCATTCTGTCTCCGCCAAGGGCCGAGTTTTTGTATTCAAGCTGTCCGTTCATGCTCTCGATAAAGGACTTCGCGATTGTGAAACCCACGCCGGGGCCACGAATGGCGGCGGTGTCACTTGTGGTGTCGCCAATGTTAATCCGACCGCCGTCTGCGTGGATTGGTGTGTCGCTGTGGCCGTTGTGGTCCATACCAATCACAAAATTGTCAGCTGACCGCTGAATGCTGATGACCAACTCGGGTTGGTCTTGGTCGCGACATGCATCCCAAGACGACGAGAGCAGGGTGCCAATGACTTGATTTAAGCGCACTTTGTCGGCGCGCACATAAGCGGTGTCGGGAACGTCATCGGCGACTTCCATAAAGAAATAATCGCCAATCGACGGATAGCGGTCCAGCATGGCCACGGCACAGTCGTGAACTACAGGGCGCAGGGACACCGGTTCGATCTGATAAGGTTCAGAAGACGTAAATCCGTGCAGGTTTCCGACAATCTGCGAAATACGGTCGGTCAGGATCGAGATGTTCCGGATGTTTTGTTGCGCCAAATCAGTGTTGCCGTCGTCAATAAACTGCGAGGCAGCCTCGGCATCGGTTTTAATGGTCGACAGCGGCGGTTCAATTTCCTGTCCGATCGAGGCGGACACATGCCCAACCATTGCCAGGCTCTCGCTCGTGGCCAATTGATCTTTGATCTCGCCCAGTTCGGTTGTTTGCTCTTCGATCTTTTGCTGCAGTTGCGTCGCGTTAACTTGACGGGTCTCTTTCAATTCCGACACAATACGACGGTGCGATCGCCTTTGTTCCCACAGAAAAAGGCCAAGTAATGCGATGATCGTCGCCGCTGCTGATCGTACAATCCACGGCCCCACCAACGGCGGTTTGGCCGCAGACGCCATAATCGTTGCGCTTAGAGTTGGCATTTTGTGCCCGACTTCGATGATCTCGGCGCCAATTTTTACGGCGTTGGACAGAATAACCTTGCCTGCGTCATCCGTAACGGCAAGCCGGTATTGCGAATTGTCCCATCGCGATTGCTCGGCACTTAGATGCGCATCCGAGATAACGATCGCCGGAACGGTGTCTTCGACAAAATAGGGGGTGAAGTATACATAGACTGGATTGCCGTATTCATCGTTATAGGAGGCACGCCCGATCTGCCCTTGAAACGCAGCCTCTACGCCGGTGTCCCAGGTGCCATCAGCAACCAGTGTCGGCGGTGGTGTTACGGCGGGCAGGGCCTGCGCCGCATCTTTGCGCAAGATCCGGATTGCGTCCAACCCTGTCAGCGTCTCAAGAGCCTGCAGGTTTTGGATTGCTTCGTCTTCGAACAGGTCGCTTTGCGGTACTACTACGCCTGATACAAAAGCTGAATTTACCGACACCTCTTGCTTTGGCACAGCCAGGGCTTTGGCCTCGGCGCTGTGTGTGATCATCAATGCCGCCTGCTGGAAATTGTCCAGCGTTGTTGTCAGCGCCTCGTCGCGCAGTTCAGCCTCAAAGAGCAACTCTTGTTCGATCTGCGCGCGTTCCGCCTGCCTGTCCGGGTTGGCTAAAAAATACCAGACAGCACCGAGCGTGAGTGCGAGAAAAATGATGGATCGAAGTAAAATCATCGAGACCTCTTTGGGCAAGTTTTCAAACATGAGCGGGTCACAACACGTACTACCCCGAGGATGCCACGGCCACGGCTGAGGTTTTGCCAAACGTGGCGAAAACGGAACATCTGTACGTTGTAATGTGATCAACCCACTATCGTGCTGAGGTTAAAACGAACAAAACAAGATCAGCAATACAATTCGACGCAATCTTTCAATTCCAAGAATTTTCATAATATATTGGCAACGATACAACATAAAGTTGTTCACTCTACAGAGTACTATAAAGTATTTGATCTTGTTGGTTCAGATTGTTCCGACCGGCCAGTGTTGTCAGGTCAGAAAACGGGCCTTGCGTCTTGGGGCTATTGCGACGCGCACAGCTTTATAGAATGTCGGACTTATTCAGACCCAGTTTGACGATCTTTTCGTTCAAGGTACGGCGACCTATACCCAAGGCTTCGGCTGTTGCGTCCATGCGACCCTGGTGGCTCTGGATTGCTTTGGAAATCAAGCTCCGCTCAAAGGCCGCGACGGCTTCGCGCAGTGTTTCCGGCACGTCACCGACGTCGTCGCTCATGTGCAAGGCGCTGGCAACACTGCCGCTGCCGCGCCGGGCTGACAATACTCGGCGTTCGGCCACATTTCGCAATTCACGCACATTTCCCGGCCAGTCGTGGACCATCAAGGTGGCGATATCTTCGGCAGTGATCTGTGGGGGTGCGATTTCATAAAGCGCGGCGTTGCTGCGCAGAAAATGCGAAAACAGAATGACAACATCGTCCCTGCGGTCGCGCAGCGCGGGCAGGGGGATCACAACCGTATTCAGCCGGTATAACAGGTCCTCTCGCAACGCACCGCTGCGGATCGCCTGTTCGGGGTTCTCATTGGATGCGGACACAATGCGCACGTTCACCGTTACCGGTTGATCAGACCCGACCGGGACAAACTCGCCGGTTTCGACAACCCGCAGCAATTTGGCCTGACTGTCGTGTGGACAGGTGCTGAACTCATCCAGAAACAGAGTGCCGGTGTCCACCTGCCGCAACAATCCAAGCGTGTGGTCTTTTTCGCCAAAGAATTGCGCCTCGAAACGCTCTACTGTCAGTGCCGCACAATTCACCGCGATAAACGGACCGTTCGCCCGATTGCTCAGGTCGTGCAGCGCGCGCGCCACCAGTTCTTTGCCTGTTCCGGTCTCTCCGAGGATCATAACATTGGCATTTGTAGGACTGTAGTCGAGCACCTGGGAGCGCACATCTGCCAGAGCCGGGCTGTCGCCCAACAAAATGCGGTCAAGTCCGGACAGGTTTGACAGCCGTTCACGCAATCTTTGCGTGTCGGCAGTCAGTCGCCTTTTTTCGGCAGCGTGATCAAGTATTGTCAATAACCTGCGGGGATCAAAAGGTTTTTCTAAAAAGCTATAGGCGCCATCCTGGATCGCTTTGACCGCCATTGGAATGTCGCCATGCGCCGAAATGAGCACAACCGGCGGACCGTCGACCTGGGTAATTTCCGACAATAGATCCAACCCCGAACGACCGGGCATTGTGACGTCCGACAAGATGACATCCGGCAACATGGCATTGACCTTGACCATGACATTGTGTGCGTCTGCCAGACTGTCCACTTCCAATCCTGCCTTGCCCAGCAAGTGTACAAGCGACTGGCGCATTTCGCGGTCATCATCAACAACCAACACCCTATAATTTCGTTTTTGCGTCATTGCGGGTCCTTCGGTGTTGCGAGGCGGGGAATGGTTACGCTGAACCTCGCGCCTCCAGACTTGCGTTGGTGGGCAGATATGCGGCCATTATGCTCTTTGACAATCGCCGTGGAAATAGCCAGCCCAAGGCCCATTCCTTCGCCTGATCGTCGCGTTGTGTGAAAAGGTTCTTGCAAGGTCTCTATCGCTTTGTTGTTCAGGCCGAGGCCGGTGTCAGAGACTGAAAGTGTAATCTCAAAGTCATCGGCCACAAGTTCTATCGCCATTTCCCGTATCGGGCAATCTTGCATGGCGGACACGGCGTTGCGGATCAGGTTGACCAAAACCTGTTCGAGCCGATGTGCATTTGCAGATATCATTTCCGGAATGTCACCGCCGTCTATGCGCAGTGTAATATCGGCTTGGTCTATCGTATGTTTTGTCAAACTCAGAGCACCGGCCAGAACATCCTTGACCAGTACCGGGCCCAACGGGTCCTGAACCGGAGACGAGAAAAAACGCAACTGTTTGGTGATGTTTTCCATCCGCGAGGCAATAGATGACAAGTTTTGCACTAGTCCCGTATGATCCTCTTCACCTGACAGCTCTTCCGCTGCGATATAATTGCGCATGGCCGATATCGGTTGACCAAGCTCATGCGTGATCGAGGCGGCCAATTCGCCCAGCGCCGCCAGCTTGCTGGCGCGTTGAAGGTCTAACTGTGCTTTTTCCAGTCGCCGCTCAGCGGCTCTTCGGTCCTCGATTTCCTTTTCCAGCCTTGCACGGTCGTCCAGGGACGCCGCCAAGGCAAACCGAAGCCTGCGCGAGCGGAAAAAGTTAACAGCGGCAATCACACTGACGACCAGAACGGCGCTCAGGATGACAACAAACCAGGCTTGCTCCCGTGCTCTGTCGGCATTGCCCAGATAGTGTAACGTCCAGCCCTGACGCGATATTTTGGCGGAAACGTCCAGATACTCATTGCCCTGAAATGTCACTTTGCCTGACTCTGTCTGTTTCCAGTCGAGCAGGGACAAAGGTTCGGTGCCGAACTGGCGTTCTAGGGCAATCGCTGCGCGCCTGGTGTGTCCAAGGGTCCGAATGCTGCCATAGCGCCAATCGGGGTCCGAGGCCAAGACGACGATCCCGTCTGCGTTCGACACCAGGATACTTTCTGCACTCCGTCGCCAAATGTCAGTTAGCCGGCTTAGATCCGCCTTGACGACCAGCACCCCGACCGTTTGTCCCAAGGTATTGCGCACTGGATCAGCATAAAAGTACCCCGGACGCGATGTCGTGGCGCCGATGGCAAAAAACTCTGCGTGACGGCCCTTGGCCGCGTCCTGAAAATAGGGGCGAAAGCGATAATTTTGACCCAAAAATGTTTGCGGCGAGCCGTAATTTGAGGCCGCGATCGTCAATCCGTCCATATCCATTAGATAGATTGCCTCTGCGCCGGATTTTTCGGCTAACTCTGCCAGCCGGAGGCTCAGGCTGGCTCTGTCCAAGCCGTTTGCGGCGCGCAATACCATCTTGTTGCGTGCCAGTATAAATGGAAGGTAGTCCAACCGTCTGAGCGTGTCTTCGACCGTAGTTTGATAGAGATTTGCCCGTGCCTTGGCGCGTGTGAGTTCTGCCTGTGTAAAGACGCTGTTGGCCGCCAAATACAGGGCGATCCCAAGGCTAGCGGCAAAAAACAATCCCGCCAGAAACAGTCCGATCGGCCACCGCCCAATATGCGTTTTCAAATTGATCATGTCGGAAAAAGGACAGCTGGCAGCAAATAATGTCAACCAAAAGCGCAAACCTGTGATTAGTATGGGCACACAAATAGGGCCATTCTTAAATGGAGACCAATATATAAGACGACACTAACACAGCATTTATTGCCAAAAACCAATATTAATCAATAGGTTGTAGTAATTGTGTAAATGGAGGGTTGCCACAGAGGGAAAAAATGTGGCGCTGAATAAACAAGGAGGAGATTCCCAATATGTCAAATGCCAAAGAGCCCAGTTTCCGCGAATCCGTGGATATTATGTTCAATCACGCGGTCAAACTGCTGAATTTGTCGGCCGGCCTCGAAGAAAAAATCAGAGTATGTAATTCGACCTATACGGTCCGTTTCGGGGTGAAACTGCGTGGCGAAATTCATACGTTTACCGGATACCGGTCAGTGCATTCCGAACACAAGGAGCCGGTAAAGGGCGGTATCCGGTTTGCAACAAGCGTAAACCAGGACGAAGTCGAGGCGCTGGCGGCGCTGATGACGTATAAATGTGCGCTGGTCGAGGCGCCTTTCGGTGGTTCCAAGGGTGGCTTGCACATTAATCCCAGTGATTGGAACGAAGACGAGATGGAACGTATCACGCGCCGGTTTGCCTATGAGCTGATCAAGCGCGATCTGATCCACCCGTCGCAAAACGTGCCGGCGCCCGATATGGGAACTGGTGAGCGCGAAATGGCGTGGATTGCCGACCAGTTCCGACGTATGAACACTACGGACATCGACTCGGCGGCCTGTGTGACAGGTAAGCCCTTGAATGTTGGTGGTATTGCTGGCCGCGTAGAGGCAACTGGTCGGGGGGTTCAATACGGTTTACGCGAATTTTTCAGACATCCCGATGATGTGAAGGACGCAAATCTGGACGGCACGCTGGAAGGAAAGCGGATTGTCGTACAGGGGCTGGGGAATGTTGGATACCACGCTGCCAAATTCCTGTCCGAAGAAGACCAGTCGTTGATCACGGCAGTTGCTGAACGCGACGGGGCGATTGTGAACGACAATGGCATCGATATCGAAGAGCTGCACCGGCATATCCACAAACATGGCGGCGTCAAAGGCTTCAAAGGCGGGGACTACGTCGAAGACGGCAGCGCAGTTCTGGAAAAAGACTGCGACATTCTGATCCCGGCGGCCATGGAAGCTACGATCAATCTGCACAATGCCGACAGAATTTCAACAAAGTTGATAATCGAAGCGGCAAACGGTCCGGTCACAGCCGGAGCGGATGCGATTTTGCAAGAAAAGGGCATCTGGATCATTCCGGACATGTATGCCAACGCCGGTGGCGTTACTGTGTCCTATTTCGAATGGGTCAAAAACCTGACCCACATCCGGTTTGGCAGGATGCAGCGCCGCCAGGAAGAGGCGAGCAATATTCTGTTGATCGAAGAGATTGAACGCATGTTGGGCCAAAAGTTATCCGAAACTTTCAAGATCAAGTACCTTCAGGGTGCCGGTGAATTGGAACTTGTCCGCTCCGGTTTGGATGACACGATGCGGATTGCTTATCAGACGATGCACAAAACGATGCGCGAACGGTTGGATGTGACCAACCTGCGGACCGCTGCATATGTCGTGGCGATCAACCGCGTCGCCGACAGTTACCGCGCATTGGGTCTGTAGGACGCTTAGATTTGACTAATTTAACAGGCGCGACGATGCGCGCGCCTGTTAGCTGACCGTGCTATAGCGTGCGTCTTCGGTTGAAAAGTCGTCCAGATATTGCGCGACCAAACGTGCAAGCGCCCGCGGTGATTTGGTAATGACAAACCCCGAGCCCATTGGTTCGACAAACCCGGTAAATTTTTCCAATATTGCCGTGACAATTTTTTCGATTTGGGGACAGCGCAAGCCGGTTTCATCCCTGAGCTGGTCCAGATCCAGAGCAAAATAACACATCACCATTTCAATTGCGCGTGCGCGAAGCTGATCGGATTCGCTTAGTACAACGCCGCGTTGCGTGGCCAGTTCGCCCTGAATGATATGCCGCAAATAGAGCGAAGAACGCGGGGCGTTTTGGGCATAGCCGGTCTTGAATTTCGAAATAGAACTGGCGCCAAGCCCGATCAGTGTGTCGCACCGGTCTGTTGTGTAGCCTTGGAAATTGCGCCGCAAGTTGCCGGTTGTCGCGGCTTGCGCCAGCAGGTCATCAGGCTTGGCGAAGTGGTCTATACCCACAGGCACATAGCCCGCACCCTGTAATTCCGTGGACACCAGCGAAAACAAATCGCGACGTGCATGGCCATCGGGCAGCGCGCCTTCGTCGATCATTTGTTGGCGTTTGGCCATCCATGGGACGTGGGCATAGCCGTAGATGGCAATGCGATCCGGTGACAGTGACTGCACCTGGGTCAAAGTCTTTTTAACCGACGCGAGCGTTTGGTGCGGCAATCCATACAGGATATCTGTATTTAACGATTTGATCCCGGCAGCGCGCAGATCGTCGACACAGGCGGCTGTCTGTTCCAAAGATTGTAACCGCCCGATCGCCTTTTGGACCTGTGGGTCAAAGTCCTGAATACCGATGCTTGCCCGGTTCATACCCGCCTCTGACAGGGCTGTGATTTTGTCCCGGTCCACAAGTGTAGGGTCAATCTCTACGGAGAATTCGAATTGGTCTGCCGGTGTAAAAACCTCTTTCAACACGGTGGCCAATCGCGTAATTTCCTCCGGTTTCAGGATCGTCGGCGTGCCGCCACCCCAATGCAACCGGCCCATGGTTATTCCGGACGGAAGCAGCGATTTGACCAGTTGGATTTCTTTGATCAAACCTTCCAGATAGGACGCGACAGGGCTATGGGTTTTGGTGCCTTGAGTGCGACAGGCGCAATACCAGCACAGCCGCTCGCAAAAGGGGATATGGACGTAAACCGATACAGGTTTGTCTTTTGGTAGATTTCGAAGTGCGTTCGTTGCAAAGTCTGCATCAATACCGGTGTGGAACTGTGCGGCAGTCGGATAGCTTGTGTATCGTGGTGCACGGCTGGTGTAGACGCCAAGGTCTACGAGGGTCGGAATTTGTGTCATTAGCGAAGATTAGCGATCGCTTGGGCGAATGACCTTGATCTACATCAAATGTGACAGGTAAGAGAGAATATGGAATATCATCGAAATCCACTTCTGAAGTCTTCCGCATCTGGTTGCGAAAGTTGCCCGATCCAGTATCGCGCCGTCTGTGCATATTGTGATAAACCAGAGCTGTTGCTGCTAGAGAGTTTGAAGTCATATAAAACCTATGCTGCGGGCGATTCGATTGTCTGGGCTGGCGATGATATGCGATTCGTCGGATCCGTGGTGACCGGCGTCGCCTCTTTGTCCCAAACACTGGAGGACGGTCGTCGCCAAATGGTCGGCCTGTTGTTGCCCAGCGATTTTGTCGGGCGACCGGGACGGACCCAAGCTCCGTTTGATGTTGAAGCAACAACAGAAGTCACGCTGTGCCGGTTCGAGCGGAAACCGTTTGAAAAGCTGTTGAGGGATATGCCCAGCTTGCGTGAACGGATGCTGGAAATGGCTCTGGACGAACTGGACGCGGCACGCGAATGGATGTTGCTGTTAGGTCGAAAAACCGCGCGGGAGAAAATCGCCAGTCTGATATCGATAATTTCACGGCGCGATGCGGATGTCATGGTCTCCGGCGAACATTACGCAGCAGATTTCGACCTGAAACTGACGCGCGAAGCCATGGCGGATTATCTGGGTCTGACGTTGGAAACAGTCAGTCGTCAAATAAATGCGCTCAAAAAAGATGGCGTAATCGCGCTGGCCGGTAAGCGACGGGTCCGGATATTGGACATCGCGCGGTTGATACAGGAAACCGGCGATGATGCCGACGGTGGCCTACCCGACTAGCAGGCCACGGCGATGTGGATTTGTTGCCTTAGTGGGCCATAAAAACCGGCACGTTGCAGGCTTCCAGCATTCGACGTGTTGCTCCGCCAAACAAAAACTCTC
>CAXMUJ010000093.1:0-10307 GCA_964196455.1 uncultured Myxococcota bacterium | reverse complement strand
AGTTTCCACCATTTGGTTTAAACCCTCCGTCTTCCAGACGGACAAAGAAATTCAAAGGTGCGCCGGAGGCGCTCAGTTAAGAAAAGGCAGTTTCAACTGCCTCTGTTGATCCCACCAGCTTCAGCTGGTGGTGGTTCAGTTAACCTCCGAAACCCTGGCTTATTTTCAATCCAACGCGAATATTGTCGAGTTCTTGATCTACGATAGAGGTCTGCAATGTCAAGTGACTGGTGAGCAAGCTTGGTCTGTTCATTGCAATACCCTTTCTCCATTTTCTAAATAATGGATGACCATATTGGCACCGAACCTAGCCCACGAATCATTAACAACCGGCCAAACGAACAGGCAACTTAGAGCCAAAAAAAGATAAATTTTTAGCGAGCTGTGCCCAAAGCGGTTGATTTGGCAGCTTCGCCTATCAGTCAGCCACGGCGGACGAGGGGTTCAGATCCAGCGCGGCGGCTAGCAAAGCCTTGGTGTATTCTGTTTGCGGAGCGTTGAAAATTGCGTCGCTGCTGCCAGATTCAACAACATCGCCAGCCCGCATCACCAGCACCTTGTGGCTGAGCGCACGCACCACGCGCAGGTCGTGGCTGATGAACATATAGGCCAATTGGTGCTTGCGCTGCAATTCGCGGAGCAGGTTCACAATCTGGACCTGTATTGTCATGTCCAACGCCGATGTTGGCTCATCCAGAACAACCAGTTTCGGGCGTAAAATCATCGCCCGCGCAATGGCAATCCTTTGCCGCTGCCCGCCGGAAAACTCATGCGGATATCTGTCGACTGTCGCAGGGTCCAGACCGACCTCGATCATAATGTCATGCACCAGTTTCCGGGTCTCGACGACATCATGAATTCCGTGCACGCCCAGGCCTTCTGCGATGATCTGCTCGACGGTCATTCGCGGCGACAAGGACCCGTAGGGATCTTGAAATACCATTTGCATGTTGCGCCGCAACGGTCGCAATTGCTTGTTGCGCAGGCCCTGCACATTCTCGCCCAGAAACACCACCGGCCCCTGGGATGAAATCAGCCGCATCACGCCCAGTGCCAAGGTGGTTTTACCCGATCCACTCTCGCCGACGATGCCCAGTGTTTCGCTGGTGCGGATCGAAAAGCTGGCATCGTTGACCGCCTTGATATGGCCAACGACGCGCTGCAAAAAACCGCGTTTGACCGGAAACCACACCCGCAGCCCATCGGTGCGCAGAATTTCCTGAGCCGTATCTGGAACCGGGTCCGGCTGGCCGGTTGGTTCCGCCTCCAACAATGTTCGGGTGTATTCATGCTGCGGGTTTGCAAAAACTTCGGCGGTTTTGCCGCTCTCGACGATTTTACCCTGCTGCATCACACAGACGCGGTCGGCGACTTTGCGCACAATGCCCAGATCATGGGTGATAAACAACAGCGCCATGCCCTCGGCCTTTTGGATGTCGGCCAACAGGGTTAGAATTTGCGCCTGAATGGTGACATCCAGCGCCGTTGTCGGCTCGTCGGCAATCAACAGGTCCGGCCCGTTCGCCAATGCCATGGCAATCATAACGCGCTGGCGCTGACCGCCGGACAATTCATGCGGATAGCTGTGCAAACGGTTCTCGGCATCGCGGATGCCAACCTTGTTTAACAGGTCCAGAATGCGGACTTGTGCGGCCTCGCCGTGCAAGCCCTGATGCAGCGCCAGGCTCTCGTCCAATTGCCGCTCAATCGTGTGCAGCGGGTTCAGCGACGTCATCGGCTCTTGGAAAATAAAACTGATGTCGTTGCCGCGCACGGCGCGCAGTTCGCTCTGGGATGCGCCGATCATTTCGCTGTCACGATAGGTGACAGATCCGTCGATCTTGGCGCTTTCGGGCAACAGCGCAACCGTCGACAATGCGGTGACCGACTTGCCGGATCCGCTTTCGCCGACCAGGGCTACGGTTTCGCCGGCATCGATGTGAAAACTGACACCATCGACGACCGCCGGGCCACCACCAAAGCGCACAGACAGGTCAGTAATATTCAGAACCCGGTTGCTCATTTAAAAGTCTTTCTGGGGTCAAAGGCATCACGGACACCCTCGAATATGAACACCAGAAGCGAGAGCATAATGGCAAAGGTAAAGAAGGCTGAAAACGCCAGCCAGGGCGCCTGCAAGTTCTGTTTGGCTTGCAATGCCAATTCACCCAGCGACGGGTAAGACGCCGGCAAGCCAAAGCCCAGAAAATCCAGAGAGGCCAGCCCGCCAATAGCGCCGGTCACCAGAAACGGCATCAATGTCAGCGTCGCCACCATGGCGTTGGGCAACAAGTGGCGGAACATGATCGTATAGTCGCCAACACCCAGCGCCCGCGCCGCCCGCGTATACTCAAAATTTCGCGCGCGCAAAAACTCGGCCCGCACCACACCAACCAGCGAGGTCCAGCTGAACAGCGCGATCAACACCGTGAGCAGGGTAAAGGTCATACTGAAAATCGCCGAGAGAATGATAATGATATAGAGGCTGGGGATATTTGACCAAATCTCGGCGATACGTTGCAGGACCAAATCCACCCAACCGCCGTAATATCCCATGGACGCACCGGCAACGACACCGATTACCGACGAGACGATGACCACAGCCGCGGCAAAAAGCGTGGATATGCGAAAGCCGTAGATGATTCTGGCCAAAACATCGCGGGTTTGATCGTCGGTGCCCAGCCAATGCGCCGCGTTGGGCGCACTGGGCGCGGTTTCAACATCATAGTTGATTGTGTTGAACCCGTAGGGCACCAGCGGCCATATGATCCAGCCGCTGTCGACTGTGGCCCCCTCGAACTCGCCGTCCGCGGCATCGGCCAGCGTGGCGTCGGGGTCGTCCAGACAGGCCTCTATGCCGCCGGTTTTGATCAGACAATTCACCTCTGGCGCCGGGTATTCCGCTTCTGTCTGGAACTCGCCGCCAAAGTCGGCCTCCGAGTAGAAGCTGAAAACCGGGACGTGATAGGCGCCCTTGTAGTTGATCAACAGCGGCTTGTCGTTCGAGATAACCTCGGCAAACAGGCACATCACAAACAGCAGGCTGAAAATCCACGCCGACCAGTAGGCACGGCGATTGGCCTTGAAATTGGTTAGGCGGCGTTGGGCCAGTGCGGATTTGAATATGCGCGGTTTCATGTCTCGCGGCTCTCAAAGTCTATCCGGGGATCAACCCAGACATAGGTCAGGTCAGACAACAGGTTCACAAACAAGCCAATCAGTCCAAAGACATAGAGCGTGCCAAACAGGACCGGATAGTCGCGATTGACCGCCGCCTCAAATCCCAGACGGCCCAAGCCATCCAGTGAGAACACGATCTCGATGATCAGCGAACCGGCGAAAAAGATACCGATAAACAGCGCCGGAAAGCCCGAAATGATGATCAGCATCGCATTGCGAAAGACATGGCCATAAAAAACGCTACGCTCGGCTAGGCCCTTGGCGCGGGCTGTCACCACATATTGTTTCTTGATCTCGTCCAAAAACGAATTTTTGGTCAACAGTGTCAGCGTCGCAAAGGCCGAGATGGTTGACGCTAGAACCGGCAGGGCGATGTGCCACAAGTAGTCGGCCGCCTTGCCGAGCAGCGACAGATCGGCAAAATTATCCGATGTCAGGCCGCGCAGCGGGAATATCTTGTAATAAGACCCACCGGCAAACAGGACCAACAGCAAGATCGCAAACAAAAAGCCGGGGATCGAGTAGGCGAATATAATAACGCCCGATGTCCATGTGTCGAACCGCGAGCCGTCCTTGACCGCCTTTTTAATGCCCATCGGGATCGAGACCATATAGGCCAAAAGCGTCGACCACAGCCCCAACGAGATTGACACCGGCATTTTTTCCAACACCAGATCGACCACGGAAATGGATCGGAAATAGCTTTCGCCGAAATCAAATCGCAGATAATTTCCCATCATAAGCAAAAAGCGTTCAAGTGGTGGCTTGTCGAACCCGAACTGTTTTTCCAAGTCTTTGATGAAATCCTCAGGCAGGCCGCGGGCGCCTTGGTAGGTGTCATTTGAACTGGCACCGCCACCCAATTCGCCACCGCCACCACCGGTAATCCGGTCGGTTGCGCTGCTTTCCTCTTCCAGTTGGCTCAGGATATGTTCTATCGGGCCGCCGGGCAGAAACTGTACCAGCACGAAATTGATGATCATGATGCCCAACAAGGTTGGGATCATCAGCAATAACCGACGAAGGATATAAGCACCCATGTGACCTGCCCTAGAATGCGCCTGCTTGTTTCAGTTTTTGCGCTTTCGCATCGCTATACCACCAAAAATCCATTTCGCCCATGGCGTAGGGCGGCAAATTTTCGGGATATTCATAGACGTCCAGATAAGCGATATTATGCACGCCTTTGTACCACTGTGGCACCCAGATGTGCATGGCGCGCAGGGCCCGGTCCAGTGCTTTGACGGCAACGGATAGGTCTTCGCGGGTTTTGGCACCCTCGATGATTGTAATCAACGCATCAATCGCCGGATTTGCAATGCCGGTCAGGTTGGATGATCCCGGCGTGTTGGCGGTTTCACTGCTGAAGATAGAGCGCAGCTCGATCCCGGGCGTCAGCGACATGACATAGCGTTGTGTCGTGATGTCATAGTCAAAGGTTTTACGCCGTTCGGTTTCCTGCGCCGGGTCAACAAATGTCATTTTCGCATCGACACCCAGCTTGATCAGGTTTTTGACATAGGGATTGACGATACGGTCAAACGACGGGCTGTCGTTCAGAATTTCTACAGTCAGGGTCTCGCCATTGGTGTTTTTGCGAACCCCGTTAACGATGGTCCATCCAGCGTCGTTCAGCATGTTGCCGGCACGGCGGAAGACACCACGGTCCAGCTGGTTTGGCTTTGATATAACCGGCGTATAGGCTTCGCTCTCGAATACAGACGCAGGCAGGTTCGCCCGCAACGGGTCCAGCAAGGCCAGCTCTGCGGCGCTGATCGGGCCGGACGCCTGCAACGGCGAATTTTCCCAGAAACTGTCGGTTCGATCATACAGGTCATAGAACAGGGTTTTATTCGACCATTCAAAATTGAACATCATCCCAATCGCTTCGCGCACGGCCGGGTCCTTGAATTTGTCCTTGCGCATATTAAACCAAAAACCCTGCGTGCCCGAGGGATTGCCATCGGGCAGGGTGTCCTTGACGACCCAACCCTTGCTCAGCGACGGAAAGTCATAAGACGTCGCCCAGATTTTCGAAGAATACTCTTCGCGATAATTATAGGCCCCGCCTTTGAAGGCCTCAAACGCGGCGGTGTAATCCGAAAAATACTCGATTTTGAGAATTTCAAAGTTTTCGCGGCCAATGTTGATGTTCAAATCATTGCCCCAGTAATCATCGCGGGCACGGTAAGACACGGTTTTGCCCGGTACGACCTTGTCCAGCACATAGCGGCCACTGCCCAAGGGCGGATCAAGCGTGCTCTCGGCAAAATCCCGATCGGCGTAATAGGCTTTGGAAAAGATCGGCAGGCCGGCCGCCGCCATTGGCAATTCGCGGGTATTGACGCCGTCTTTAAAGGTGAACTTCACCTGCAAGCGCGACAGGGACTCGACGGTTTCGAAGTCGGAAAACGTGGTTTTATAACTGGGGCGCCCCTTGTCCACCAAGGTATTGAACGAGAACACAACATCATCGGCTGTTACCTGGGTGCCGTCGGAAAACCTGGCCTGAGGGCGCAAGTTAAAGATCGCCCATTGTCGGCTTTCGGGATATTCGATGCTCTCTGCCAACAGCCCGTACATGGCGTCGGGCTCGTCGGCGCTTCCGGTCATCAGGCTCTCGAAAAATATGCTCGACAAGGTCGCGGCCTGACCTTTGAGGATATAGGGTGTCAAGCTGTCAAACGTGCCAAAACCCCAGGTGGAAAATGTACCGCCCTTGGGGGCGTCGGGGTTCACATAATCGAAATGCGCGAAACCTTCGGGGTATTTCAAGTCACCAAAAGCGGAAATACCATGCGCCTTGATCACGGTGTCTTCGCCGGCGCGGGCTGCGCCAAAACTCAGCAGAAAACAGGCAATTCCCAGTGCACCGGCGCAAATGGTTCGACGCAGGGCCGTGCCGTGTACCAGTGTCGCGGTTTTTCCAGATGTCATGCTGCGTCCTCCTCTGCGTCCGATGGATGGCTACCATCAATTCCTAATACATAGGTAAAGGCAGCGACCCGTAAACAGCAAGACGCAATTCTGTGAAGAAATGCCAAAGACCAAGAGAAAGGCCACCCCGAGGTGGCCTGAATTCAAAAAACAGTCTTTCGGATATGGTCTAGTTGCCAATCGTGCCCAGATAGCTGATCAGATTGACGCGGTCGGTGGCTTTTTTCACACCGGCGAAGCTCATCTTGGTGCCCGGAGCAAAAGCTTTCGGGCTGGTCAGGAAGCCGTTCAGCGAAGCCGCGTCCCAGTTTCCGGCCAGACCGGTGAGAACGTCAGAGTAGCCATACCCGCCGATAGATGCGATGTCCCGGTCAACAACACCAAACAGTGTCGGACCAACGCCGTTGGCGCCGTCTTCCAGCTTGTGACAGGCTTTACACTTGGAAAAGACTTTTGCACCTTTTTCGGCATCGGCAGAGGCCATTAACTCTTCCAGAGACGGGCCTTCTTCGACTTCGGTTGTGCCAGAAGCTTCTTCAACCTCTATTACATAGGCGCGGACTACTTTTCCGTCGTGGCCGCCATGGCTGCCGGATTCAACATGATACAGGCTGTCGCCTGCCCAGCTAATCATCAAATAGATCAGCAATGCGCCACACGCCGCACCAACGATCTTTGTCATTTCCATTGTATCCATGGTCAGTCACCTTCGTTCGGGGGATTCGCGCCCGGTATTTGCCTGCGCCTGTTCTAGCGCCTTCCCCTATTGTCTTGCAAGGTGTAGAACCGCGACGAAACGCCCAATTTTGCAGGTATATTATGGCTCAGAAAAAACAGAAGATCGCTTTTCAGGGGGTTCTTGGTGCCTATTCCCACCAAGCCTGTACCGAAACCTACCCCCAAGCCGAGGCGCTGGCCTGCAAAACCTTTGAGTCTGCCATCGATGCTGTTCTGGCCGGCGATGCGGATTTGGCCATGCTTCCTGTGGAAAACTCCACTTATGGACGGGTTGCCGATATCCACCATTTGCTGCCAGAATCGGGTCTGCACATCATTGGCGAGCACTTCGTTCGGGTTCATATCAACCTGTTGGGCCACAAAGGCGCAAAAATCAAAGATATCAAGTCGGCGATGAGCCATACCGTCTTGCTGGGACAGTGCCGGAACTTTTTGACAGAACACAAAATATCCCGTGTTGTCGGTGCCGATACCGCCGGATCAGCGCAAGACGTATCCCGACAGGCCGACCGCACGCTGGGGGCGCTGGCCTCTGAACTGGCAGGCGAGATTTACGGCCTCGACGTATTGGCCCGACATATCGAAGACTTTGCGAATAATACGACACGGTTTTTGGTGATGGCGCCAAAAGCCTATTCGGAACACGATGTTGGCTTCGAGGAGGGTGTCGAATTCGTGACCAGCTTCGTTTTTCGGGTTCGCAATATTCCAGCCGCCCTGTACAAGGCGATGGGCGGTTTTGCCACCAACGGCATCAATATGGTCAAACTCGAGAGCTATATGCTGGGTGGATCATTCACCGCGACGCAGTTTTATGCGGATGTTATCGGCCATCCCGACGAGCCTGCGTTACAGCGCGCGCTGGAAGAGCTGGATTATTTCACCGATCACATCGAAATGCTGGGCGTGTACAGGGCCGACAAAACGCGGGGCTAGGCTGTCCTAGTCCAGCGTATCGGCCAGCCAGTGATCAATCAGAAACCGCGCGATAGAGCCATTTCGCGCGGGGTTTAGCCCTTGCACTTTGCCGGTCATTGCGTCGATCAGGGTTTCCTTGCTGACCCACTTGGCATCTTCCAATTCGTTTTCGTCCAGGGTGATGTCACGGGTCAACGCCGTACCCGAACATCCGATCATCAGCGACGACGGAAACGGCCAGGGCTGGCTGGCCAGATAGCCGACCGGACCCACGCGTATGCCACTTTCCTCAAAGATTTCCCGGCGGACGGCGGCCTCGATACTTTCGCCGGGTTCCATGAACCCCGCCAACAGGGAATACATGCCCTCGGGCCAATGCGGTGACCGGCCCAGCAGCACATCGTCATTGTGGGTGATCAGCATAATGACCACGGGATCGGTACGCGGAAAATGCGCGGTGTCACAGTCGGGGCATTTGCGCATCCAGCCTGCATTGCGCATCTCTGATCGCGATCCGCATTTGGCGCAAAACCGGTGTGACCGGTGCCAGTTCATAACCCCCAGCGCCGAGGCCACCAGTTCAGCGTCGGTCGCAGACAGCGCCGCCATAATGCCGCGAACCTCGGCAAAACCGATGTTTTCGGGCAGGTCGGGATGGCGATTTACCGAGGGGTCAAAAAACTGCCCCAGTGCCTGCGGATCAATGTCCACAGGTTCCCAGCTTGAAATGTCAAAACCAAAGACAGGCGCCCCGTCAACCAGCCCCAGAAAAATCGGATCCTCGCGGGCATGGGTCAGAATGAAATGATCCATTGCCACTCGCGCCAATGCCGAAGTGCCCAGATCAACCATAGGTTTGCCACGCCAGAACACCACAGCGCGCGCCGCCCGATCAGCCAGTCTTGCGGCCAAGGCGTTTGCAGTGCTGCGCAGATGATCGGCACGGTCAATTCCGGCGCCGCCAAAGGTCACTGTTTCCGCTAGTTTCATACTCTGGCTCCGTTGCGCATGGGGTTGGACATGTCTTGCCACGGAACAACGTCGTACGCAATCGAGGGTCTTGCCCCTGCGACAGACTCACAGTATATGACCCCTGAGAGGTTGGCGCGGGCGAGCGCCTCGCCAAGCCGGTCAGATCCGGAAGGAAGCAGCCGTAACGAGTCCCGTTTGGGTCGTTGTCCAGCCTCTCACCTAGAACGCCGAATTGAAGGAGGATAAATCTATGACAAATGTTATTACCCTCCGGGTGTGCCGCTAGGCCTCGTATGGCCGCTGTGCAAAAAAGCCCGATGAAACCAGACCCTTCGCTATTCGCACGGGGTACTTGTGACTTTATCCAAGGCTTACATCAAAATGAATAATGAAAACATCACGCTACCCGATTTGGGTTGGGGCGCATTTTATCAATCACAGCTTTCTGTAGAGGAAATCGAAACCCTGCGCCCATTGCGCGTGACTGAATTGCACCGCAGTTCATTGGAGACAATGGGCGGCGACGGACCGCTTCGCGTTCCCATGCACAAGGCATTAGCGGAGCAGGGTCTGGCTGTCGGTGACTGGATTTTAACCGAGAAAGACAGCGTTCATGTCGAACGCATTCTGGATCGGAAAAGCCTGATTAGGCGCGGATCAGCGGGAATCGAGGCTGCGTCACAATTAATTGCGGCTAATATCGACACACTGTTCATAGTTTCGTCCTGTAACGCGGATTTCAACATCGCACGGTTGGAGCGTTATCTGGCGCTGGCACACCAAGCCGAGGTCGAACCGGTTTTGATTCTGACCAAGGCCGATATGTGCGAAGATCCTTCGGAATACATGGCCGCCGCTGGCGAGTTGCAAAACACGCAAGTGGTTATCATCGATGCCACTGCCGGTGAAACGGTGAAACATCTGGCGCCGTGGTCTGGCAATGGACAAACGGTTGCGCTTGTGGGGTCCTCGGGTGTTGGGAAATCGACGATTACCAACACGATGACAGGGCTTAATTTGTTAACCCGTGACATCCGTGAAGATGACGCCAAGGGTGTGCACACGACGACGGCCCGTTCGATGTATCGCATGGTAACTGGTGGTTGGTTGATCGACACACCGGGTATGCGCGCTTTGCGTCTGATTGATGCGCGTGATGCGGTTGATGCGGTATTCGAGGACGTTTCGGACTTGGCGCTGACTTGTAAGTTTAATGACTGCAAACACGAAGTCGAACCGGGGTGCGCGGTACTGGCCGCAATTGAAACTGGTGACTTGACCGAGCGTCGCGTGAAACGATGGCAAAAGCTGTTGCGTGAAGAAGAAAACGCGGCCGAATCCATCGCCGAAAGTCGTGCGCGGCATCGGAAATTCCACAAGGAAGTACGCACGGCGCAGGATATCCGACGCTCCAAAAAAGGTAAGGGTTAACTAGGGCGCTTGCGCTATTTAACCGTCAGGATTTGATCCAGGGGTTTCTTTAGCTTGGCGACCGACGGGATGGTTGCGTCTTTGGCGGCGTGACCCACCGTCAGGATCATGATCGGCTTTTCTGATGCTGG
>CAXMUJ010000092.1:0-2920 GCA_964196455.1 uncultured Myxococcota bacterium | reverse complement strand
TTTTCACCCAAATTCTATACAGGGTGATTCTAGTTCTCGGCCAAAATACTGGCCTGAGCTGCTGACAATCGCGCGATGGGTACCCGGAACGGTGAACAGGACACGTAATCAAAACCAGCAACTTTGCAAAAACGGATCGAGGCAGGATCACCGCCATGCTCGCCACAAAGCCCCAACACAAGATCATGGTTATGCTCTCGACCACGGTTGGCTGCCAGCAACAAAAGCTCCCCTACGCCCTCGAGGTCAAGGGTATGGAACGGGTCTTCGTGGTAAACATCAAGATTGATATAGTCCCGCATGAACCGACCTGCATCGTCGCGCGACAGACCATAGGTCATCTGGGTCAAATCGTTTGTACCAAAACTTAGAAACGCGCTGCTCTCAGCCAAGTCACCGGCCCGCAAGGCTGCGCGTGGAGTTTCCACCATAACCCCAAGCTTGAACTTCAGCGAAACCTGTTTTTCCGCCCGCACTTCCTCGGCCACACGATCGACGTGCTGCTTAACCAGCTCCACTTCGCGGTTGGCAGAAACCAATGGGATCATGACCTCGGGAACCACTTCTTCGCCCGAACTTAGGCTAACCTCGGCGGCTGCCTCAAAAATCGCGCGGGCCTGCATTTCGTAGATCTCGGGCATGGTCACGCCAAGGCGGACACCCCGTTTACCAAGCATCGGGTTGAATTCTTTCAGCTCTTCTGCGCGTGTGAATACTTGACTGACCGGAATATCCATCGCCTCGGCCAAATCCTGCATTTCGTCACGTGAATGGGGCAGAAACTCGTGCAACGGCGGGTCCAACAACCGGATGGTAACCGGTAAGCCACGCATAATTTCGAACAGTTCGACAAAATCGCTTCGTTGCATTGGCAATAGACGATCAAGGGCCGCGCGTCGGTCAGATTCTGAATTCGCAAGGATCATCTCACGCATCACGGTAATGCGGTCCTCCTCAAAGAACATATGTTCCGTGCGGCACAACCCAATACCGTCCACCTTGAAATCACGCGCCACGCGTGCATCCATTGGCGTATCGGCGTTGGCCCGCACCCCGATTGTGCGGGCGTCGTCCGCCCAGTCCATAACCGTAAGAAAAGCACCGCCAAGTTCGGGTTGTATCATCGCAGGCGCACCAACAAGGGCTTGGCCACGCGTACCGTCAACCGTGATAACATCGCCTTCGCGAAACTCCTGACCATCCAGCGTCGTAATCGTGCGCTTTTGCAGGTTCAGCTTCAAATCGCCCGCCCCAACGACACACGGCAGGCCAAGGCCACGGGCAATCACAGCCGCGTGGCTGGTCATGCCGCCACGCACCGTCAAGACACCTTTGGCCGAGTGCATACCGCGAATATCTTCGGGGCTGGTTTCAACGCGCACCAGAATACACGGTTCCTCTTGCGCTTCGGACGCCATCGCGGCCTCGGGTGAAAATACGATTTTTCCGGTAGCCGCACCGGGGCTGGCCGGCAATCCACTACCGAACACATCACGGTTGGCATGGGGATCAATCTGGGGGTGCAGATGCTCCACCAGGCTTTGGGGATCGATACGCAACAAGGCCTCATTGCGGCTAATCGCGTTGCGGTCAGCCAAATCAACGGCAATCCGTAAGGACGCGCGAGCCGTACGTTTGGCGGGCGACGCGTCAAGCAGATAAACCTCTTCATTCTCTATGGTGAATTCGAACTGAAACGCATCCCCCATGCCGTCAGCTGCAACTTCACCGATATGTTTCAGCTTATCGATAATCGCTGGCGATATTTCTTCCAACGAAGGCGCTGTTTGTCCAGCTTCCTCGCGCTCAACCTTGGTGATCATATGGGGGGTACGCAGCCCCATCAGCGCATCCTGCCCCTGTGATTGGGGCAAAAACCGCCCCCAAAGCCATGCGCGTCCAGTCTTTTCATCGACCATTTGTGCAAAGCCAGAACCATTGCCAACGCCTATGCCAAGTGCCATATGTTGAATGATAATCGACAATCCAGCATCTTGCGGCGCCCCTTTGGCCAGACGCAAAATCTTTGCCGTTGGTGCATTCCACGCTTTCGCTGTTGCACGCAAAACACCTTCCAGCTGGTCACGCGGGTCCTGTGGGAACGGCCTTCCGGCTTCTTCCTCGTAAAGCGCCTTACAATTGGCCAACATCGCACCCAGATCAACGTCGGACAAATCGTCCTCGCAATCGACATCCGCTAGTTTGAGTTGGTCGTAATATAGGTTTTCGAAATATTCAGGGTCAAGATTATCAACGCTAACCGCATACCTTTGTATAAATCGACGATAAAGGTCCATCGCACCGCGCGTTCCGATTTTGTCACCGTGCGTTTTAACAAACGCGTCGTTTATGCCGATGTTCAGGATTGCGGTGGGTCCACCCCAGTCCAGATTTTCAGGACTTGAGCGCACAGACAACAACCCGCTAGACGTTAAATCTTCCGGCACTTTCGGCATTGCGCCACCGTGTGCGATATCCTGGACGGTCACGCTCGACAGGATCAACCCGTCTGGTACAGGCAACCCGAGCTTAGCCATCGCAGCCAATCGTGCGCCACGCGCACCAAACGTCTTGGCCAAGACCTCTTGCTCGGTAATTAGGCGAATGCTCATGTCTGCTCCTGCATATCTTGCAGTGCAGCATAACCATGCATTCGCGTTTGGCAATTAGAACCTTACGGTACTAGCCGTTCAACGACGAGAATATCGCAACCTTGTGCATAACAACGCGAATTCGGTTCAAAAGACACAATCGGTTGCGACGAACGATCGAATTTTCAGCGTTCACTTGCACCCCCTCAAAGAAACCATCGATAGGCGCACGAAGTTTGGCGAGGGCGGCCATAGCCGCCGCGAAATCCTCGGCCTCAATGGCCGTGGAGATCGCTTTTTCTTCAACATCCAACGCCCCGAACAACGCT
>CAXMUJ010000091.1:0-7425 GCA_964196455.1 uncultured Myxococcota bacterium | reverse complement strand
TAACATTAGCGCCACAAAGGTCAGCGGCAACAAGGCCTCGCCGAAAGAAAACCCAAGGGCTCCAATTGCCAGAGCCTTGCCGCGGGCGGCGCTGAACCACCGCGCCATGGCAACGGTGGATATATGGTGCAACATGCCCTGACCGGAAAACCGCAGACCAAAGATAAGAAAGACAAGGAATGCGGCATTTGTATTCAGGGCCATAGCGACGCAAAACACCGCCAGAACACACAGCATGATGCTCGCCAGTGCCTTGACGCGATATTTGTCGGTAAAGGCACCGGCCCAGATCAGCAACAGGCCCGACGACATGGTGCCAAGCCCGTAAATGCGACCCCATTCGCCGTTGGTCAGACTGTAGTCATTCATAATTTGATCGGCAAAAATCGAGATAAAGAATGTCTGGCCAAAGCAGGACGCGAACGTCAGCAAGCCGCCAGCAGCGAGCCAGCGCACATTGGTCCTGAAGAAGGCAATCAGCGTCATTGTGCCAACTAACCCGTCCGGCAGGCGCGTGTCACGGGGAAAGCGTGGTGCCGGGCTGTTGGCGGCCAAGTTTGTGCGCCGCCGCGAACTTGGTAGTGAAACGGGTTTATATTACAGCACGTAGCGGCTGATGTCGGGAGAGCGCGCCAGTTCGCCAAGGTGCTCTTCGACAAAGGCGCTGTCGATAGTCACACTGTCACCGCCACGGTCGGGTGCGGTAAAGCTCAGCTCTTCGAATACGCGTTCCATCACAGTGTACAAGCGGCGAGCGCCGATGTTTTCGACGGTTTCGTTGACCTCGGCTGCGATTTTGGCAATCGCGCCAATGCCGTTTTCTGTGAACGTGACCGAAACCTCTTCGGTATTCATCAAGGCCACGTATTGACGGGTCAGCGCATTGTCCGTTTCGGTTAGGATGCGGACAAAATCATCCTCGGTCAGGCCGCGCAAATTAACCCGAATAGGCAGCCGCCCCTGCAGCTCTGGCAACAGGTCTGACGGTTTGGCGGTATGAAAGGCGCCCGAGGCAATAAACAGGATGTGGTCGGTTTTAACCGGTCCGTGCTTGGTGGATACGGTGGTGCCCTCAATCAGCGGCAGCAGATCGCGCTGCACGCCTTCGCGGGACACGTCGGCACCACGGGCATCGGCACGGGCGCAAACCTTGTCGATCTCGTCCAGAAAAACAATGCCGCCATCTTCGACAGCCCTGATCGCCTGTGTTGTTACGGTTTCCTGATCGACCAGCTTGTCTGCCTCTTCGCTGATCAAGATCTTATAACTGTCAGCCACCTTCATTTTGCGCCGTGTTGTGCGGCCGGAAAATGCCTTGCCGAACATATCACCCAAATTCATCATTCCCATATTCGAGCCCGGTTGGCCCGGAATTTCAAACGAGGACATGGGATTAGAAGTATCAGCCAGATCAAGTTCAATTTCCTTATCGTCCAGCAAGCCATCGCGCAGTTTTTTGCGAAACAATTCGCGGGTTTGTTCGCGGGCATCGGTGCCGCATAACGCATCCAGAACACGCTCTTCGGCCGATCCGTAGGCGCTGGTATTAACGTCTTCGCGCAGCTGTTCGCGGATCATGATGATGGCACTGTCGACCAGATCACGAACGATTTGTTCGACATCACGCCCGACATAGCCGACTTCGGTGAATTTAGTGGCCTCGACCTTCAGGAAGGGCGCTTTGGCCAACTTTGCCAAGCGGCGCGAGATTTCGGTTTTGCCAACGCCGGTGGGGCCAATCATCAGGATATTCTTTGGATAAACTTCGTCGCGCAGGTCATCGCCCAGCTGTTTGCGGCGCCAGCGATTGCGCAGGGCCACAGCCACGGCGCGCTTGGCGTCCTTTTGGCCAATGATAAATCGGTCAAGTTCGGAAACGATCTCGCGGGGGGTCAGGTTGGTCATGTGTTAGGCGCTTTCTTCAATACTCTCAACCGTCAGGTTGCCGTTAGTGTACACACATATTTCGGCGGCAATTGCCATGGCTTTGCGGGCTACGGCCTCGGCGTCGTCATCGCCGTCAATAAGGGCGCGGGCGGCGGCCAGTGCGAAATTCCCGCCTGATCCTATGGCGGCAATATTGTGCTCTGGCTCCAGCACGTCCCCGGCGCCGGTGATGACAAACAGGTCGGCGCCATCGGTGACGATCAGCATGGCCTCAAGATTGCGTAAGTACTTGTCCATGCGCCAATCTTTGGCCAGTTGTACCGATGCTTTGGCCAATTGACCGGGCGAGGCTTCCAGTTTGGCTTCCAATCGCTCCAGCAGCGTAAAAGCATCAGCTGTCGAACCGGCAAAGCCACAAACCACGTCGTGGCCACCGGGCGAAATGCGCCGCACCTTGCGGGCGCTGCCTTTGATAACTGTGGGGCCGAGGCTGACTTGACCGTCGCCTGCGACAACCACTTTGCCGTCCTTTTTCACGCCGATGATCGTAGTGCCGTGCCAACCCGGAAATTTTTGTTGTTCTGCCATGATTATCCTCGAATGTACCGCGTCAATATATGGAGTTTCTGACGGCTTACCAGACCAGAGTGCAAAAAAGAAAAAGGGCGGTAAAAACCGCCCCTTGTAAATTCCAGTATGTGTCGCCCTAAAGGTTGCGCTCGATTTCCTCGACTTCGAAAATCTCGATGACATCGTCTTCGCGGATATCCTCGTAGTTTTCGAACGCCATGCCGCATTCCTGACCGGACTGAACCTCTTTGACTTCGTCTTTGAAGCGTTTCAGAGTTTTCAGTTTGCCTTCGTGGATCACAACGTTATCGCGCAGCAGACGCACGCCGGCATCACGACGGGCGACGCCTTCGGTCACTTCGCAGCCACCGATTTTGCCAACACCAGTGATCTTGAAGACCTCTTTGATTTTGGCGTAACCGATGAACTTCTCTTTGATCTCGGCAGACAACAGACCACTTGCGGCGGCTTTAACATCGTCAACCAGATCATAGATGATCGAATAGTAGCGGATCTCGACGCCTTTTTGGTTGGCGGCGTTGCGTGCTGGCGCATTGGCCCGCACGTTGAAACCGATGATCGGCGCACCAGAGGCCTCGGCCAGCGTGACGTCGCTCTCTGTGATCGCACCAACACCGGAGTGCAGGACGCGAACGCGAACCTCGTCGTTGCCGACTTTGTCCATGGCTTGCACAATAGCTTCTGCAGACCCCTGCACGTCCGATTTTACCAGAATTGGTAACTCGGACACGTTTTCGTCTGCCTTGGCTTTGGCCAACAGTTGATCAAGGGTCGCTGCAGACCCTGCCGCGGCCTTACGGTCTTTGGCGGCCTGTGCACGATAGTCGCCAATTTCACGGGCTTCGGCTTCGGAGGCAACGACGTTCAGAACATCGCCGGCTTCCGGTGTGCCGTTCAAGCCCAAAACCTCGACAGGAACCGAAGGACCGGCCTCGTCAACAAAGTCACCTTGATCGTTGATCAGTGCGCGAACCTTACCCCATTGTTCGCCAACGACGAAAATGTCGCCTTTGTGCAATGTACCGGTTTGAATGAGAACCGTAGCAACCGGGCCACGACCTACGTCCAGCTTGGCTTCGATTACCGCACCTTGGGCAGCGCGGTCGGGGTTGGCATGCAATTCCAGAATTTCCGACTGCAGCGCGATGGCTTCCAGTAGTTTGTCCAGCCCTTGACCGGTGATGGCCGAAATTTCAACATCCTGCACTTCACCGGACATCTGCTCGACAACCACTTCGTGTTGCAGCAATTGGGTGCGCACACGGGTCGGATCGGCTCCGACCTTGTCGATCTTGTTGATAGCAACAATCATCGGTACGTTTGCGGCTTTGGCGTGGGCAATGGCCTCGATGGTTTGCGGCATAACGCTGTCGTCGGCTGCAACAACCAAAACCACGATGTCAGTTACCTGTGCTCCGCGCGCCCGCATGGATGTAAAGGCCGCGTGACCCGGCGTATCCAGAAAGGACAGCAACGTGCCGTCATCTGTGGTGATTTGATAGGCCCCGATATGCTGGGTAATACCGCCTGCTTCGCCGGAAACGACGTTGGTTTTGCGGATCGCATCCAAAACAGAGGTTTTACCGTGGTCAACGTGACCCATAATAGTGATTACAGGCGCGCGTGGCTTCAGGTCTTCGTCTTTGTCTATGATGGACGAGATTACATTTTCTACGTCGGCGTCGGACACTCGGACTACTTTGTGGCCAAACTCTTCGACGATCAACTCGGCTGTGTCGGCGTCGATGGTCTGGTTCTGCGTTGCCATGATGCCGTTGGTCATCAAAGCCTTGACCACAGCGGCGACACGTTCGGCCATGCGGTTTGACAGTTCCTGTACGGTGATCGCCTCGGGCACCTGAACGTCGCGCACAACCTTTTCGCGCTCTTGATCATTGCCCATCATTTTACGGCGTTCGCGTTCTTGCTTGCGCTTGATCGACGCCATCGAGCGATGACGGGCGCCATCACCACCGCGCAGAGCTTGATTGATCGTCAACTTGCCGGAGCTGCGACGATCGCCATCGTTGCTCTTGGTGTTGCGGTTTTGTTTGCGCTGATTGTCTTGCTCGGTCGTGCGTTTCGGGCCGGGCTTGCCAGACAGCGCGCGCGCAGCGGCGGCTTCGGCGGCAGCGGGATCGGCCACCTGTTTCGGCGCGGGCTCGGCCTTGGTTTCTTTGGGAGGGTTCTTGGCGTCCTCGACCTTTTTGCGCGCTTCTTCCTCACGCTCAGACTTGGCAGCTACTGCGTCCAGGTGCTCTTGTTCTTCACGTTCTTTTTGCGCGATTTCGCCGCGGCGTTTTTCGCGAGCTTCTTCACGCTCTTTTGTCTGGGTATCTTCACGCTTTTTGCGCTCGGTCTCTTGTGCCGCTGCTGCTTCCAGAGCTTTGACGCGCCGATCCATTTCGGCATCCGAAATGCCCACTGGACGCGGTGTGTTTTTCAGACTGGCAGAGGAGGACGCGCCGGGTGTGCCAGGCTTGCCCGGGACAACGACCCGCTTGCGTTTCTTTTCGACGACAACTGATTTGGTCCGCCCATGAGAGAAACTTTGGCGCACACGGCTAGTCTCGGTCCCGCCACGCAGGGTCAAGGGTTTGCCGGAATTATTGCTGCCTTTGTTTTCATCACTCATACGTATCAACGTCCTTTTTTAAACCGGTTTGCCGGTCATTTTTGCTTCTGTTGCGGTGGTCTGCTTGCGCAGACCGGCAAGGCGTCTTGCCTCTCGACGGACCCGTTTGCTGAGTCCCCCCGGCAGTAGCGCCGCATGTATCACATGTTCTCGACCAAAAGCCAAACCCAATTCGTCGCCAGAAAGGCACGAAATATAGCTATTTTCGCCACTTGGCGGCCGTAATTTACGCTTTTGTCCTTCCGACCCGTCGTAGGCTTGAATAAGCGCTACGGCGCGTTCGGACATCAACGCACTTTTTACCTTGTCCATACCAGCCAAGGCAAGCCCCCCTTTGCGTGCCAAAGAGATGGTGGCGATCAACTGGGAAACCAAAAGGCGCTCGGTCAAATCCAGCAATCCATCAGGCACTTTGGCAGGAGCTTTGGCAGCGCGCGCAAACAAATTGCGCGCGATTGCTTTCTTCAGAGACTTTTTATCGGCAGACACCCAGATACCGCGCCCGGGTAGGCGCTTGGCCACATCAGGGGTTACGATGTTATCCGGCGACAACACGAAACGGACCATCTGCTCTATGGGCAGACTTTCCTGACGCGCAATACAGCGACGTTCAGGATCCTTGTTGTCAGAGCGGTGTCCGCCGCGTGTCATGTCGTTACTCTCCTGCTTTGGCTTAGCTTGCTGGTGCGGCTGTTTCGGTGCCATCTTCGGCTGCGCCGTCACTTTCGCCTTCGCCGTCTTCTTCGGCGTCAGCGGCCATTTCTGCTTCGGTTACCCAACCCATCATCAGGCGTGCAGTCATCACCATTTCCTGGGCGTCGGCCAGAGACACATCAAACGGTTCCAGAACACCGTCATCCTTGACGCGTTCACCGTCCACGGTCGTATAACCGCCGGCCAATTCCCAGTCGGCACAGGTCGCGAAGTCGTTGATGTTTTTCACTCCGTCTTTACCAAGGGCCACCAGCATTTGTGGTGACAGACCTTCAAAGTCGATCAGGCTTTGCTCAACACCAAGGGCAATCGCCTCGGCCAGAGCCTTGGAGTTGATTTCATCAAGCGACTCGCGGGCACGGGCTTGCAACTCTTCGGCAGTATCCTGATCGAAGCCGTCGATGGACAACAGCTCTTCGATGTCGATATAGGCGACCTCTTCCAGAGTTGCGAAACCCTCGGAGACCAACAGCTGTGCGACAACTTCGTCCACGTTCATGGTTTCCATAAACAGTTTGGACCGAATCTCGAACTCGGCTTGACGACGCTCGGACTCTTCGGCCTCTGTCATGATGTCGATGTCCAGATTGGTAAGCTGTGACGCCAGACGTACGTTCTGGCCACGACGACCAATGGCAAGCGACAGCTGCTCGTCAGGAACCACAACCGCTATTCGGTCGGCGTCCTCGTCCAGAACAACTTTGGTAACTTCGGCCGGCTGTAGCGCATTCACAAGGAATGTTGGCGCGTCTTCGTTCCAAGGGATGATGTCGATCTTCTCGCCTTGCAACTCGTTGACCACGGCTTGAACGCGGCTCCCGCGCATGCCGACACAGGCCCCGACGGGGTCGATGGAATTATCATAGGAAATAACACCGATTTTGGCGCGCGAACCCGGATCACGGGCAACGGCTTTGATCTCGATGATACCATCGTAAATCTCGGGAACTTCCATTTCAAACAAGGCAGACATGAATTCAGGCGCTGTTCGCGATAAGAAAATCTGTGGCCCACGCTGCTCGGAGCGCACTTCTTTGATATAAGCGCGGACACGGTCGCCATTGCGGAACATTTCGCGGTTGATCAACTGATCACGACGCAGAACGGCCTCGCCCCGACCCACATCAACAATGACGTTGCCGTATTCGGTCCGCTTGACCAGACCGTTAATGATCTCGCCTTGCCGGTCTTTGAATTCTTCGTATTGACGCTCACGTTCGGCTTCGCGGACTTTCTGCAGGATAACCTGTTTCGCGGATTGTGCGGCGATCCGGCCAAAATCCATTGGCGGCAGCTGGTCGATGATCTGATCACCAACAGCGGGCTCGTCCAGATGTGCTTTGGCTTCGGCTACGGTCATTTCGGTCGAGAAATCTTCGACTTCTTCAACAACTGTGCGCACACGCGTCATGTTCAGTTCGCCGGATTTGCGGTCGATATGAGCACGGATGTCCAGCTCGGCGCCATAGCGAGACTTGGCGGCCTTGGCCATACTCTCTTCCATGGCTTGAATAACCAGATCAGGGTCGATCAGTTTCTCGCGGGCGACAGCCTCGGCGATTTGCAACAGCTCTAGCCGGTTTGCACTGGTAATACTC
>CAXMUJ010000090.1:0-17064 GCA_964196455.1 uncultured Myxococcota bacterium | reverse complement strand
TGGGACCACGGCGGGTTTTACCGGTGTCGCTGTTGGCGGTGGACTGGCCCGAATTGGTGCACAAATCGCTGGATGCGGCCTTGCAGACCAAAAGATGCGGCGAAATGGACGGCCGGTTTGTGCTGGCCACAGTCGGGCAGGAACGCGCGGTCGCGGGTTTGTCGTCGCGCGAACAGGCCGTGCTGGACGCGATCGGAACCAAGGCATGCGCCGTGACGGATGTTTTGCAGAGCCGGTTACAGGTGGTGGCGCTGGATCAATTGGTGTCACGCGGCTTGGTGATATTGGCCGGCGTGACGCCGTCGGATGCGGCGCATGTGTTGGGCCTGTCACAGGATTGGGATGCAGATGCGGCGCAAAAGGCGCTGAATTTATTCGGCATGCAGCGCACGGGTGCAGGTTTGCGACTGGCCGGGAACGCTCGGGATTTGGCGCGGCGGATTGTCGAGCGGATGACGGAACAGACGGCGGAAACATTGCTGGAGTCTGCTGTGGCCGAGGACGGCCGCGATCTGGGATTGACCCCCGCGCAACTGGCCCGCCATGCGCTGACCAAAGCCGGGCTGGACCAGCATCGCGGTGTTCTGAAGATAAGCCTGGGGTTGAACCTGCCGGTTGTGGGCTTGGGGGCCTCGGCCCGGACCTATTATCCGGCGGTGGGCGCACGCCTGTCCACGCGGATGGTATTGCCCGAAAATGGCGGCGTGGCCAATGCGATCGGTGCGGTTGTTGGCCAAATCACCATGCGCGAGCAAGGCCAGATTACCAGCGCGGGTGAGGGCCGCTTTCGGGTTCATCTGGCGGGTCAGCCACAAGATTATACCAATGAAGCCAAAGCAATTGATGCTTTGGAAGAGATCTTGGGTGCGGCGGCAATGGCGGCGGCAAAACGGGCCGGGGCACAGGGTATCCGCTTGCGGTTCGAGCAAGATATGAAACGGGCCAATATCGACGGACGGGATGTCTTTGTTGAGGGCCAGATAACCGCCGTTGCCAGTGGCCGGCCAAGGATTGCAGCAGAATGAAAACCATTACAACCATAGGCTTTGATGCCGACGACACACTGTGGCATTGCGAACAGGTTTTTAAGGACACCGAAGAGTTTCTGGTCGATCTGTTGAAAGACTACATCACCGGTGATCACCTGTCCGAGCGGCTGATAGAGGCCGAGCGGCGCAATATCAACCACTATGGCTATGGCTCCAAGTCGTTTACGTTTTCGATGATGGAAACCGCGATGGACGTGACCGAAGATCGGGTGCCGGCCAGTGTCTTGCGCCAGATCATGATGGCCGGTCGGGACATGCTGACGCATCCGGTGAATGTCTTGCCCGGCGTCGAGGCGGTCATCAAGGGCCTGTCGCTGGACTACACTATTGTGTTGATTACCAAGGGCGACTTGTTCGATCAGGAGCGCAAGTTGGCCCAGTCCGGCTTGGGCGATTATTTCGACGCGGTCGAGGTCGTGAGCGAGAAGACACCCCAGATTTACCATCGGGCGTTTGCGACCCACGGCGACGGTGCTGTGCGGGCCGCCATGGTCGGTAACTCGTTGAAATCAGATGTTATACCATCCATTGCCGCCGGCAGTTGGGGAATTTATGTGCAGCATGAGCTGACATGGGAGCTGGAACACGCCGAGCCGCCAACCGCGGCCCCGCGCTATCGCAGCAAGGTTGATTTGGCAGCGGCGGCGGCATTCATTCGCAGCCTTGATTAGGTTTCGTTGTGCCGTAACTCTTCTTCTTCGGCGACGTCGGCCTCGACGATCTGGGTCAGATTGGCCAAAAATCCTGTGTTGAAATCGGCGTTGATCTGGCGCGCGCGTTCAACATAGGGGATGTTGTCTGCGTCCTTGATGTCCGGGTCCCAAAGCCCGGCCAACTCGCGCAAGGAACCACGGTCGGATTTGACGAATTCTGCTGCTGCATTGTCGGAGTCGAATTTGTTCCAGCCCATACCGTGCAACAAATAGCGCGACGCGCGAATGGCGCTGTCAAAGGTTTCGCGCACAATGTCAGTGGCACCGGCACGGTACAGCTCGTAGACGTGGGGCCGGTCATAGGCGCGGGCAATGATATGCAGGTCGGGGCGTTCGCGCCGCGCGTGTTTGACCAGTTTGACCGCCGCCTTGGGATCATCCAGCGCCACGACTAGAACCTGTGCCTTGGCCAAACCGGCGGCGTGCAACAGCTCGGGTCGTGTCGGATCACCAAAGAAACCTTTGACACCGAACTTGCGCATCCGGTCGATCTGGTCGACGTGGTGGTCGATAACAATGGTTTTGATCCCGGCCGCCAGCGCCATCCGGTTTATGATCTGGCCAAAACGGCCAATGCCGACGATGATCACGGTGCCCTGTTCGGTGATCTCGTCTTGCGCCTGTGTTGTGCCCTCTGGCACGGCGCGGTTGTGAATTTTATCGTAGAGGATAAACAGCAGCGGTGTCAGCATCATTGACAGGGCGACGACCAGCAACAGGATCTCTGACAGTTCTACGGGAATGACGTTGTTTTGCACCGTCGTGGACAGCATGACAAATCCGAACTCGCCGGCTTGCGCCAGTGACAAGGTGAACAGCCATTTGTCGCGTCCGCGCAGCTTGAAAACAACCGCCAGACAATACAGAACGCTACCCTTGATCAGCATGACACCAAGCGTCAGACCGATGATTGTCAGAAAGCTGCCAAACAGCAGCCCGAAATTGATCCCCGCGCCAACCGTGATGAAAAACAGGCCTAGCAACAGGCCCTTGAACGGTTCGATATCGGCTTCCAATTCGTGGCGAAACTCGGAGTTTGCCAGAACCACACCGGCCAAAAAGGTGCCAAGCGCTGCCGACAGGCCGACGAGGGTCATCAACAAAGCAATACCGACAACCAGTAGCAGGGTAATGGCGGTAAACATTTCTTGCAGACGCGACTTGGCGATATAGCGAAATACCGGACGCGACACATAGGTGCCGACCAGAATGACAAAGGCAACCGCGCCAAGCGTGACCAGCGTAACGCCCCAATTCGGCAATCCGTCCACCAGGCTCATCGCCGGGCCGTGGTCTTGGCCGTGGTCCGCCTGGTTGTGCAGTCCGGGCAGCGCCAACAGCGGCACCAGCGCCAACATTGGAATGACCGCGATATCCTGTGACAACAGGACCGAAAAGGCAGATCGCCCCCCCGGCGCCGGCATCAGGTTTTTCTCGTTTAATGTCTGGATCACGATGGCGGTGGACGACAGGGCAAAGGTCAACCCAACCGCCAGTCCAACGCTCCATGGCTGGCCCAGAACCATGGCGCCAGCGGTGATCGCCGCCGCCGTCAGGCCGATTTGCATACCACCCAAACCGATCAGCCGGTGTCGCATGTCCCAGAGCGCCATGGGTTCCAGCTCTAGCCCGACAATAAACAGCATCATAACCACACCGAACTCTGCGAAATGCTGCAAGTCCTGAGTTTCCGACCCGACAATCCCAAGCAAAGGTCCGATGATCACTCCGGCGATCAAATAGCCCAGCACTGATCCCAGTCCCAATCTTTTGGCCACCGGAACAGCAACCACGGCCGCCGCGAGATATATAGTGGCCTGAAGGAGAAAACTTTCCATGCGTGATCCTTTTAGACAGGCAGTGGCCCGTCGGTTTTAATTTGATCCATAACGATCTTGGTCTGTACGCGTTGTACGGCTTCGTGCGGTAAAAGTAGATCGTGAACCAAACTATTCAAGGCTGCAAGGTTTGGACAGAACACCCGCAGCAAATAGTCGGCCTCGCCGGTCATGGTCCAGCAGCTGACCACCTCGGGCAGGCTGTGCACCAGCGCGTGAAACCCGCGCGCGGCTGATTTGGAATGGATTGCCATCTCGACCTGGATAAAGGCCTGCACCGTCAGGCCCAGTTTTGCCGGATCAAGCCGGGCTGTGATCGCGGTTATCATCCCGTCTGCCTCTAGCCTTTGGCGTCTGCGGCTGGCTTGCGAGGGCGACATCGCAAGGGTGTCACCCAATTCTTGCGCAGTGGCCTGGGCGTTGCGTTGCAGATAGGCAAGAAGTTTTTTGTCGGTTGAGTCGAGCATGGAATCGCGAATGATGATGGTTTTTTTCAATATATCTATGGTTTGTGACGAAAAACAAGCAAATAATGTCGATACATTGCGATAATTGCGCAATATTTGCACTGCGAGAACGCTATGCTTTGCCCAGATGAACAGGAGTATCTTATGGGCCCTTTCCCACACAACGCCCCCAAGGCAAAAATTTCAGAAACCAACCCTGCAGGCACAGACGGATTTGAATTCGTCGAGTTTGCCCACCCGGATGCGCAACATCTGCGCGATCTGTTCGCCCGAATGGGTTTCATGCACACCGCGACGCATAAATCCAAGGCGATCGAGTTGTGGCAGCAAGGCGATGTGACCTACATCATCAACGCCGAACCGAAGTCCTTTGGTATGCGTTTTGTTGATCTGCACGGCCCTTGCGCGCCGTCGATGGCATGGCGTGTTGTTGACGCGGATCATGCGTTCAATTATGCGGTGGCCACCGGTGCCACACCTTATGACGGCGATGACAAGGTTCTGGACGTGCCGGCGGTAATGGGTATTGGCGGCAGCTTGCTGTATTTCGTTGATGTCTATGGTGGCGATGTGTCGCCCTATGCCGACGCGTATGTGTTCAACGATATCGGGCCAAAACCCGAGGGCGTCGGATTTTACTATCTTGATCACCTGACCCACAATGTCGTGCGCGGCAATATGGACACATGGTACAAGTTCTATCGCGACAGTTTCAATTTCAAGGAAATCCGCTTTTTTGACATTGCCGGCAAGAAAACCGGCCTGACCAGTCGGGCCCTGACCTCGCCTTGCGGTAAAATCCGCATCCCGCTGAACGAAAGCTCGGACGACAAAAGCCAGATCGAGGAATATCTCAAAGAGTATCGCGGCGAGGGCATTCAACACATTGCTGTTGCGACAGATGATATTTATGGCGCTACAGACGCGATCCATGATCGCGGTCTGAAGTTTATGCCGCCGCCGCCGCCGATGTACTACAAGATGAGCCACAAACGTGTTCACGACCATCAGGAACCGTTGGAAATGCTGAAGAAACATGGCATTCTGATCGATGGCGAGGGTGTTGTTGACGGCCACGAAACCAAGATCCTGTTGCAGATATTCTCGAAGACCGTGATCGGTCCGATCTTTTTCGAGTTCATCCAGCGCAAGGGCGACGACGGGTTTGGCGAAGGTAATTTCAAGGCCTTGTTTGAAAGCATCGAAGCCGACCAGATCGAACGCGGTGTGATCTAGGTCATGGATCTGGCTCGGGACGATTTCCCCGACGCTCCGGCGTCGGGAACCACGATTTGTGATCGGCTGGCGGTTGCAGAAAACGAAGTGCTGAGCCTGTCGCTCGGTGACTTTCCGGTGTTGATCAGCAACTTGAATGGACAGATCACTGTATTTGTAAATGCCTGCCCGCACCAGTTTCTGCCGCTCGATCAACGCGGTGATGTCATCAGCGCCAACGGTGCGCGTTTAATATGTTCTAACCATCATGCTGAATTTGACCGCGAAACCGGTACCGGTGTGGCCGGCGAGGGCGTGGGATGTCGGCTGGCTGTTGTTCCAACCGCACAAAGCCGGGGGGTTATTCTGGTCGCCTAGGCGGTCCGACAGTTACCGGTTTGGATTTCCACAGGATTTCAACGGCAGCGGCCAGCAAGATCAACACTGTGCCGCCAATTTCGCGCAGCCCGAACGGCTCGTCTGTCAACACTCCGGCCGAGAGAACACCGACAACAACTTCGGACATCAGGATCAATCCGGCGCGACCGGGGCTGAGAATGGTGGCGGGCCATATCGTCAGAAACAGTACCGGAATGAAATACAGGGCAAAGCCAAAGCTGTAGGGCAAGGCGTCGGCGAGCAGCCCGTCGGGCAAGGGGCCACCGAATTGTGGACCGCCCAGCAGCAACATGGCCACAGTGACCACAAAGCCGCCCAGCAGAAAGGCGATCATCTGGTCAAGCACAGCAACACTGCCCATTTGGTACAGCTTGAGCGAGCCGACCGCCCAGAAAATGCCCGAGGCAAGTGCCAGCCAGTCGCCAATATTGCGCGGCCATGGCCAACCACCGCCTGTGCCCAAAATCACCAAGAGCCCGCCAATGCCCAAGCCGATTGCCGCGACACGTCCGGCGGTCAGTCGTTCCCCCAGAAAGAGGATGCCCAGCACGGTGCCCCAGACCGGCGTTAGGTAAAATAACAGCAATGCGCGAACGACATCGGTCAACAGCAGGCTGGCGGCATAGCAATTGAACGCCGCGCCAACCAACAGCCCGATCGCGACCAATTGCTGCCATCGCATCAGCATTTTTGGTAAGCGCCACACGATAACCGGCGACAGCAGGACCACTGTTGATCCATAGATCAAAACGGTGGGCCACGCCCCCCACAAGCCCAGATCGGCCATGGCGCGCAACGGCAGCCACATCAAGCCCCACAGAGCTCCGCCAATGGCAAGCCCGATGCTGGCGCGAACAACCAATGGCTGGTTAGCTTGGGTCAATGGCTGTGCCGATCTTGTCCAATATCGCAGCTTTGCGGTCGGTCACTGTTCGGCTCCTTTGCGGTTCTACACAGACCCTAAACCCAAATTAGATAGTCCGCCAGATGCAAAACTTCGAACATTTACCCACTCAAATCCAGCACCCTGATCCGGTCAGGGCAAGCGAATTTCTCAGGATTTAGGCCTGAATTCAAGGGGACTGAAACAAGATTGAAACACACGATACAGGGCTGAAACGGGATCTGAACAACTGAAACTCAACCGGACGTTGATTGATTGAGTATTTGAAAGGCTTAATGGACAGATATTAAAAAGCCAATATTCGGCATCGAAACAGGAGACTGATACATATGAAAACCTATTTGAAAGCATCCTTAGTCGCAGCGTTATTGATTGCACCAACCCTCACACTGGCCGCCAGCGACAAGGCCGTTGGACAACTGGACAAAAGCTGGGGCGATCTGACCAAAGAAGCCGTCGCAGGCGGTTTTGAGCAAGGCCCGCATTCGTCCGATCCAAGTGGTGACGGCCACGGACCGGGAACCGCAGACGAGCCGCGTGCCGGACTGGGAAATGTTATCGAGCGAGGCAATATGGCGGCGACGACAGAGTTTATTGGAGACGCGCTTCCGTAGACCTGAGTGCGGTTGAAATAAATCGCGGAGTTTCGACAGCAAGAGTTTTGAGCGGTCCAGCCTGTATCAACGGCTGGGCCGTTTTGTGGTATCTTGAAGAGCGATCAACCGCCCTGCCAGATTTTAATCGCATCCAGGGGGTAGAGCAGCATGATAATATTCAACGCCAAACCGTCGCGAATAATATAGAGCGTGACAAGTTCAGCCAGAACAACGGCCAATACCGCTATCCGAACCGGCACAAAGCGTGCCAAGCAGAAACCTGCCAGCATGGCAAGAATATCGGACGTGGAGTTCAGGACTGAATCGCCATAATAGTCCAGCGCGATGGTCGCCGAGCGATAGTGCTCGATAACCATTTCGGTGTTTTCAAGAATTTCCCAAACCGCCTCGACCAAGGTCGCGGCCAGCACCCGCCAGCCAAGTGCGATCTTGCCGGCGATTAAATAAAGCAGCCCGTAGAATAGAATGCCGTGCAGGACATGGCTGGGTGTGTACCAGTCCCAGATATGTTGAGAGTTCTCTGAGCTGACAGTTTCGCCGTGCCACAGTTTTACTGTGCCGCAAGTGCAGATCATCTCGCGACCCATCCAGAGCAATATCGCAGCCGTGCACAGAATCGTTGCGAAGGTGAATAGCCCGGCAAGGTGAGGGGAACGTATCATGCCCCAGCATCGCATGCTGTCCGTTAAACCACCAGAACTTCGGATAAAATTGTAAGATGAACCGGGCGTTTAAGCCGGTTGTAAGCCCGCAGATATAGACGATCTTGGGGTACATTTGCCGCGACTTATCTGGATAGTTTGGCGCCGTCGATCTGTTGGCGGCCTAAAACGCCGTGTCCTTGACCGCCTCCATCGACACATAGGTCGACGTGTTGCGCACATGGGGCAAGGCCGACAGGGTCGATCCCAGAACACGCCGGAAAGCGGCAATATTCTGGGTCCGCACTTTCATCAAATAATCAAATCCTCCGGCGATCATATGGCATTGTTCGATCTCGGGAACTTTGATCACCGCCGTATTAAAAGCTGACAAAGCTTTCTCGGTGGTGTCGGTCAGGCTGACTTCGACAAAGGCGACATGTTCCAACCCCAGTTTTGCCGGGTTTAAGATGGCGGTGAAGCCTTGGATATAGCCGTCTTGGCGCAAGCGTTTCATCCGGACCTGACACGGGCTTTTGGACAGGCCGACCTCTTTGGCCAGTTCGGTAACTGCAATACGGCCGTCGCGGGTCAAAACGCCCAGAATCAACCGATCATGATGATCCAGAATGCCTTTGTTATCGGGAAAAGGTGTGGTTTTTGTCATTATACGTCCATAAATTAAGTCTTATTGCCTTGAATATAGCGAAATGCAGGAAACATGACAAAAGGTTTCTTGCTATTGTGGTCGGATCATCTGGCCTAGGAGACACCCATGTCCACTCTATCTGACATCCGCGCTAAAATTCGTCGTGCCAATATTCTGGACGAAGACATTGTTTTGACAGAACTGCAATCAGCGGTTCCTGTGTCAGCCGAGCTGCGCGCCCGGACGACGCAACGTGGTACTGCGCTGGTGAAAAGCATCCGTGACGTCGGCAACCTTGGTATGATGGAAGTGTTTTTGGCTGAATATGGTCTGTCGACAGACGAAGGCGTGGCCCTGATGTGTTTGGCCGAGGCGCTGTTGCGCGTGCCCGATGCCGAGACCATTGACGCGCTGATCGAGGACAAGATCGCCGACGCTGAATGGCACGGGCATCGCGGCCACTCCAAGTCCACATTGGTCAATGCCTCGACAATGATGCTGGAACTGACGGGTAGGGTCCTGAAAGAGAATGAAAAGAACGCGATTTCCAGTGCCTTGATGAGCGCCATCAAACGCGTCGGCGAGCCGGTGATCCGGGTTGCTGTTCAACGCGCCATGAAGGAAATGGGCCATCAGTTCGTGTTGGGCCGCACCATTGAAGAGGCGGTTGAGCGCGGGAAAAAACGTGTGGGCGAAGGCTATACCTATTCCTATGACATGCTGGGCGAGGCCGCGTTAACCGAAAATGACGCCAAAAAATTCTATGGTTCCTACAAGGCGGCGATCGCAAAACTGGCGCCGCTGTGTACGTCCGAAGATATCCGCGAAAACCCCGGAATTTCGATCAAGTTATCGGCGCTGCATCCGCGCTACGAAGTTGGTCAATCCGACCGGGTTCTGTCAGAGCTGGTGCAAACCACGCGCAAGCTGGCACAGCAGGCACGCGATGCCGGTATGGGGCTCAACATTGATGCAGAAGAGGCCGATCGTCTGGACTTGTCGCTGGATGTGATTGAAGCCGTCCTGCGTGATCCCTCGTTGCAGGACTGGGATGGCTTTGGTGTGGTTGTTCAGGCCTTTGGCAAACGGGCGCCATTTGTATTGGACTGGCTCTATGCCTTGTCCAAAGAACTGGATCGAAAAATAATGGTGCGGCTGGTCAAGGGGGCCTATTGGGATACCGAAATCAAGCGCTCCCAAGTCGAAGGTCTGGCCGGTTTTCCGGTCTTCACGCGCAAGGCTGCAACGGATGTGTCCTATATCTGTTGTGCGGCCAAACTGTTGCGGATGACGGATCGTATCTATCCGCAGTTTGCCACCCATAACGCCCACACTGTTGCAGCCGTTCTTGAAATGGCTGACGACGTGCGCAGTTTCGAGTTTCAACGTCTGCATGGCATGGGCGAAGCCCTGCATGAAACAGTGAAGGCAGACAGTGGATCACGCTGTCGGATATATGCGCCTGTAGGCGCGCATCGTGACCTGTTGGCCTATCTTGTCAGACGCTTGCTGGAAAACGGCGCCAACAGTTCGTTTGTCAATCAGATCGTCGACGAGACTGTGCCTGCCGGTTTGGTGGCGGCTGATCCGTTTCAGACCCTGGCGGGTCTGGGTCGCGGACATGCGGTAACATTGCCAAAGGAAATCTATGGCTGCGAGCGCCCCAATTCCAAAGGCTGGGATTTGCACGACCACAATGATCTGGACGACATTGACAACGCCCGTGTTCCGTTTGCGCAAAAACAATGGTCGGTCGGCCCGATCCTTGCAGGCGACGCCACTGGCGGCGACGCGCATCCGGTTCGCAATCCGTCGAACCCGACCGATCTGGTCGGGCAGATCACCTATTCCAGTGCCGCAGATGTCAAATTGGCGTTGAAAAATGCACGCGACTGGTCAGCCGCGTCGGCACAGGAACGGGGCGATGTTTTGCGTCGGGCTGCGGATCTGTACGAGGATAATTTTGGCGAGTTGTTTGCGGTTTTGTGCCGCGAGGCGGGCAAAACGCCATTGGATGTTATTGGCGAGCTGCGCGAGGCTGTTGATTTCTTGCGCTATTATGCGGCGCGTGGCCAAGAGCTGGGCGGCGCATCGGCGCGTGGCATCGTCACCTGTGTCTCGCCTTGGAATTTTCCGTTGGCGATTTTTACCGGGCAAATCTCTGCGGCGCTGGCGGCGGGCAACGGTGTTCTTGCCAAGCCGGCGGAAACCACCAGCATTACCGCCGCGATCGCAGTGCAGCTGTTGCACCGGGCCGGTGTTCCGGTGGCGAGCCTGCAATTGTTGCCCGGTCTGGGGGCCGATGTTGGTACAGCTCTGACCGCTGATGCGCGGATCAATGGTGTGTGTTTCACCGGCTCGACGGCAACGGCGCTGCGCATCAACCGCGCAATGGCAGCCAAGGTCGATCCAAGCGCGCCGTTGATTGCTGAAACCGGTGGGCTCAACGCGATGATAATCGACAGCACAGCGCTGCCGGAACAGGCGATCAAAGACGTGGTCGCCTCGGCATTTCAATCCGCCGGTCAGCGCTGTTCTGCGCTTCGGATGCTGTATATTCAGGAAGATGTCATCGACACCTACCGCGAGATGCTATTTGGGGCGATGGACGAACTGGTGGTTGGCGATCCGTGGGATTTCGCCACCGATATTGGCCCGTTGATCAACGATGTAGCCCAGCGCGATATTCAAGGATATGTCGATCAGGCGTCGGTCGAGGGTCGGTTGTTGAAGCAACTCGCAACCCCGACCCGGGGGACGTTTGTTGCGCCCGCGGTTCTGAGTGTTGACGGTATTGGCGACCTCAAAAAAGAGGTTTTTGGTCCCATCCTTCATATTGCGACCTACAAGGCAACCGAACTGAATGCCGTGGTGGATGCGATAAATGCAACCGGCTACGGTCTGACATTTGGTATGCATTCACGCATCAACGACCGGATAGATCAGGTTGTTGGCCGTCTGAACGTCGGAAACATTTATATCAATCGCAACCAGATTGGCGCGATTGTCGGGTCGCAACCCTTTGGTGGCGAAGGTCTGTCAGGCACCGGTCCCAAAGCCGGTGGCCCAAGCTATGTGCCCAGGTTTACCCTGCCGGACCGTGTTACAAATGCCCGCCAAGACGGCATTCGCGCCAGCTTGTCCGAAGTGCAACGGGTGTTGGATAGGCTGTCGGCGACGCCCTACAGAAAATTGCACGCACAGCTATTGCCCGGTCCAACCGGAGAGAGCAACCAGCTGTCGGGTTTTGGGGCCGGTGCGGTTTTGTGTCTGGGACCAACAGCGCAGGATGCCCGGGCGCAGGCAGCGATTGCGCGCGAAAACGGCTGCGAGGCCTTGGTCGTTGTTCCGGATATCGATCCGTCATTGGGCATTGCCGGTTTTATGGAACGCAACGATCTGGCCTTTGTGGCCGGCGTTCATGCCGTTGCGCTTTGGTCCGACGATGCGGACCTGCGTCTGGCCCGTCTGGCGCTGGCCTCTCGGGATGGTCGGATTGTGCCGCTGGTGACGGGCCAGGATTTGGCAGAGCGGTGTAAAATGGAACGTCATATCTGTGTCGACACAACTGCTGCGGGCGGCAATGCGGCGCTGTTGGCGTCGATCTAAAGCGTAATCTCCCTGTGGGCAGTTATAACCGCAGGGGGATTGCACGCAGGGGCGAGATCCTAAAGGCTTTCGATTATTTGGCTCATGCGCGCCATTTCCGGCGAAAACGTCGGTCGTGCGACATCAAAGCCGTCATCGCGATCATAAATGTTCCACAGAGTGTCAACTTTGAACACCTGCCAGCCCAGCCCCTTTTCATAGGCAAGCAGTGATTCCCGACCTTGGGAATCGATGCCGTAGCAATGCGGCTCCACGGAGCGAAACTCGTTATTATACCGAAAAGAAACACGTTTTTTGTTACGTATGGCCGTCGCCAATGCAGTATTCATCAAGACATCCCCCAAATGTGCCACAAATTTACCACAAATTAACAGTTTTGTAAAAAACCCATAGGTTTTGGGTTAACGCGCGCCAGTCCTGAGCAGATGAAAACAGTCGCGCGATCAGCTGTCCGGCAGTAAAACCGGACCGGAACCCGAAAAACTCAGACCCATGTCCTGGCCGACCAAAAACGGATCATCGACGGCACCGGATATGGCAAACAGCGGACCAAAGGGTGTTTCCACGGTGTATTCCATATGGCCGCCGACATAGGTTGCCTTGGCGATACTGGCCTTGATCATATCGTCGGTTGCGGTGGGCAATAATTGCACGCGGCTGGGTCGTACCGCGACTGTGGCCGGACCTGCTGCCATGCCGCGCGACGGCAGGCTGTAGCGATAGTGCCCGATACTAATGTCGGCCATTTCGCCGACGACAGCCTCGATGGTACACGGGATCAGGTTGGCCTCGCCGATGAAATCTGCGACAAACTTGTCCGCTGGCGCCTCGAACAGTTCGCGCGGTGTCCCTTCTTGGGCAATGGCGGCGTTGCGCATCACGATGATCCGGTCTGAAACCGCCAGCGCCTCTTCCTGATCATGGGTGACATAGACAACGGTCAGCCCGAGGTTCTGCTGAATTTCGCGGATTTCTTCGCGCACTTGCCGGCGCAGTTTGGCATCCAAATTTGAAAGCGGTTCGTCAAACAGCAACACCTGAGGTTCCAGAACCAGTGCCCGGGCAACCGCCACACGTTGCTGTTGTCCCCCCGACAGTTCGCTGGGCAGACGTTTGGCAAAGCCGCCAAGGCCGACGATCTCGAGCCCGGCCATGGCACGTTCCTTGGTCTCGGACTTGTTAAAGCCGCTGTAATTCAAGCCATAAGATACGTTTTCCAGCACGCTCATATGCGGAAACAGCGCATAGGACTGAAAGACCATAGAGACATCGCGGTCGGTCGCGGGCAGGGTGGTAACATCCGTATCCCCGATCATAATCTTGCCTTTGGTGGCTATTTCCAGCCCGGCAATCATCCGCAGCGTCGTTGTTTTGCCGCACCCCGACGGACCCAAAAGCGTCACCAGTGTACCGGGCTCGATATTCAGCGAGATGTCATCCACAGCCAGAACGTCGGTGCCATACATCTTGGACACGTTTTCAAACCGGACAGAGCTGGCCTTGCTGTTGAACATATCTACCATTGCAGTGCTCCTAGGATTTCGGTTTCTGGGTGGCCATGCGCCGCCCGATTGCAGTGCGCCCAACCATCAGTTGCATCATGCCGACCACGACCAGCATCACAACAATCAGCGCCGTGGAATAGGCGATGGCCAAACCGTAGTCATTATTCTCGACCCGGCCGATAATATAGCTGGTGGCCATGTCATATTCGGCGCTGACCAGAAAGATCACCGCGGATATTGCAGTCATGGCGCGGACAAAACTGTATACCAGAGCCGCCAGAATTGCAGGTCGGAGCAGCGGCAGGATCACCCGGCGAAAGGTTTGCCAGCTGTTGGCGCCCAAGGTCAGCGAGCTCTCGTCCAAGCTTTTGTCGAGTTGCGACATAGAGGCAATGCCGGCACGCACACCGACCGGCATATTGCGGAAGATAAAGCTGATGACCAGAATGATACCAGTGCCCGTCAACTCTAGCGGAGGAATGTTAAACGCCAGAATATAGCTAACACCGATCACGGTTCCTGGAATGGCAAAGCTGAGCATGGTGCCAAATTCAAAGCTGGATTTGCCGGCAAAGTTTTGCCGTGTCAGCAGATAGGCGGTTAGCAGGCCCAGAGCAGCGGTTAGAGGTGCTGCAATGCCGGCGATCTGGATTGTCGTCCAAAAGCTGTTCCATGCCGCGCCGGTCCAGCGGATGCCGCCCTCGTCCCAAGCGAAAGAAAACGCCGTGATGTAATGTTTGAAAGTCAGCGTATTGTTGACGCCCCACAGCTCTACAAAACTGCCAAATACGATCATGCAATATATCACAACCGTAAATGCGGCCCAACCTGCCGCGATGAAATAGATCGGAATGGCGAGGCTGTTTGGCATCGACGGGTGGACGCCTGCGTCGCCCTTGCCAGAGACGGTTGTGTAGGATTTCTTGCCCAGCCAAAAGCGTTGCGCGTAGAAAGCGCCCAAAGTGAATGTCAGAAGAACGATGGCCAGAACCGCGGCCTGCCCCTGGTCATACTGGGCACCGACAATGGCAAAAAAGATCTCGGTCGAGAGCACATCATAGTTGCCGCCAAGGACCAAAGGATTGCCGAAATCGGCCATGCTCTCGATAAATCCCAGCAAAAACGCATTGGCAAGGCCGGGGCGCATCAGGGGGAAAGAGACGGTTCGAAAGACCTGCCATTTGTTGGCCCGCAATGTTTGCGCGGCCTCCTCCATTGATGGGCTGACACCCTCGACGACGCCGATCAAAACCAGAAAGGCAATCGGGGTAAAGGCAAGGGTTTGGGCGATCAATACACCGGGTAGGCCGTACACCCAGCGGGTTGGCCGTATGCCAAACAGGTCGGCAACAAAAGTGGTGACCGAACCCGAAAGTCCGAACAGAAGAATGATCGCCAATCCGATGACGAACGGCGGTGTAATGATCGGCAGAACGGTCAGTGCACGCAGGGCCTGTTTATACTTGAAACCGGTCCGCGTGACGACCAAGGCAAAGACCAGCCCCAGCGCCGTTGTAAGAACGCCGACAAGGACCGCCAGAAACAGCGAGTTCCAGCCAACGCCGCATTTTCCGCCACCTGACAGACAGGACAGACCCCAAAGCCGGTCATCGAGAAACTTGGACAAGAAGACCGCAACTGAATAGGTTTGGTCTTCGGTGATAAAGGCTGCCAACAGCATTTTGGCAATCGGGAAAAAGACAAAGATCGCAATGACCGCGATCACCCCGCCGATGGCGCTGACGACAAAGACATCGCCGTTGATCGCGCCGCGTGCGGCAAGGCCTTGGGTGAACAGAAACAGAAACGACGCCGCCATGAACATGGCGCCGTAGCCAATTCCATACTGGCGGTCGCCCAAGGGGCCGAACATGGCTTCCAGCCAGCCAAACTGCCAGCCGCGCAGCCCGATGGAAAAGCCCTGAAACCCCAGCCAGAACAGGCCAAATACACTCGACGCAATCAGGATTTTGGCATAGAGCGGATCACTCTTGGTTCGACCGAGCACGGCCAAAACCGTTAAAAGCGGTAACAGCATCGGTGCCAGCCACAGCTTCTCTCCTTGGCCAACTATGAAGGCTGCGGGCGCGAAATCTGTGTCAAACGGATAGCCGTTAAACAGCCATTCAAAGGAAAACAATCCATCCTCGACCGCGTACCACGGCAGGATAAAAAAACCGGCCCAACCGATAGCAATCCAGAAGATCAGTATCGGTTGGGCCGTGGTCGTCGTGCGATTTATAGTCACAATTCAGCCAAGCGGCTTATTGCGGAAGTACGGAAACGTCATCATCCCATTTCTTCAGCAAACGTTTGCGTTCATCGCTGGAGCCGTATTTGGCAAAGTCATAGTCGATCAGTTTGATCGAGGCCAAATCGGGCGCGCTGGGCGAGGTTTCGGATCCCATGTTGGAGGGAACCTGAAAAGCGTTCACTTGCAGGGCCAGTGTCTGGGCTTCGGCAGTCAATGCCCAATCATAGAACTTATGGGCGCTGTCCATATTACGGGACCCTTTGATGATCGACATGGATCCGATTTCGTATCCTGTGCCTTCGCAAGGTGCGACAACCTTGATCGGGAAGCCGGCAACCGCTTGTTTAACAGCGTCGTGCATAAAGACGATACCAATGGTGGTTTCACCACGTGCGGCCGCCTTGATCGGTGCTGATCCAGATTTAGTGTACTGGTTGATGTTCTTGTGCAGACGTTTCATGAAGTCAAAGCCATCTTCTTCGCCGAACAGCTGAATAATCGTCGACAGCGTCGTGTAGGCGGTGCCCGAAGAGTTCGGGTTCGCCATTTGAACGTGACCCTTGTATTCAGGTTTCAGTAAATCTTTCCAGCAACTCGGCTCGGCCAGACCATTGGCAGCCAACAAGTCGGTGTTATAGCCATAGCCAAGCGCACCGGAATAAATCCCGATGGTTTTGTCACCGGCCGAACTGGCCTGCGAGATTGACCAGTCGTTCAATTCACTGCGCATGCTGCTGACATAGGGTTCGGTCAGGCCTTCTTCGGCGGCTTGCAAATGCGGATCACCCGTGCCACCCCACCAGACATCGCCCTTTGGGTTCGAGGCTTCGGCCTTGACCTGGGCAAATGTTTCGCCCGAGCTTTTACGGGTCATAGCGACATCGATACCGGTTGCTTCTTCGAAGCTGTTTACCATCAATTGGCACCAGTCATCCTGGGCACTGCAATAGAGTGTCAGTTTGTCCTTTGCACTGGCTACACCAGCTGTGGCCAAGAGTGCGGCGACCGCTGTAGTCGCAAAAATTGTCATTTTTTTCATGTAGTTTCCTCCCAAAAACAGTGTGCCGCTGTTCTGCGCGGCCATCACAAGAGGCAAGAATGCTCTGCCCAAGTGATTCCAGCAAGGATTATTTCAATTCACTGGTATTTTTGAAACCGGTTTTACGCAGAACGTGCTGTGCGTTGGATTTCCAGTAGAATATCC
>CAXMUJ010000089.1:0-1525 GCA_964196455.1 uncultured Myxococcota bacterium | reverse complement strand
CGCGACAGAACCGGATCGCCGCCATAGCCGACTGAGCCATCTGAAATGGAAATAATCGGAGGCGATAGCGGCGTGGGGCTGTCAAAATGGAATACAGAAACACCCCGGCTGATCATCGCCTCGATAGGCTCCATCCGCTCCAACATTTTAAGACGGGACTGGGCTTGTTTTGCCTTGGATGCTTTGGCCCTGAAACGATCTACATAGCTCTGGATATGGTCGCGCGCGGCGGTCTGTTTTTTTACGGCGGCGGCGGATTGAGCGATCTGCATTCTGCGCACGCCATCAAAGGTATCATAGCCGCCTTGGTACAGGGTCAGACCTTTTTCATTCAAATGCAGGATTGCGCCCACGGATTTGTTCAGCAAGTTGCGATCGTGGCTAATGACGATGACAGTGAACGGGTATTTGGCCAGAAAGTTTTCCAGCCAGATTGTGCCTTCAAGATCCAGATAGTTGGTTGGTTCGTCGAGCAATAGAAAATCGGGCCGCGAAAACAGCACCGCTGCCAGGGCTACGCGCATTCGCCAACCACCCGAGAAGGCCGAACAGGGTTGGGCTTGGGCTTCGTTGTCAAATCCCAGACCGTTTAGAATGGCCGCGGCGCGGGCTTCTGCCGAATAGGCGTCAATCTCTGACAGCCGCGCATAGGCATCCGCCAATATCTGGGGGTCGGTTTGGTTCTCGACTGACGCTAGCAAGCTGGCACGTTCAGTGTCGGCCATCAGGACGGTGTCGAGCAGGGATATCTCGCTTGATGGTGCTTCTTGTGCGACGCCGCCAATGCGGGCACGTCGGGGGATTTCGATCTCTCCGGCATCGGGAGCGATTTCGCCACGCAGCAAGTTGAACAGGGTTGTTTTGCCGGTTCCGTTGCGACCAACCAGTCCGACCTTGTGGCCCGATGGGATGGTGACACTGGCGTCGGCGAGCAGCTGTTTGCCCTCGATCGAATAGTTGAGATTTGAGATTTTTATCATAGTAGCCCCATGCCCAACAGCGAGGCCGCTGTCAACGGGTGATGCGTTGCATATTGCGGGTTGCGGGGCAGGTGGGGGATTTTGGTCCGCAAAGCGCGCCAATTGCGTGATAGCGTTCGTCTCGGGTGATGCCAAGATGGATGCTTTTCAATTGCCCGAGCGTGTGCTAACCCGACCGCGAAACACTTGGATGGCCCATGGGGTCACAACATTAAAGGACATGAAATGGCTCTTGAACGCACATTTTCGATCGTGAAACCTGACGCAACCAAACGCAATCTGACTGGCAGTATCTGTGCAATGCTGGAAGACGGCGGTCTGCGCATCGTTGCCCAAAAACGTATTCATCTGACAACGGCCCAAGCCGGTGTTTTCTACGGTGTCCACAAAGAGCGTCCGTTTTATGGTGAACTGTGTGAATTCATGTCGTCAGAGCCGATCGTTGTGCAAGTTCTCGAAGGTGAAAACGCAATCGCGCGTAACCGCGAGATTATGGGCGCCACAAACCCGGCCGACGCTGCTGACAACACAATTCGCAAAAACTT
>CAXMUJ010000088.1:0-44745 GCA_964196455.1 uncultured Myxococcota bacterium | reverse complement strand
ACCACCACCAGCTGAAGCTGGTGGGATCAACAGAGGCAGTTGAAACTGCCTTTTCTTAACTGAGCGCCTCCGGCGCACCTTTGAATTTCTTTGTCCGTCTGGAAGACGGAGGGTTTAAACCAAATGGTGGAAACTAAACAGCGTCGCCAATCAGCTCTGCACGGCGAACTCGCAGGTTTTCTACCAAAAAGTCATATGTTGTTCGGATATGGGGTAAATCAATCATATCGCTGTGACAAACCAGCCAAACACCGGGACGGATATTGTCAGGCATTCCGGATATGCGTTCCAAACCGGCTATGGCGTCGCCCAAAACACAGGGTATCATGCCCGCACCGACCCCCATCGTGACAAATCTGGCAACCGACGAAAACGTATCTGCCTGTGCCACAACGGTGTCGCCAGCAATCGACTGGTCTTGCCATTGATATATTGGCGACTGAGCATTCAGACCGGTCCGCCGCACCCAGTTTTGCCGATCAGTTGGACCACCGTGCGCGCGCGTGGGTCGTGTCTGGCGGCGATATATGACAATCCCCAACCGGCATATCTCTTGCGATATCAGCCCATCTGGTGGTTCAAATCCAGCCCTGACTGCTATGTCGGCCTCGGTTTTGTCCAAATCCAGCGCATTGTTTGTTGTCATCAGATTGACCAGCAACCCTTGTTGGTTTTTGCACAAGTCCACGACCAGTTCCGGCAAGATACGGTCAGTGAAACTGTCGGTTGAAGTGATTCTTACGACACCGGAAATCGCACTTTCATGGCCTTGCAACCGACGTTCCAACTCGACCACAGCACTGTCCAGTGACCGCAGCGAGTTCAAAATCTGCGCACTACTTTGGTTGAGCTTATAGCCCTTTCCTGACTTGATAAATATGGAAACGCCGTGGCGTTCCTCGAAGTTCGCGACGCGGCGCAGAATGGTCGCATGGTTCAGCCCGAGCTGCTTTGCAGCACCGTTAACCGAGCCCGCGTCGCAGACCGCCAAAACCACTCTGAAATCATCCCAGTTTATCTTGTGCATAATTGCACAGACTATTGTCAGAATTTAAAGAATAGCAAGATTTTCTTTCTGCGGTATCCTGTCATTAAGAAACAAAAATTGGAGACGTAAATGATCAAAACTATTTTCAAAGCCACAGTGGTATCTGCCCTGTTGGCCGGCCCGAGTTTTGCCGATGAGGCCGCAATCAACGGGCGACAATCCCTGATGGGACTGTACAATTTTAACGCCGGCATCATGTTTAGCATGGCGCAGGGCAAGACCGACTATAACGCCGACGTGGCGTCTGCCGCTGCGAGCAATCTGGCGGCCGCGTCGAAAATAAACCAAATGTCTATGTGGCCCCAAGGTACCGACAATGTTGCAATGGCCGGTAAAACCCGTGCCAAACCAGACATTTGGACGACATTCCCCGCTATTTTGGAAAACGCCAAGCAACTAACAATCGCCGCTGACGCCGCTGCTGCGGTTTCCAGCAATGGTTTGGACGCGCTCAAGGCTGCAATCGGGCCGGTTGGTGCAGCTTGTCAAGCCTGCCACAAGGCCAATCGTGGCCCAAAACCCTAGTCTGCGTCAGTGAATTATGGTTCTATATGGGCGGCCAGGTGCCGCCCTATTAGCTTTCTGCCAGCTTTTTCTGCCGGGCATCGCGCAATCGGGCAAAATCGTCACCGGCGTGATAGCTGGACCGTGTCAGCGGCGTCGCCGAAACCATATGGAACCCTTTGCCGTAAGCTGCCTTTTCGTACGAGGCAAATTCCTCTGGCGTCACGAACCGGTCAACGGCGTGGTGTTTTGGTGTCGGTTGCAGGTATTGGCCGATGGTCAAAAAATCGATATCAGCGGCCCGCATATCATCCATGACCTGATGCACGGATTGGCGCTCTTCGCCCAGACCAACCATAATTCCCGATTTCGTGAACATCGACGGGTCCATTTCCTTGACCCGCTGCAACAACCGCAGCGAATGGAAATACCGCGCACCGGGGCGCACCTCTGGATACAGGCCCGGCACAGTTTCCAGATTGTGATTGAACACATCGGGGCGCGCCTCGACCACCATTTCCAAAGCACTGTCAGGGCATTTCAGAAAATCAGGTGTCAGAATTTCGATGGTTGTATCGGGTGATTTGCGACGCACGGCGCGGATGGTCTGGGCAAAATGCTCGGCGCCACCGTCCTTCAGGTCATCGCGGTCAACAGAGGTAATCACCACATGGTTCAGCCCCAATTTTTCAACAGCTTGGGCCACACGCGCCGGTTCAAAAACATCCAACGTATCGGGCCTGCCGGTCGCAATATTGCAAAACGTACAACCACGCGTGCAAATGCCGCCCATAATCATCATCGTTGCATGACCCATGGACCAACACTCGCCCACGTTCGGACAGCTGGCTTCTTCACAGACGGTCACCAGATCATTTTCGCGCAGGATATCACGGGTCCGTTTGTAGCCCTCAGACACCGGAGCCTTGACCCTAATCCAGCTGGGTTTTTTCGGTTGCGAATTGTCGGGCCGGTGCGCCTTTTCAGGGTGCCGTTGCTCGGGAATTTTCAGGTCGCGCATGACATTTATCTCCTTGCCCTTGGATATAGCCTGCCTTGGGTCAAATGTCCTGTGGCTTTTGCAAATTATTTTGCGTTTTGGCCGCCTTGGGCGTGATATATCGCACATCTGAAACAGCAAGGGCGACGCTTTCAATCAAAACGCCGCCCCCTATTATCGCTTATCGACACATTCCGCGTCTGGGTATGATCAGGCCAAATCAAACCGATCGGCATTCATGACTTTGGCCCAAGCCGCACAAAAATCCTGAACGAAGGCGTCCTTGCTGTCATCTTGTGCGTAAACTTCGGCCAACGCGCGTAACTGCGAGTTTGAGCCAAAGACCAGATCAACACGGGTGCCTGTCCATTTTACGGATCCGTCCGAACGACTTCGGGCTTCATATTCACCTGTTGCGCCGTCGATTTCTTTCCATTCCACCGCCATGTCCAGCAGATTTACAAAGAAATCATTGCTCAACGTACCGGGAGAGTTGGTCAAGACGCCGTTTTGGGATTGCTCAAAGTTCGTCCCAAGAACGCGCATGCCACCCACCAGAACCGTCATTTCCGGCGCTGTCAAAGTCAATAGTTGGGCCCGATCAATAAGCAGCTCTTCTGCTGATATTGTGAACTCGGTCTTGAGATAGTTCCGGAACCCGTCTGCTTGCGGTTCCAACAGCGCAACCGAACTGACATCCGTTTGATCCTGTGTGGCATCCGTCCGACCTGCGGAAAATGCTACGTTGACCGTGTGGCCCGCGTCCTTGGCCGCAGCCTCGACAGCGGCACAACCGCCCAGAACGATCACATCGGCCAGCGACACCATTTTTGATCCCGATTGCGCGGCATTAAACCCTTGCTGAACCTGGGTCAGCGCGTCCAGAACAATGGCCAATTGCGCCGGCTGGTTTACGGCCCAGTCCTTTTGCGGTGCCAGTTGAAGACGGGCACCATTGGCACCGCCGCGTTTGTCAGAGCCACGGAATGTGGATGCAGATGCCCAAGCCGTGGACACAAGTTGGGCAACCGACAGACTAGACGCCAGAATATCCGTCTTGAGCGCCGCGACATCCGACGCGTCAATCAAATCGTGATCAACCTCAGGAACCGGATCTTGCCAGATCAGCACTTCTGTTGGAACATCTGCCCCCAGATAGCGCGTACGCGGCCCCATATCGCGGTGTGTCAGCTTGAACCAAGCCCGCGCGAACGTGTCTGCAAATACATCGGGATTTTCCTGGAACCGTTTGGCAATGGGTCCGTAAATCGGATCAAAGCGCATGGCCAGATCAGCCGTTGTCATCATAGGACGGTGCGTGATGCTGGTGTCATGCGCATCGACCACCATGTCATCATCTGCAACATCAATTGCCGCCCATTGCTGTGCGCCAGCCGGGCTTTTGACCAATTCCCATTCATAATTGAACAAGGTATTCAGGTATCCCATATCCCATGTTGTCGGCTTGGCTTTCCAAGCGCCTTCAATACCGCTGCCGGTGGCATGAATGCCTTTGCCGGTGCCAAAACTGTTGTTCCAGCCCAACCCCTGCTCTTCAAGACCGGCCGCTTCGGGGGCGGCCCCGACCAATGCCGGATCACCGGCACCGTGCGCCTTGCCAAATGTGTGACCGCCTGCAACCAGTGCAACGGTTTCTTTGTCATCCATTGCCATGCGACCAAAGGTATCGCGAATATCCAGGCCCGAGGCCACCGGATCAGGATTGGCATTTGGCCCTTCGGGATTCACATAGATCAAGCCCATTTGCACAGCAGCCAGCGGGCTTTCCAGCTCGCGATCACCGGCATAGCGCTTGTCGCCCAGCCAGTCTGTTTCGGCTCCCCAATAGATATCTTCTTCGGGTTCCCAAACGTCTGCACGGCCACCGGCGAAACCAAATGTTTTACCGCCCATAGAATCAATCGCACAATTCCCGGCTAAAATCATCAAATCTGCCCAAGAGATTTTGTTGCCGTATTTCTGTTTTACCGGCCACAGCAACCGGCGCGCCCGATCCAGCAGAACGTTATCAGGCCAGCTGTTTAGAGGCGCAAACCGCTGTGTCCCGTTCGAAGCACCACCCCGACCGTCGGCGGTGCGATAGGTTCCGGCACTGTGCCATGCCATACGGACGAAAAACGGGCCGTAGTGACCGTAATCAGCCGGCCACCAGTCTTGGCTGTCTTGCATCAGCGCGAAAATATCTGATTTCAACGCATCCAGATCCAGCTTTTTGAATTCTTCGGCATAGTTGAACGCAGAGCCCATCGGATCAGACAATGACGAATTTTGATGCAGAATTTTAAGGTTCAACTGGTTTGGCCACCAATCCCGGTTTGACCGCATACCGACATTTGTTGCCCCGTGCATCACCGGGCACTTGCCCACATCATTTCCGTCCATACTACTCTCCTGTTCGTCATTTTCTGTCATTTCGGCGCGTTCGGTAATTATACAGCACTATGCAAGCCACGCAGGTGGTCGCAATAGATATTTTCAACGCCAACTTAGAACTATTCTAACAACTCAAATGATTTGGGAAAAGTGCCAAATCGTAGCAGACAGCGATACTTATCAACGCATGTTTTGGTGACCCCTGACACTCAAAAAACGCGAAAACCACGGTGTGTTTGCCACTTCTGCGACAAATTCTTTACTTGGGACACAAACCGCCTAGGTTGGTCACTCAGATTGATCCAAAGGCACAAAATGACAACCGTACTCGAAAATCACAAACGGGATGAACACAAGATCGGCCACGTTGCCGAGTTCCTGAAACAAATTGTCTATGGTGGCAACGACGGGATCGTTACCACCTTTGCGGTTGTGGCCGGCTTTGCGGGTGCCGGGGCCGAAGGTGTCGCACAGATCGGCGGCATAGCTGTACTGTTGTTTGGCATTGCCAATCTGCTGGCTGATGCCACGGCGATGGGTCTGGGCGAGTTTTTATCGGCCCGGTCCGAGCAAGATGTCTATCACGCGACCCGCGCCAAGGAACTTTATGAAATCGAGCACAATCCAGAGATGGAGCGCGCTGAAACCTTGGAAATCCTTGAAAATCTGGGTCTGACTGAACAAGACGCCCGGAACATGACTGCGATCATGGAACGCAATCCAGAATTCATGGCTGACTTTATGATGACATATGAGATTGGCATGACCGACCCGTCAGAAGACAGCCCGGCGTTGAACGGGCTGGCGACGTTTGCGGCGTTTATTGTGTTCGGGATTGTGCCGCTGATCCCTTATTTCATCCTGCCCGCCCTGCCCTCGACTTTTACAATATCGTGCTGGGCGACATTCGGCGCGCTGGTGGCTCTGGGCCTGATCCGTTGGCGGGTGACCAACGAGACTATGATCCGCTGTGTTGGCGAAACGGTTCTGGTCGGTGGTATTTGTGCGGTCGTTGCCTTTGGTGTCGGGTTGATGTTTGCCTAGCACCATAAAAAAGGGCCGGTTATGAACCGGTCCAAAATCAGGTTTGTCTAGATCATTCTACATGTGAATGGTCTTGCCATAGGCGTCCAGAACGCTCTCGTGCATCATTTCAGACAGGGTTGGATGCGGGAAAACCGTATGCATCAAGTCTTCTTCTGTTGTCTCGAGCTGGCGTCCGATCACATAGCCCTGGATCAGCTCGGTCACTTCAGCACCGACCATGTGCGCGCCCAACAATTCACCGGTTTTGGCGTCGAATATTGTTTTCACCATACCTTCGCTCTCGCCCAAGGCGATAGCCTTGCCGTTGCCGATAAACGGGAACTTTCCAACCTTGATGTCAAAGCCCGCGTCTTTGGCCTTGGCCTCGGTATAGCCAACAGAGGCGATCTGGGGATGACAATAGGTACAGCCTGCAATGCTCTCGGGCTTTACGGGATGCGGTTTTTGACCGGCGATAAGTTCAGCCACCATCACACCCTCATGACTGGCCTTGTGTGCCAACCATGGCGGCGCCGCCAAATCGCCAATGGCAAAGACACCGTCAACATTTGTCCGGCAATAAGGATCTGTCACAACGTGGCTGCGATCCTCTTTGATGCCCAGTTTATCCAGACCCAGACCTTCGACATTGCCGACAATTCCCACTGCTGAAATCACGGTATCAAATTCCTGTTTCTCGATCCTGCCACCCATTTCGATATGAGCCACAACCTTGCCCTTGCCGCGATCAAGCTGTTTGACCATGGCTTTTTCCATAATCTTCATGCCTTGTTTGACAAACTGTTTCTTGGCAAATGCGGCAATATCGTCGTCCTCGACCGGCAATATCCGGTCCATGACCTCGACCACGGTCGTGTCGGCGCCCAGCGTGTTGTAAAAGCTGGCGAATTCAATGCCGATTGCACCGGAGCCGATAACCAACAGTTTTTTGGGCATTCTTGGCGGCTTCAAAGCATGCCGGTAGGTCCAGACCAGATCGCCGTCTGCCTCTAGTCCGGGCAATTCACGCGCCCGCGCACCAGTGGCCAAAACGATATTTTTCGCCGTCAGATTTTCGCTACCCTTGGCGGTTTTAACCGTGACTTCACCCTTACCCGACAAGGTCGCCTCGCCCATAACCACTGTAACTTTGTTCTTTTTCAACAGATGTTTAACACCGCCGGACAGCTGGCTGGCAACGCCGCGCGACCGTTTGACAACCGCATCCAGATCATAACCAATACCGTCGGCTTTCAATCCAAATTCCTTGGCACGTTCCATAAGGTGGAAGACTTCGGAGGATCGCAACAGAGCTTTGGTCGGAATACATCCCCAATTCAAGCAAATGCCGCCCAGGTTTTCACGCTCGACCACCGCCACATTCAAACCCAGTTGTGCGCCCCGGATTGCACAGACATATCCGCCCGGACCAGACCCGACAATTATCATATCAAACTTTTGCGCCGCCATCTTATCTTCCTTCAATCAAAAGTAGTTTGATGTTAAACTAATTTCCCAATCCATTTATGCAAGAATTAGAAAGAAGATACAAGACCCGTCAATTTTAGCTGACATCACTTTGTAATTCGCGCAGGGTCACGCCATAGCCGCCTGCCGCAACATAGGCAATTTCCGCCGGCGTGCTGTCCCGACCCATCGCCGCATTTCGAAACGGAAACCGGCCAAACTGCTCGATAATCCGCCGGTGTGCCAACGCGTGCAACAGCATATCCTCGGTCACGCCGCGCCGTCGTTGCACCGCTATGCCAAAATCCTGATCGTCCAGCTCTTCGGCGTGCATAAACGGAAGATAGAAAAAATCATGCGCCCGATCTTCAACCAATGTGTCAAAATCCTTGGCAATTGCCGCACGCGCAATTTTCCTGGCATTGGGATCGGACTCGAAACTGCGCGGGTCGCCACGAAACAAATTGCGCGAAAACTGATCCAACAAGATCAACAGACCGAGCGTGCCTTGGGCCGTGTCCTGCCAATGATCAAGCCCGCCTGCAAAAGCACTATCACGCGCGTCCCCGAACCGTGTTGCGATGACCTTATCCAGTTCCGCATCGGTGGTGAACCATGCATTGGGTTCCACTTCATGCAACCAGAAATGAGTGACTTGTTCCGCAGTGACCATGAGTGTCTCCAATATTTTTCCAAAGCGATGCTGGGCTGCACAGACAGCATTGTCAAACAGCAAAGCGCTTTTGGCCGGTTTGCCGGTTACTGGTTCACGCTTTCGCTGTCTTGCTGATCTGCCTTCTCTTCGTGTTCATCCTGGGCTTCTTGGGCGGCCTCTTGGGCGACAACAACCGCCATTGCAGACGTGCTTGCTGTGACCACTGCATAGGCGCTCATGTCCTCGACATCTACAGAGCGGTCGCGAATAGTGGTCCGATACAGCGCATAGCCCGAAATCAAAAACATCAGAACCGATACGAATACCAGATAACTGTCAGGCCCGTAGGACTTCATCATCCAGCCAATAACAGGTGGGCCGACCGAGGCCCCAACCCCGTTGACAAAGATCAAACCGCCCGATGCCGCCGCCATATCATCGGGGTCCAGATAATCGTTGGTATAGGCGATCAACAGGGAATACAGCGGGTTGGCAACACCACCAATAATGAAAAACAGAGCCACTATCGCCATGAAATTTCCGGTGAAAAACGAGCCCAGCAGAATGACAACACCGCAACCCAACGTCATCGCAATGATTAGTTTGCGTCGATCCATCCGGTCGCTCAGCCAGCCAACGGGATATTGCCACAGCATGCCACCAACGTAAATTGCGGCCACAAAAATCGAGATTTCGGCAACGCTCAACCCTTTGGCAACACCATAGATCGCGGCCATGCCAAACAGGGCTGAAAAAATGCTGCCGATCAACAGGATGCCGACGAAACCGGTGGGGGATGCTTCAAAAACCTTGCGCAGCTTCATCCGCTTGGTTGCTTGAAACATTGGAACTGGCGATGCCGACAACAAGATCGGGGCAAAAGACAAAGAGACCAGAACCGATACAAAGATAAACAACAGAAAACCGCCCGGATCGGCAAAGTTCAACACCATTTGCGCCGAGATAATTCCGATCATCTGGACGATCATATAGACCGACAGGGTTTTGCCCCGTGTCTCGTTGGTTGCGGAATTGTTCAACCAGCTTTCGGCAACCACGTAGATACCGGAAAAACTGAACCCGATTAAAACCCGCAAAGCGAACCAGAATATCAGGTTCGGGAATGCCGGAAACAGGATCAGACAGGCAGAGACCAGCGATCCCAGCGCTGCGAAAACCCGCACATGGCCAACCCGCCGGATCATTTCGGGGGCTGCCTGTGACCCGCCCAGAAATCCGACAAAATAGGCAGACATGACCCAGGACATCTCGCTTGGCGAATAGCCTTCGATACCGCCGCGAATACCCAACAGCGTGCCCTGCAAGCCATTGCCAAGTTGCAACATCAACATGCCCGCAAACAGGGCCCAAGAGTTTTTAAAAACAGTCAACATTTTGCGGACTCCGAAAGTGTGTTTTGGTGTGTATCAAAAGCACTGTGTATTGGATTGCGACGCGGGGCGACCAGAAATGCGACTCGGTCCCTGTCGTTTTTCCCCTATGGCAGCAACAAAGATCCGTCGCCATAGGAAAAAAAGCGATAACGCAAATTAATTGCATCGCGGTAAATGTCGCGCACCTGCTGGGCCCCGATCAGGGCGCTCACCAGCATCAAAAGTGTCGACTTTGGCAAATGGAAATTGGTGATCAATCCGTCTGCAGCCAAAAATTCAAATCCCGGCTTTATGAATATATCTGTGTCCCCTGACCAGGGGGCAACCACGCCGGTGTTTTGCGCGGCTGTTTCCAGAATGCGCAGCGATGTCGTTCCCACAGGAATGACACGACCGCCCCGCGCCTTGGTCTGGGCGATTGCCGCCGCGACCTCGGCGCTGACACTGCCCCACTCGGAATGCATCTTGTGATCGGCAACATCATCTACCTTGACCGGCAAAAATGTTCCCGCCCCGACATGCAAGGTCACTTTGGCAAAACTCACACCGCGCGCCGCCAATGCCTCCATCAGCGTCTCGTCAAAATGCAGCGACGCGGTTGGCGCCGCAACAGCACCACGTTTTTCTGCAAACAGGGTTTGATAATCCTCGGTATCCTGATCATCCGCAGGGCGTTGTGCTGCAATATAGGGTGGCAACGGCATTTTCCCGATGGCTTCAAGTTCGGCATCAAAGGCGTCACCGGTGACGTTGAATTTCAGAACCGTACCGTCGGCGGATTTTGACATAATTTCGGCGGACAGGTGTTCACCGAACAAAATGGTCTCACCAAGGGCCAGCTTGCGTCCCGGCTTGGCCAGCGTCAGCCACCCCCCCTGATCGTCGGGCGACAGCAAAGTCACCTCGACATTGGCAAATGTCTCGCCATTGTCCGAGAACCGCCGGCGTTGTCCAAACAGGCGGGCCGGAATGACCTTGGTGTCATTCAGGATCAGCATATCACCGGCGCGCAGAGCCTGAGGCAAATCTGCGAATGTGGCGTGCGAAACCTTGCCTGCATCAGACACCAGCATGCGCGATGCGCTGCGGGGCTTCACCGGGCGCAGTGCGATCAGGTCGTTTGGCAGGTCAAAATCAAAGTCGGACAGTTTCATAAGCGGCCCTGTGACGCAAATTCGTGACCGCTGCAAGGTTTTTCAAGTCGGCCTCCGGTCAATATCGGGTTTGCACCGGCTTTGGGCGCTCGGCTACTGGCTTGGCGGTGGCGGTGGATCGGCGCGAAAAATCTCTCGAAAGGCACCGGGTGTCAGGATCGACAACGGATTGACCGAAATTTTTGGCGCAGCGGCCTTGCCCTTGGCACGATAAGTAAAGCCAAACAGGCCCTCGCCCTTGTGACGGCCCATAATCTTGCCAAACAGGCGCTGGATCGTGCCGTTAATCGCATAGATCGGCGTGACCACACCCTCAAAGTCCACAGTTTGCGATTTGGGTGCGTACCAGCCGCGCACGGTTATCCCCATCGACGCTCCGGTGGCACTGATCCGATCTATCCGGATGCCGTTTTCACGAATTTTTCCAAAACCCTCGATGTTTTCGAAATGGATACCCTCGCCACCCATTTTCTGAAGCAATCCAACAACGCTAATGGCATCGAGCAGTTCGGCGATCGGGCCGGAATCCCGTAGTTTAGTCTTGGAAATCCTGAATTCGAAATTGAAATCTCCCTCAGTACCCGTCGGCGTCAATTTCATAGTCAAATCCCCATCATGAAGCGACTTGAAAATACCTGCATCGCGCAACACGGCCCCGGCCCGGGCGCTGGCCATTGCGATCTGAGTCCCGGTTTTAACGGTCGTCAGAGCCCCCGAGACCCGCGCGCCACCATTCACCCGAGCCTTGTATTTTCCCGAAACCCCACGGCCTGTTCTGGCAGTACTGACCAATGAGGTCAGCGATATGCCGCGCGTAATCCGCAACTTGTCCAGCTGGATATCCAGTTGGGTCGGCGCACCTTTTCTGTTGCTTCTGGGGAAGCGCCGCGCATCGATAAACCCGCGGCTCAGCGCCACCCGATTGCCATTTTTATCCGCTGGCAAGACCTTGGCCGACACATCCAACCAGTTCGAGAGCTTTAACACCGGCAGGTTCAACGCCGCAAACTTGCCACTCGCGTCCAAATCAATGTTCCCGCGCGCGGTCAGACCGGCGGCCTCCAGCACCAACTCGTCAACCGACGGTGCGTCGCCAAATTGGCCAGTGGCAAAAAACGTGCCGGATTCTTTGGTGCCCTTGCGCCAACTCAAGGCTGGCACAGAAACCGCAGAACCCAACGTTTTTGACGACAGTTCATATCTGGGCGCACGCCCCAGCGCCATGTCCAGCTTCAAACGCGCCGGGGATGAGCCACTGAACAATCCCTCGGGCAGCTTGATCTTGAAATTGTTTAAAACATCTGGCGTCAAGTCCAGATCAACGCGCAGAATGCTCTTGGGTTTCTTCCCCGGAGAAATTGGCATATCCCAGTCAATATCGACCGGAAAACCATCAACTGCCGCTGCACCTGAAATTGCAATTTTGGTGTTTTCTGCGGCAAAGGATAGAGTTTGCGCGGTCACCGTGTGACCCGACAAAAACCGCTCAGACGACATGTCAGACAACGCCGCAGTTATATCGAATGTTACATCCTTGGGGCGCGACTTTTTCGACAATGGAACCGTAATGAAACCAGTCAAGTCGACCTGACCTTCGGCTATATCAGTCTGCATATTAACTTTATCAAGATACCCGAATGGCGGCAAATTCATCAGCGACAGCGCCGCGGCCACATCCGATTTGGTCCGCAGATGAATATCACCAATTGCCGGGCGCATTTTGATATCCTCGATAAACAGCGACGAGCCTGCCAAATTTATGTCGGCGCCGTTTGGTGCCATCACAGTACCGCCCGACAGATCAATCTGCAAAAAACTGTTTGTCAGCCGCGCCGCCCCAAAACCGCCTTTGATATGCGGCATGGTTCGCATAAACCGGCTCTCGATTTTGTCGAGCCCGAAATCGATCTGGAAGTTTACCGCAGGCCCTGTGTTCCAGAACGATCCCCGCAACCGCTCGATATTGCCTGACAGGATGTTTTCCTTCACCCATTTCCGGGTTTTCGGGATTGAGCCGACCGGCCACAACGACGTCAGTTTCGCTTTGGGCAAAATATCAACCGCCAGATCATAGGCATTTACCCAATTGTCGGCGGCGGCAAATGAACTGCCTGACAGCTGATAGGTCGTTGTGTCGTCCCTGACTGTACCGTCGACCAGCTCTATCGAAAACGGCGCCAGATCAATGACCAGCTTTGCAGTGCCTTCGGAAAACTGTAACGGCCCTTCAAACAAGTCTGGCCGCGATATCAAAACATCCGAAAATTTCAGATCGGCAGCAATGTTCTCGACCAGCCCATCAGGGTTGCGAGACAGTTCAGCGGCGCCCTCTGCAGTGAAAAAACCAAAAGAAGTCAACAAGCTCCACTCGCTCAACTCAAGCTTGTCGGCTTTGCCGTCATAGGTAAAATAGACCTTAGCTTCGTCAAAACCAATGATGTCGTCGGACGGGGGGGCAATCACCCGCCCCTGCCCGACGCTCAATACCCCGGCCAAATCATCAATCTGGCCGCTGTCCAGCAATTGACCACCCAGATCTCCCGACACTGTTGTATCCAGAACCCGTAGCCAGTCAATTGCCGGAAACTCGTTCGCCAAATCCTGAGGATCGGCGTTTTCAAAACTGACATGGATATTGGAGAAATCATCCGAAAGTTGGCGAGTGAACGAAATTTCACTCTTGGTGATCAACCCGTCTTGGCGCGCAGGCAATGACAATGTGGCGCGCAGATCAATGGCATTGTCAGATGTGTTGATGACGACGCTGCCCTCGTCGGCCAGCCAGAATTTTCCGCTGCGCTGGTTGAAATAAGTCAGCACAGCGTTGTTCAGCTGAAAATCCTGTAATTTTGACAACAGTGGATTTTGCAAGATGGCGGTAAAATTTCCACCGCCGCCGGTGTCCTGTGTGGCATCCTGCAACAGCGGGCTGGTGAAGTTCACTGATCCGTCTGTCTGCCGGACAAAGTCAATCAGCACCCCGTCCACTTCGATTGAATACAGGCGCGGATCGCGTTTCAGCAGGCTCAGCCACTCGACCTGGCTGGATACTTGCGGCAGGGTCAGCAACACCCGACCATCGGGGGCGCTCACGGTAATGTCGTCCAGAAAAACCCGCGCAGACAAGTTGGTATCGCCATGCGCCAGACGTGCACCGCCAACGGTGATTTTCTGGTCTTGAGAAATGGCATTTATTCGGGCCTCGATATAGTGGCCCAACGGTGCGATCTGGATCGGCCCCTCGGACAGGCGCCAATATCCGACAGCCAGCAAGCCAACAATGACAACAGGGACGGCCATCAGAACATGACCCACCCACCACAAAAAACTGTGCACATGCCGCCGTTTTCTACGCGGTGGTGCGGCAGCGGGTTCAGGGGGCGTCTCCGGTGTGACCATTTTTGCCTTGGAATTCCTTACAAATACCGCCAGAGGGTGTGACTAGAATGCGATCAGGCGATTGATAGCCCCAAAATACAGTGAACGTCGCCGGATGCCACATGAATTAAGGCCAATACAATAATTAAGGTCAATACAATGAAAATAGGAAGTATATCGCCCAATTTCAAGCTGCCGAGCGACGGTGGCACCGATGTGCAACTGTCGGATTTTACCGGCCGCAAACTGGTGATCTTTTTTTACCCCCGCGACAACACCAGCGGCTGCACGACCGAGGCTGTTGAATTTTCACTGGCGTCCAAAGATTTCGCAGCATCCGATACCGCCGTTATCGGCGTGTCTAAAGACAGCGTTAAAAGCCACGAGAATTTTCGCGACAAGCACACGTTGTCTGTGCCGCTCTTGTCTGACAAAGATGGTACAATGTGCCAGGATTTTGGTGTATGGCAGGAAAAGAAATTATACGGGAAAACACACATGGGCATTGTCCGAACTACGGTCCTGATTGACGCGCAAGGTATCGTTCGACAGGTTTGGCAAAAGGTCAAAGTAGGCGGCCATGTGGAGGCGGTCCTGTCAACCGCACGATCCCTGTGAGCCGGCCGACACTGACCGAATTGGCCGTCGGGGTCCTGACCACAGCGCCGGGCCGGGAGAAAACGGCGAAATCACTTGCTGCCGCCGAACTTTGGTTTGCGTCTGTAGATGCGGGTGATCCCTTGGCCATCGGATCCTGCCGACCGCCGGACCAGCCCAGCCGACCCGACAGACCAGAGCTGTTGGCCCCCCGTGACGTACCGCGCCGTAAAACCGGATCGGAAACCGGTCGGATCGCATTGATCCATGCGATAGCACATATAGAATTGAACGCCGTTGACATGCACTGGGATATCATTCCGCGGTTTTGTGATGTGAACATGCCCTTGGGATACTATGACGACTGGGTGCGCGCAGCGTCAGAAGAAAGCAACCATTTCAATATATTATGCGACCGTCTTGAAGACAAAGGCTCTCACTATGGCGCCCTGGCGGCCCATGCTGGCATGTGGCGCGCCGCAGAACAGACCGCCGATGATTTCATGGGCCGGCTGGCAATTGTTCCGATGGTGCTCGAGGCCCGTGGCCTGGACGTCACTCCGGGCATGATCGACATGTTCACCCGCGTCGGAGACACCCAGACCGTAGACGCCTTAAATATCATCTATGCCGAAGAAGTTGGCCATGTTGCCTATGGGTCCAAATGGTTCCACTTTTTATGCGGACGACACGAAAAGGACCCCAAAGTTCTCTTTCATGAACTGGTGCGCCATTATTTGCCCGGGGGGCTGCGCCCGCCTTTCAACGATGAAAAACGCGCCGAGGCCGGATTGCCACTGGATTTCTATTGGCCTGTTGCTCAGGGTCCCGATCCACGGACAAAAGCTCGATAAAACCCGCAAATTAGGCAAGTTCTCGCCCAGACGGCGGCATTGGGCTGGTCAAAGGCAACAAATCCAGAAATATAGTTGATCCATTCACCAAGTTTGCATACATGTTTTGACAAACAAAATTGGCGCGAAGCCAGTCAAGATGTCTAAGGGACGGTTAGGAAGATTGATGCGGGACAAGATCACTTACATAAATCGCGCTTTGGCCAAGTATCTGCCGGAACAGCGCATTTACATGCGATCTGAATCGTCCACCCGCTATCTTCGCTTGTCGCCACTCGCACAGGCCACGGTTGGCTCCGGAATTGTTATCGGTTTTTGCTGGACCGTGATTGTGACGTCGGCCGTCATGATCAATGCTATCAGCGCCAAATCACAAAAGGTCCAGACCGCAGTTTTGCAAGAAGCGTATGATGTGCGACTTACAGAATTGTCGTCCGAACGCGATGCCCGTGCCCGCGAAGCCGTAACCGCTCAAGGCCGCTTTTATATCGCACTGGACCAGATATCCCTGCAACAGAGCGAATTGTTGGATGCCGAAGAGTCGCGGCGCGAACTGGCCACCGGGCTAAAGATGATGCAGGGAAAGTTGCAGTCGGCCATCAAAGAGCGCGATTTTGCCGAGGAAAACTCGGAACGTGTTCTGGCCGAGATGCAGGCGTTCAGCGGCAATGTTGATACACGGCTGGATATGGCCGCCGACACCAAGAACACTTTGTCCTACCTGACGGATGCGCTGAACGACACCGTAGTCCAGCGCGACACCTATTTGGACCGCACAGAAGAGATGAACAGTCGCGTTGCCGAACTGGAACTTGATGCCCAGTTGCTGCAAGAGCGCAGCGATCATGTTTTTTCCCAATTGGAAACAGCCGTAGAAGTCTCATTACAGCCGCTGGAACGTGCACTGAACCGACAGGGGATCAATACCGATAACTTGTTGGCCGAAGTAAAACGCGCCTATTCAGGCATTGGTGGCCCGGTAACGCCGTTGAATTTCTCGACCCAAAGCATCATCAGCGACCCGTTATCTGATCGCGCAAATCAATTGCTGCGCAATCTGGACCAAGTCAATCTGATGAAACTGGCGGCCCACAAAGTTCCGTTGGCCCATCCGGTCCGGGGCAGTTTTCGCTATACCAGCGGATATGGCTCGCGGCGCGACCCGAAAACCGGCGGTCGTCGTATGCACAATGGCACCGATATGGCAGGCCCTCTGGGAACAAATATTGCCGCAACCGGTGATGGTGTTGTCACCTTCGCTGGCCGGCAAAGCGGTTATGGCAATCTGATCAAAATTCGCCACGCCCAAGGATTTGAGACCTATTACGCCCATTTGTACCGGATCCGCGTCAAGCCAGGCCAAAAGGTCTCGCGCGGGGATCATATTGGTGATATGGGCAATTCAGGCCGCAGCACTGGTGTGCACCTTCACTACGAAGTGCGCATAGGCGGCAAACCCGTAAACGCAATGACATATATTAAGGCAGCAAACGATGTTTTCTAAATCAAAACCCACTGACTCCGTCACCCCCCCTAAATCTGCGTCATCTCCGGTGTCAAATGACACCGTAAGCGGCGCGCCGTCTTCTGTTACGGCTCCAGCACCATCTGCCCCAAAGGCAAAGCCGCCGGCATCAACATTGTCCGCAGACCTGACAATTAAAGGCAATGTCAAGACAACTGGTGATATTATCATTCAGGGTAATATCGAAGGCGATATTCGTGCGCATTTGCTGACCGTCGGCGAAGGCGCCACCGTTAAGGGCGAAGTCATCGCTGATGACGTCGTGGTAAACGGCCGCGTTGTTGGCCGCGTTCGGGGTTTGAAAGTGCGGCTGACATCCACTGCACGCGTCGAAGGCGATATTATCCACAAAACGATCGCCATCGAAAGCGGTGCGCATTTTGAAGGCTCGGTTCAACGCCAGGAAGATCCCCTGTCTGCAACAGGCAAACCAGCAGCCAAGGTTGTTGCCAGCTAAGCGCAATCACACAGAACTTGACAGCGACAAAGGCCCACTTGATGCGGGCTTTGTTCTGCCAGTCGCAACAATACAGGGGCCAGCCTAGGTCGCGGCAACAAAAATCAGGCTGGCACCATTGATACAGTGTAGCGGCTTGTTTTTGACAACAACAATATGGCCAAGATGACCACCACACCGGCGGCAATGTGTTTCGACGCCTGCAAGGGTCTTGAACTCTTCCAGCATTCCTGATTCTTCGGGCCAATCAACTCCCATCAACAATGCATTGGCGACACCGTGGCGATAGAACAACCACCCCTTGTCGACAATAACCTTCCATCGGCTCTCGTAAACCAGCAGATCACAGCCTTTGCAGTGATACATGCCCTCTGTCAATTTGTCCCACATCGGGTCAGATTTGGGTACTTCTGTATGGCCCAAACGCAGAATGTTGAACGAATTTTCGTCCAGAACTTCGCGCCATTCCTCTTCGGTTCTTGTAATCTCGTAGTCGTAGCCGTCCGTGCGACTTACATAATTTGCGGCACTGGGCACGGCGACGACAGGCAGTATTGCGGCTGATACACCAGAACGCAAAATAGCACGTCGCGTGACTGACTGTGACATAGCTCTAATTTCCTCTCATCTGTTTTTGGTTTCGGTATTTTGCGGGCCCTAAAAAGGCCTCTTCAAAGTAACAGTGAAGCATGGTTCTCGAGGCGGCATTTAAATCCTTCGCCGCCTCGAAGACCAATGCATTTAGCGGGCCAGTGCGCGTTCAAAGATGACCTTCACTTGACCATCGGCATTGCCGTCGTCGTCATCGCCAGTCAGCAATTGCTCCAGAACGACAATCTCGTTCAGGGTCAGTTTATCGATGCCATTTGTCGAATAACCCTTTGTATTCAAGGCGCTGTACAGTGCACCTGTCAGCATGCTTTTACCCATTCCGATGGCTTCGGCGTCTGACATTGCGTTTGCAGCGGAACCAGCGGACAGTGCGATGCCGGAAGCGACGATAAGTGCGGTAAGAGTTTTCATAATGTGTCCTTTCAAGACGTTGGTTAGATCTAGTGCGGAATGTCTGGTCTTTCGTTTCCGTCAATTCCGTTAATCAACATTTAGACGACGATTTGCTCACGTTCAAAACAGGACAATTGACAGCGACGTTTTCAAGCGTGAGCAGCAGAGCACGCTCTGGGGACAGAAAATCAAAAAAATATAAATTTCAGATAGTTGGTTGGGGATATTTTTCACGAGCGCGTGAGGGCCGGTTTTTTGTACTCTGACGCTATTTTGAATTGTTACAACTGCGACATGGCTCTATCACGGCGCCGATAATGGCTGTGATGCAAACGCGATAATTGTTTCAGTAGCCTAGAGCTTAACCAAGGTAAGTTTTCCGTTTAAAGAATCACAGCCACGACCCGGAGGCCGTGGCTGCGTTGTAATTGAACGTCTTTTTCGTCGTGCGCGTAAACCCGATCCGACGCCTTGGTCGCTGTACTACTTTAACAATGACTTGGTCAGAACCGCATTTGGTCCGAACCGCGCACGAAATTCCTGCAGCGCCTGACGATAGTGATCAATCACCTGTACGCGTTTGATTTCAAAGAAGTCACCGCGCGTATAACGGATAGTCCCGATATAGACCGCAGTCGCGTTCGCCGGAACGTCATAGTATTTATCGGCTGGAAACCAGACCCGGCTATTCTTTTGCAGATCGGCCATCATAGCCCCACCCCTCAGAAAGGTTTGTTGCCGGGGTCCCTTGACCATGAACGTCTTGCCAAACTCGCCGCTGATCGCGTCTTTCCACTCTGTGGCCTGCATGGTCTCGGGGTTCACCCTTGCCGGAAACTTGCTGGTTGCCATGACCAGATGGTTTTGAATGTGCTTCGTTCCCCAGACGCCCTCCATGCCAGTCTGTTCAAAATCCACATTGATTGCGGGGCTGACCTCGAATTTGCCGACGACAATGACCGAACTGGGCTTTGCAGGGTATTGTTTGGCCGGCAGCATATAGACAGGTATGCAGGCCGACAGGCTCAGCACAGCGACCAACGCACAGAGACGCGCGGCAAGTCCTGACACAGAGATACGTTTTCTCATGGCTATTTACCCAGCTTCCGGCGAATTCGCTGCTCTATATAAGTATTCTTAAATGGGCCTTCTTCCAATATGGCTTCAAGCAATTGGCGATCAGAGGGGCCGGCATTCGTCCTGGCAGCTGTGAACTCGCCCGGTTGGAACCAACCGGTCTTTTCATCCCGCAAAACATATTTCCCAATTTTATGAATGCCGGGCTGATTGATAATCACGGTGCCCAGATCGTTGCCTTGTCGTCCAAACTGATAGCTGTTTGTCGTATTGCCACACAAAATGCCCAAACAGCTGATCATATTGATCTGCTCCAACTTGAAGGCACCGCGCGGGACCGCAGTATTATAGATCAGATAGCCATTCTGGATTTTCTTATACCCCAAATTGAAGTTTGGGAATTTGGTTGCCGGACGCGACTGTCGCACGCTTGCACCAACCATCTTGTTGCCTTTTATCGACTTGGTATCGACCCAGCCATAGATCAAAGAGCGTTCTTGGTAATCGTCGATCTTTTCGTAACCGGCACCACAAGACGCCACAAACAATACAACAAACAGCGCACCCAAAATTCTTTTCATCTCAAATCCATTTTCCAAATCTTTTGCGTGTAATTACTAAATTACGCAAATTGCTTCACTCACTAATTCAAGTTGTTACTTTTACAAAACCAATCCTGACCGAGGCTAAAACGTTCAGAACCAGCCGGCTGCTGTCAAGGTTATTTTGGGATAAGTACCTGTTTTCCTGTGGATAATTGCCAAATGACCAACAGTCGCCCGATAGAGCAGTACGTTGTGCTACCGACCCGGCTTAATCGCCTGACTGGGCCTCGGAACGGGACTTGCCCGAAACATCCAGCGCTAGTGTGGCGGCCATGAACGCGTCCAGATCCCCGTCCAACACACCAGCACTGTCGGACGTCTCGACGTTGGTGCGCAGGTCTTTGACCATCTGATAGGGTTGCAGCACATAGGATCGGATCTGATTGCCCCAGCCCGCGTCACCCTTGGCCTCGTGGGCTTCTTGAATGCTCTCGTTGCGTTTGCGCATTTCAATATCAAACAGCCGGGATTTTAGCGCCGCCATACAAACGGCACGGTTTTGGTGTTGGGATTTTTCCGAGCTGGTAACAACGATGCCGGTTGGCAAGTGGGTCATGCGTACGGCGGAATCGGTTTTATTGACGTGCTGACCACCTGCCCCCGACGACCGGAACGTATCCACCCGCAAATCCGAGGGGTTGATATCAATTTCAATATTGTCGTCGACAACTGGATACACCCAGACCGAGCTGAATGACGTATGTCTGCGCGCGTTGCTGTCATAGGGCGATATCCGGACCAAACGATGCACACCGCTTTCGGACTTTAACCAACCATAGGCGTTCAGCCCCTTTATCTGATAGGTCACTGATTTAATGCCAGCCTCGTCGCCCGAGCTATACGATACTGTTTCCACCTTATAGCCGTGCTGTTCGGCCCAACGGGTATACATCCGCGCCAGCATTTGCGCCCAGTCACAGCTCTCGGTGCCACCTGCCCCTGCATTAACTTCCAGAAAGGTGTCGTTGGCATCGGCTTCGCCGTTCAGCAGCGCTTCGATCTCTTTCTTGGCGGCGACCTTGGCGACTTTGCGAATGGCGGTCTCGGCCTCTTCCACAATTTCAGTGTCGTCTTCCATTTCACCCAACTCGATCAATTCGATACTGTCGAGCATCTCTTGGTTAAGGTCGTTGAACCCGTCTATTGCACCGGACAGGGCCTGACGGTCGCGCATTAACGTTTGCGCCCGCTCGGGATCGTTCCACAGATCGGGGTCCTCTGACATGGCATTGAATTCTTCCATGCGGTGCGCCGCTGTCTCCCAATCCATCCTTTGTTTCAGCAGGTCCAGCGATTTCCGGATGTCGGTGACAAGGTTCTCGATTTCAGCGCGCATTGGTGTACTCTTCGATCTGGTTAGACCGCAGTTCTACAAAGCTCGATTTGCCGGGTAAAGCGAAACTTGGCAGCATCGTCGCAAAGAGAGTTCACGCGGCGGGTGCCGGTCGGGTGTCAGTATTGCCCGCCCGAGGACAAAGACCCAAAGCTGGCAGACCCTTGAATGACCACGGTTTCGCCGGTCGAGGTTTTCACCGTGACATCGGTATTGCCGTAGTTTGAAAAGAAGTTCAGATCCTGACCCATGGCAAAGCCGCCATCAATCACGCTGGACACAGCACCATAGGATGGTTCTTCGCCTTCGCGAAACAGCTCTGCAACCACTTGCTCGCCGCTGGCATCATTGGGCAATCGCGCACCAGTATAGCGATCAAATTTCAGGAAATTCGTGCCACCGGGCGGAACAAACTTGCCGGCACCATATTTTTCAATTGCGTGTTTCATAAAGCTGTTGAACACGGGGCCACACATGCCGCCACCCGATGCGCCACGACCCAGAGGTTTCGGACGATCATAGCCCATATAGCAACCGGCTACGATATTGGGGGTAAAACCGACAAACCAGACATCGCGCGCGTCGTTGGTTGTGCCGGTTTTTCCGGCCACCGGCGCATCCAGATTGATATGGCGCGACGCGGTGCCGCGTTGCACAACACCGCGCATCATCGAGGTCAATTGAAAGGCAGTTACGGCATCCATGACGCGTTTGCGGTCACTGATAATCGCCGGTGAACGCCCCGCAGGAACGAAATCATCAGAACAGCCGCTACACCGGCGCGTATCGTGCCGATAAATCGTAGTCCCGAACCGGTCCTGCACCCTGTCAACCAAGGTTGGCTCCACCCGTTCGCCGCCATTGGCAAACATGGCATAGGCCGCCACCATACGAAACAGCGTTGTTTCCTGCGATCCCAGTGCATTTGCCAAAAAACTGTTCATGTGGTCATAAACGCCGAACCGTTCGGCATAGTCTGCCACAACGTCCATACCGACCTCTTGGGCCAGCCGGATTGTCATCAGGTTTCGTGACTGCTCGATGCCAATGCGAAGCGGTGCCGGACCATAATACTGGTGCGATGCATTCTTGGGTCGCCACATCCCCTGGGGAGTGTTGATTTCAATCGGCGCATCAACAATGATCGATACCGGCGAAAAGCCACTGTCCAGCGCCGAGGCATAGATAAAGGGTTTGATTGACGACCCCGGTTGACGCATGGCTTGTGTTGCGCGGTTGAAAACGCTGCTTTGATATGAAAACCCGCCCTGCATCGCCAACACGCGGCCGGTATTTGTATCCATCGCCATAAAGCCGCCCTGAATTTCAGGCACTTGTCGCAAAGTCCAACGCGTAACGTCACCAGCCTCGTCACGTTCCGGACTTACATGGATAACGTCGCCCACAGCCCACATATCGCTTGGGCGCTGCATGGCTTTCTTTGTGCCGTCCACGTATTCACGGTTTTTGGCCCACTTGATTTCGGATTTGAAATTCAAGAAATGCCCGTCGGCATCGTCGTCGACGCCCTCGATCCCGATCCGGGCATCGCGTTCACCGACCGACAGGACGACAGCCAGATACCAGTCGTCGATATCGCGCGCCAAGGTCATATCGGACATAGCATCGCGCCATTCAGCCTCGTTTTGCAGGACCGTGACGGGAATGGTTCCAATCGGGCCTTTCCACGGACTGTGGGCACGGTCGTATTTCTCCAGACCCGCACGCAGGGATTTCGCTGCCTCAGCTTGCAATTCCGGATCCATCGTTGCGCGGATGGTCAATCCGCCGCCGAAAAACTCGTCTTCACCAAAATCAGACGACAGCTGTCGGCGTATTTCATCGGTAAAATAGTCCCGTGGTGGTCTGTTGGCGCGCGCGGACACATAGTCGCCACCCTGAACAGTGCGCAAGGCTTGGTCCTGTGCAAATTTCTGGGCCTCTTTTGATATGTAACCATTCTCGGCCATTTCGCGCAAAACAAAATTACGGCGTTCTTTGGCACGCGCTGTCTGTCGTACAGGATGATAGTCGCTAGGCGCTTTCGGTAGCGCCGCCAGATACGCAACCTCGGCCACAGTCAGGTCTTCCAGCGACTTCGAGAAATAAGTTTCTGCGGCGGCGGTCACCCCATAAGAGTTCTGGCCCAGAAAAATCTCGTTCAGGTACAGTTCAAGAATTTGGTTTTTGCTCAGCACACTTTCCAACCTTGCGGCCAGAATGATCTCTTTGACTTTCCGCTCTGCCGACCGGTCACCGGACAGCAAAAAGTTCTTCATCACCTGTTGGGTTATAGTCGAGGCCCCGCGCAACCGCCCGCCCTGAGCCGCATCCAAAATAGCCTTGAGAATGCCCAGGGTATCATAGCCCTTGTGATCATAAAAATTCTTGTCTTCGGCACTGATAAACGCGTGTTTGACCAAATCGGGAATATCTTCGGCCGTGGTAAACAAGCGTCGTTGCTTGGCAAACTCGTCCATGACGAAACCTTCGGCCGAATAAATGCGACTGATGGTTGCCGGCTCATAATTGGCCAGACGATTATGATCCGGCAAATCCCGTCCATAGAGAAAAAATATTGCACCCAGACCCAGCCCCGCCAAAATGGCCCCGAGCGTCATAAGACTGAAGATGCCTCCTAAAAAAGACAGAAAGAAACGTGCCACGAACTACCCTTTGCTCTACCAACCAACAGTATAGGCCCGATAGCATGGGCCGTCAAAACAGCGTTGCGGTATTGGGGCTGTTTATCGCCGACGAATATATGCTACAGAAACTGGGCCCTATGTAAGACGTCACGCCGCACTTTTAAACCCTATTTCCGAAGCAATTGCGCCTGAGTTGCATCCTCGATCGTCCAAATGTCCAATGCATTAATTATTCCGGCAATAACTTTGGCCCGCCATTCCTTGGTCAACAGGTTGTTTAAATCCCGTTTGCTGGACATGAACCCCAATTCAACCAGCACAGAGGGGACATCAGGTGCCTTTAAAACCGTAAAGCCAGCCGACAGATGTGGTCGTTTGCGCAAATGCCCGACCGAGGTCGCAATGCCGTTGACGATCTGTTCGGCCAATGCATCACTGCGAGCCGAAGTTTCCAGCCGCGCCATATCCATAAGCACGCTCGCAATAAGATCGTCTTGTCGGCTCAAATCCACACCGGCCAACAAGTCCGACCGGTCGTGTTGCTGCGCCAGACCGGCGGCCGCCGCGTCTGACGCTTTGGCCGAGAGAGTATAGACCGTTGTGCCGCTGGCATCGCCCGAGGCCAGTGCATCAGCGTGCAACGAGATCATAACGTCTGCCTGTATGGCGCGTGCGCGCGTGATCCGTTCGGGCAGGGACACAAACTCGTCGCTGTCCCGCGTCATTCCGGCCTTGTAACGTCCAGACAAGATCAACGCCTCTTTCAGCTCGCGGCTAAACAACAGTACCAGCTGTTTTTCGGTGTGGCCTGTGCGTTTAGCCCCCGGATCAATGCCGCCATGGCCCGGATCAATCGCCACGATCAGCGGCCGGTCGCCCAGTTGCCGCTGTTTTGGCACAACGTCGCTGCCAATGGGCTTGTAGGCCCAAAAATCATCCTCAGGCGCGCCGATCGTCTTGGCAAATTCGGATTTTGTTACATTCTGTAAGTTGATTTTCAGCTGAGCATTCGATCCGCCGGTGCTGGTCACCATTTCAATTGTCTCAATTGCCAGCGGCGTATCCATGTCCAGCACCATACGTGACCAACCGGGTCGATAAAGACCCCACCGGATAGCCAAAACTGCCTGGGTGTTCAAAATGTCGTTACCCTTGAACAGGCCCCAGTCCACCTCTTTGAAATCAATAACCAGACGTTTGGGCGCGTCCAGAACAAACACCCGAAACGGCACAGGTTGCGACAGCGACAGCGTGATGCCGACGCCGCCAAATAATCGGTCTGTCACCGTTGACTTGGCCACATTCAAGCGCGCAATCGCCTGCAGATCCTGTGCAACCACAGGGATACTGGAAAAGACCGGCCATAATAAAACCAGCGTCAAAAATAATCTGATCACGGCGCGCCTCAGCTCTGCTCTATGTTTATCCGTCATTCGATTGGTGATGCCGGTATGGTTCGACCTTACAATATCTAGAAAACGATTGTAATTGTTTTGTGCACTCCCTATTGATGATGGAACCAGAGCGATTTATAGCCTGATACGAAGTTTCGTCAGCGTGTTCGTCGAAGTGGCCACCGGCCCCGAAAACTGAACCGTGACAGGTCACCTGACCAAGAATTACGCTCCAACCGCTGCTTTGCACCGGACGGGGCGCGAGTTAACGCTCAGATATAGAGCGTCGGAGAAAACCGCGATGCAACGCGCAGAGAATTATAGCCAAAACAGCCGGGCGGCATTGATCGCCGGCCTTGGTGTTCTGCCGTCAAAAATTGCCCCAACATCTTACGCAAACCCTGTACCACTGGCACCGCCAGGGTCCGCTGGTTTGCGTGGTAAAGAGTTACTATGCCAAAGAAAATGCTTATCGATGCCACTCACGCGGAGGAAACCCGCGTAGTAGTGGTAGAAGGAAATAAAGTTGAGGAATTCGATTTTGAGAGCCTCAATAAACGTCAACTCGCTGGAAATATCTATCTAGCCAAAGTCATCAGGGTCGAACCGTCGCTACAAGCGGCGTTCGTCGATTATGGTGGCAATCGGCATGGATTTCTGGCGTTTTCCGAAATTCACCCCGACTATTACCAAATCCCTGCTGCTGACCGTGAAAAACTGTTGGCAGAAGAAGAGGCCTATGCGCAGGCAATGGCCGCCGAGGATGCTAGGGAAAAACCCAAACAGCGCCGTCGCCGTCGCGGATCACGCTCCAAGGCTGCGTCCGAGGGTACACCGGTAGACAGTTCTGTCACGTCTGATGTCGTAATAGACATGGACCCGGACACAGATGACTCGGCGCTGGTAGAAGTCCCCGAGACATCCGATGCCAATCCGGTCCAAGACGCCGGAATTGACGCAGACGTGGCGCAAACCACCGATGCGACTGTTGCAGATGTGGCAGATGCGGCAGAGCCGTCGGTCACAGACAGCCCCGAAACCGCAGAGGTTCCGGTCGACGCAATCGCCGTACCCGATGCCGCCACACCCGAGACCACCGTGGTCGAGGTTCAGGCCCTCGAAGAAGCAGACGACAACGATACCAACGAACCTGCACAAGACAAAGACATCCAATCCGTTGCCGGTGATGACGTGTCTGACGAATTCCGTCCGCGCAAACCGCGGCCACGGCGCTACAAAATTCAAGAAGTGATCAAGGTACGCCAGATCATGCTGGTTCAGGTTGTCAAAGAGGAACGCGGCAACAAAGGCGCTGCACTGACATCTTATCTGTCACTGGCCGGACGCTATTGTGTCTTGATGCCAAACACCGCACGCGGCGGTGGCATTTCGCGCAAGATCACCAATGCAAGCGACCGCAAAAAACTCAAAGAAATCGCCAACGAAATCGAAGTTCCCAAAGGTGCGGGCCTGATTATCCGCACAGCCGGGGCCAAACGAACAAAACCCGATATCAAACGCGATTACGAATATCTGCAACGGCAATGGGAACAGGTACGTGAATTGACGTATAAATCCATTGCACCGACCCAGATATACGCCGAAGGCGACCTGATCAAACGCTCGATCCGTGACCTGTACAACCGGGAAATCGACGAGATTTTGGTCGAGGGCAAAGACGGTTTTGACATCGCGCATGATTATATGACGATGCTGCTGCCCAATCGGGTCGACAGGGTAAAACTCTATACCGACCCGATGCCGCTGTTTGCGCGCTATCAGGTCGAAGGCTATCTGTCAGGCATGTTCAATCCGACGGTTCAGCTGAAATCGGGCGGCTATATTGTTATCGGTGTCACCGAGGCGCTGGTTGCCATTGACGTGAACTCTGGCAAAGCCACCAAAGAGAGCTCGATCGAAGACACGGCGCTGCGCACCAACCTTGAAGCTGCCGAAGAGGTCGCGCGCCAACTTCGCCTGCGCGATCTGGCCGGTCTGATCGTCATCGACTTTATCGATATGGATGAACGTCGGAACAACTCGGCCGTCGAACGCAAGATGAAAGACAAGCTAAAAGACGACCGTGCGCGGATCCAGATCAGCAAGATTTCGGGCTTTGGCCTGATGGAAATGTCGCGTCAACGTTTGCGTCCAGGCATGATCGAGGCGACAACGGCACCCTGCCCCTCTTGTCACGGCACGGGCATTGTGCGCTCTGACGACAATCAGGCGCTGGCAATCCTGCGCGAACTGGAAGAAGAAGGCGTGCGTCAGCGGTCCAAAGAAGTGCTGGTCAAGGCGCCTGTCGCAATCGCCAACTATCTGTTGAATGCGAAACGTGAACACGTTGCCATGATCGAATCGCGCTATGGCATGTCTGTCCGTGTCGAGGCGGATATTCACCTTGTCAGCCCGGATTATACTGTCGAGACCTTCAAAACCGCATCGCGTATCGTTCTGGTGCCCGAAGCCGATATGACCCATATCACCATCGAGAGCGGCGAACCTGAGGCAACAGTTACGACGGCGACCCCTGTCGTTGCCGTTGCTACCGAGGGCGAAGAGCAACCGAAAAAGAAACGGCGTCGCAGACGTCGTCGGGGCGGTCGAAATCAGGAAAATTCCGAACAGAACAACGGCAACCAAAACGGCGCAGAGCAAACCAAGGCTGAACCAGCGGCGGATCAAAACGCTCCGGCACAGGACGCGCCTGTCGTCGCAGCAGTGACAGCCGACGTAGTATCCGAGGCAACAGCAGAGGCTGTGGCCACACAGGACACTCCTGACGCAACCCCTGCCGAAAAGCCGAAACGCAAACGCGCACCGCGCAAAAAGAAGATTGTCGAAGAAGCCGCAGCTGAAGCGCCGGAAGTAACTGTAGAGGCTCCGGCCGCTGAGGATGCACCAACTGACGCAGCCGCTACTGACGCAATCCCAGCCGAAAAGCCGAAACGCAAACGTGCACCACGCAAAAAGAAGGTTGTCGAAGCCACAGCTGAAGCGCCGGAAGTAGCTGCAGAGGCACAATCCACGGCGGATCCGGTTGCACAGACAACACCGGCACCTGTGACGGCTACAGCAGTCGAAGCGCCCGTGGTTTTGGACGCTGTTCAGCTGGCAGCGCCAGAACCTGAACTGGTTAGCGTAACGTCGGAACCGGCACCGGAACCCAAGCCGAAAAAACGCGGCTGGTGGAGCAGATAAGCCTGCCGCACCACATCGCGAAAACGCGCCGATAAGATCACATTATGGCGACCTGCATGACTGTGGGTTGCCATAATGCACATAAGACCCCAAGTTCAGGCTAAGGAATTACCGACCTCGCATCCGCGACGGTATAGGAGCAAGCCAGTTAAGCACTTGATTAAAAGCATATTACACACGGTAACGGTGGCCTTGCTGGGCTTTATCCTGCTTGCGACCCCGATCTCTGCGCAAGGTCTGATCCGTGATGCGGAAATCGAACGCACCCTGCGCACCGCGGCCCGGCCGCTGCTACAAAAGGCCGGCGTTTCGGCATCGACCACCAATATTTTCATCGTCAACGACCGCTCTATGAACGCCTTTGTGGCCGGTGGAAACAATATTTTCATCAACGCCGGTCTGGTGATGCGGCTGAAATCCGTCGACATGATCCAAGCCGTCATCGCCCACGAAATCGGCCACATCACTGGTGGGCACCAATCTCAACGCGCCGCAAGTATCGGCAGCGCCCGCACCGCTGCGGGCATCGGTATTCTGTTGGGCTTGGCCGCTATCGTTGCAGGCGAAACCGATGTCGGGCTCGGTGTCGCAATCGGCAGCGCCGATGCGGCGAACCGATCAGTTCTAGCCAACACCCGGGCGCAGGAAGCCTCGGCAGATCAGTCAGGTGCGCGCTATATGGCCCGTGCCGGTATCGATCCCCAAGCTGCACTGGATGTGCTGGACATTTTTCGCGGCCAAGAATTGCTCAGCACCTCTTATATTGATCCCTATGCAATCACCCATCCGGTGTCTTCGGACCGGATTGCGCGTCTGCGCGGGCTCGTCGCCGCCTACAAACCCGGCCAGAGCATTCAGCCACCGGATATGGACTATTGGTATGGCCGCACTGTGGCCAAGTTCCGTGGCTTTATGAATTCATCCAAATCAACACTGAAACGCTATCCCAAGTCGGACAAGTCCGAAGCCGCAATGCTGGCACGTTCCGTGGCCTACTTCAGATTGCCAAACACCTCGAAAGCGTTGTCCGAGATTAACGCACTGATCAAAAAACGTCCCCAAGACCCCTATTATCATGAGCTCAAAGGCCAGATACTGCTGGAAAGCGGCAAGGCAAAACCGGCTGTTGCATCTTATCGGACCGCGACGAAACTGGCCCCCAAGGAACCACTGATACTGGCGGGACTGGGCCGCGCGATGCTGGCCACTGATAGCGCCGCGAACAACAAGGCGGCGCTAAAAATCCTCAAACGCGCCCATACGGCGGACCCGCGCGATGGCCAAATGCTACGTAATCTGGCATTGGCCTACGCGCGCGGTGGCAATACCGGAATGGCTGCATTAATCACGGCTGAACGATATGCCCTTGCTTCGAACTTCAAAACTGCGAAAATACATGCAGAACGCGCGCAAGCGCTTTTACCGCGCGGTAGCAGTGGTTATTTGCGGGCTGACGACATATTAGTATTGGCAAAACGCCAGAAAAAACGAAAGTAATGATCATGCGAAACTTACTTGCAGCCCTTTCCACGCTGGCCCTGTTGGCCGGTTCGGCAACTGCTTTTGATCTGGGCGATATGTCCGATCAGGAACGCGAGGCGTTTCGCAACGAAGTCCGGGCCTATCTGATGGATAACCCCGAGGTCATCATGGAAGCCGTTGATTTATTGCGCAGACAAGAGGACGCGGCGGCGGCGATGACTGCGGAAGAGGAATTCAATCGCGATCTGGCACTGGTCGCCCAGAACGCAGATGATCTGTTCAATGATCCGATTTCTTTTGTCGGCGGTAATCCTGATGGCGATATCACGATTGTTGAGTTTCTGGATTATCGCTGTGGCTATTGCCGGCAGGCCCATTCCGAGGTTGCCAACTTGCTCAAATCCGACGGTAATATCCGTTGGATTGTCAAAGAATACCCAATTCTTGGCCAGGCGTCGATGGATTCCAGCCAAGTTGCGCTGGCGACCAAGAGATCATTGGGCGACGACGCCTACCTTAAAATGCACGACAGCCTGATGCGGTTTGGTGGCCAAATAAACGACGCCTCTATAAAACGTCTGGCGCGGTCTGCTGACCTTGATGGCGACAAAATAATCGCGGCCTTTGACGACGAACAAATCTTGGAGCATATTTCAAATGTGCGTGATTTGGGGCAGAGAATGCTGGTCTCCGGCACGCCGACCTTTCTGATCGGAGACGTGATTATTCGCGGTTATATCCAACCTGATCAGTTCCGCGCCATCATTCAGCAAGTCCGGGAGGAAAGCTAACACGGTTTCGTGTTTCTTTGCTTTTAACCTGTTCCAAAACCGCCTATAAATACCCTACCCCAGACCTAGTGGGCGGATTTTGCTGAGGATAACATGACAAAAAAAGATCAAGACGCCGATGTGAGCTTCATTCGGGCACTGGCAGAGTTGTTGCGTGAAAATGACCTGACTGAACTTCAGGTCAAACGGGACTATGGCGAAGACCAGACGTTGAACGTTCGGGTGTCACGCCAGATATTTGTTGCAGCCCCAGTTGCGGCCGCTGCCCCTGCTGCGGTAGGTGCACCAGTTGCGGCGCCGGTTGCCGCAGTTGCCGCAGCACCAGCTGCCAGCGATGATCCGTCGCAGCATCCCGGTGCTGTGACCTCTCCGATGGTTGGAACGGCCTATCTGCGTCCTGAACCGGACGTCGCACCTTTTGTGAAAGTGGGCGACACTGTGACCGAAGGTCAAACGATCCTGATCATAGAAGCTATGAAAACTATGAACCAAATCCCGGCACCTAAATCGGGCAAAGTCGTTCGGATTATGGTCGAGGACTCTTCACCCGTGGAATTTGGTTCACCACTTATTATTCTCGAATAAGCGCGGGGCTGCCCTTTATGTTTTCCAAAATTCTGATTGCCAACCGAGGCGAAATTGCCCTTCGGGTGATCCGTGCCTGCAAAGAGTTAGGTGTTAAAACCGTTGCGGTGCATTCCACAGCAGACGCCGATGCCATGCATGTGCGCATGGCCGATGAAAGCGTGTGCATTGGCCCGCCAGCCAGCAACCAAAGCTATCTGAGCATGTCGGCGATTATCTCGGCTTGCGAAGTCACCGGAGCCGAGGCTATTCACCCCGGCTATGGTTTTTTGTCCGAGAACGCCGAGTTCGTGCAAATCGTCGAAGATCACGGTCTGACCTTCATCGGCCCATCGGCCGCGCACATCCGGATGATGGGCGACAAAATCACTGCCAAGGATACAATGAAAAAACTGGGCGTGCCTTGCGTGCCCGGATCGCCCGGCGGCGTGCCAACACTGGAAGACGCCTACAAAGTTTCTGATGAAATGGGCTTTCCTGTTATCGTCAAGGCAACGGCCGGTGGCGGTGGTCGCGGCATGAAGCTGGCAGAGACACGCGAAGACCTGTCAGAAGCCTTTTCCACGGCACGCTCGGAAAGCAAAGCCGCCTTTGGCAATGACGAGGTCTATATCGAGAAATATCTGACCCTGCCCCGGCACATCGAAGTTCAGGTTTTCGGCGATGGCAAAGGCAATGCAGTTCATTTGGGCGAGCGGGATTGTTCGCTGCAAAGACGCCACCAAAAGGTGCTGGAAGAGGCCCCGGGCCCTTCGATCGACGCTAAAACGCGGGCCAAAATCGGCAAAGTCTGTTCCGATGCGATTGGCGATATCAAGTATTCCGGTGCTGGAACTATTGAGTTTTTGTTTGAAAACAACGAGTTCTATTTCATTGAAATGAACACCCGTCTACAGGTGGAACATCCCGTAACCGAGGCTATTTACCGTGTTGATCTGGTCAAAGAACAGTTGCGTGTCGCCTCTGGCGAAACCTTGTCGTTCAAACAAGACGAGCTGATCCTGTCGGGTCACGCCATAGAGGTCCGCATCAATGCTGAAAAGGTCCCCGAGTTCAGGCCCTGCCCCGGCAAGATCACGACATTTCACGCCCCCGGTGGATTGGGTGTGCGCATGGACAGCGCCATCTATGACGGCTATTCGGTTCCGCCCTACTACGACAGTTTGATTGCCAAACTGATCGTGACCGGTTCCGACCGGCCAGCGGCATTGGCGCGGTTGCGCCGGGCTCTGGGCGAGCTGATAATCGACGGGATTGATACAACAGTGCCATTGTTCCATCAACTGCTGGAAGAAAAAGCAGTCCAGACGGGTGACTACAACATTCACTGGCTCGAAAAATGGCTGGCGGCGAATGCGTCATCTAATCCCTAGTATCGCGGCTGCGTCGTGACCGGTTCGCGGCGCAGCAAATTCACCGTGCATCACCTGTTGCAAGCTTATGCATCTGGCGTATTTCCGATGTCAGACGGCGCCGATGATCCGGAAATTTTCTGGGTTGAGCCAAAAATGCGCGGGCTGTTTCCGCTTGACGGATTTCACCTGTCCCGCTCGTTGCACCGCAAGATCCGCAACGGCGGATACAGCATTACCGTCGATAGCCACTTCACCGACGTTGTACGCGCCTGCGCTGATCGGCCGGAAACCTGGATCAATGACACAATTTTCGACCTATATCAGGACCTTCACCGTATGGGCTATGCCCATTCAGTCGAAGTTCATCAGGACAATAAACTGGTCGGCGGCGTCTATGGCGTCGCCTTGGGGAGTGCATTTTTTGGCGAGAGTATGTTTTCGCACGCGACAGACGCATCAAAGCTGGCGCTGGCGAACTTGATCGCACGGCTTCGTTACGGTGGGTTCACGTTGTTCGACACGCAATTCCTGACCCCGCATCTGGCCAGTCTGGGGGCGGCGGAAATCCCGCAATCCGACTATCTGGAACGCCTGAGGGGTAGTTTAATTACGCCCGCTAACTTTATGTTACTAGACGAAAAAACAAATCAAAATGAAGTTGTGCACTTGATCACCCATACGTCATAACGTGGGTGTTCCATCGCCGAGAGTGCCGGACTGGATGCCACCATCCACCCGTCAAAGCTGGGCTGGGTCCGGCGTTCATCAACAATCAGCAGTTTGGCAAAAGCATCCGACGCAATATTGTCAGCCGGAAAACGGCATTCGTGCAGCGTGACTTCCAACCGCTCGTACCGGATCGTTGACCCTGTGGTCAGCTCCAGTTCGCTCACTGTGCCGGTAATTGTATCGAGCGCCTTGATCAACGCGCCTGTGCCGTCTTGGGTGGTTAAAACAGACTGTGCAAACGCAGATGTCGCCAGACAAAAGGTCAGAGCCACCACACCGGCCCGCAGCGCCATCATTCACTGCCACCAGCAACAAATTTCATCAGCAAGGTCAACAGGCTAACCGAACCTTGGGTATCTTCAATCTCGCCGCCGGTATCAAGGATATCCAAAGAGCCACCCGGAATAATTTCTATGAAATTCCCGCCCAACAGGCCCTCGCTGGCGACCGACACCGACGAATCGTCGGGGACCTCGACGGCTGCATCCAAGGCGAAGAGCACATCTGCGCGATAGGTCGTCGGGTTCAGAGACAGCCCTGTAACGGTGCCAATTTTGACACCGGCCAGACGGACATCCGTGCCAACCGAAACGCCCTCAGCCGACCGAAAACTTGCCGTCAGCTCGTAGTGGTTTGCAGATCCGCCGACGCCGACGATTGTGCTGGCGTAAAACAAGAAACTTGCGGCGACGGTCAGGACCACCGCACCGATTGCAGTTTCTGTAGCATTGCTGGCCATCTTGCGCCCTTCTGTGCTGCCTACTCTGGCTGCCACGCTTCGTAATCAGTGCGATGCACAGGTTTCACAGCTCGCAAGCTGCCTTTTGGCGCATAGGCGTCGGTGGTTCCGGTCAGGTTTTCCTGATGCGGCTTTTCCCAGGCTTTGTGTGTCAAGGCGTCCTCGGTCGGAGCCTTTGCATAGGTGTGATGCAGCCAGCCATGCCAGTCGGGTGATACCCGCGATGCCTCGGCCTCGCCATTAAAAATCACCCAGCGCTTGGATTTTTCACGGTTTTCGTAATAGACGTTGCCCTGATCGTCTTCGCCGACTTTGACACCTTTACGCCACGTAAAGAATTGTGTGTTCAACGTCTGGCCGTTCCACCATGTAAACAAGCGTTTGATAAAAAGCATGACACCCTCTTGTTCGTTTGTCTTGATATGACCCATTGCGCTTAAAAACGCCAGCAACCTTTAGGACGCAGAGGCACTTTCTTCGACGCCGTCACCAAAGACAACCAATGGCTCATTCTCGCGATTGACGGCTTCGGCGTTTACGACCACCTCTTCGACATTATCCAACGTAGGCACATCGAACATCGTGTCCAACAGAATGTCTTCCATGATCGAGCGCAAACCACGCGCACCGGTTTTGCGTTTGACCGCCCGATGGGCAATGGCGCGCAGGGCCTCGTCCGTAAACGACAGTTTGACATCTTCCAGTTCGAAAAGACGTTGATACTGTTTCACCAGCGCATTTTTTGGCTGGGACAGGATGGTAACCAGCGCATCTTCGTCCAAATCGGTCAGGGTGGCAATCACCGGCAAGCGGCCGACAAACTCGGGGATCAGCCCGAATTTCAACAGATCTTCTGGCTCAAGATCTTTGAGCGCGTCTCCGATTGAGCGTTTTTCATCGTCTTTGACATCCGCACCAAAGCCGATGCCCGAGCCTTTGTCACGCTGGGCAATGATCTTCTCAAGTCCGGAAAAAGCACCACCGCAAACAAACAGGATGTTGGTTGTGTCCACTTGCAGGAATTCCTGTTGTGGATGCTTGCGCCCACCTTGCGGCGGAACCGAAGCAACCGTGCCTTCCATGATTTTCAACAAAGCCTGCTGAACACCTTCGCCCGACACATCGCGCGTAATCGACGGATTGTCAGATTTTCGGGTAATCTTGTCGACCTCGTCGATATAAACGATGCCGCGCTGCGCCCGTTCGACATTGTATTCACTGGCCTGCAACAGCTTGAGGATGATGTTTTCGACATCTTCGCCAACATAGCCGGCTTCGGTCAGGGTGGTGGCGTCCGCCATGGTGAACGGCACATCCAGAATACGCGCCAACGTCTGGGCCAACAAAGTCTTGCCGCAACCAGTTGGTCCGATTAGCAGAATGTTGGATTTTGCCAATTCGATTTCCGACCCCTTGTCGGCATGGTTCAACCGTTTGTAGTGATTGTGCACAGCCACAGACAAGACACGCTTGGCAACGCTCTGACCGATAACATAGTCGTCCAGAACCTTGCATATCTCTTTTGGTGTCGGCACACCGTCGCCGGACTTAACCAAGGTGCTTTTGGTCTCCTCACGGATGATGTCCATGCACAATTCAACACATTCATCGCAAATAAACACGGTCGGACCCGCAATTAATTTACGTACTTCGTGCTGGCTCTTGCCACAGAAAGAGCAATACAGGGTGTTTTTAGCGTCACCATCACTCGAATTCGACATTCTTTTCTCCGCAGGGGATATCCCCCAAAAATTCCGCAATCGGTGCCACCTTCGGCACCCAATCCCTACAATATGGCACTTTTACCGGCCACACAATCCAATTCCAACGTCAGTGCACCGTCTTGTATGCGCAACTGCAATGCCACCAAAACCGGGTTCGGTGCCACGAATTTGGCGCCGAACTATGAACAAATCTTTGCACTTGGGCACGATTACTCGGCGTCGTCGGGACGTTTTTGTACAATCTCGTCCACAATACCCCATTCTTTGGCATCTTCTGCGGTCATAAAATTGTCGCGGTCCAGCGCGTTTTCGACATCTTTAAGTTTGCGACCAGTGTGGTGTACATAGATTTTGTTCAAGCGATCTTTCAGCTCGAGTATCTCTTTTGCGTGCAGGGCGATATCGGAAGCTTGTCCCTGAAAACCACCCGAGGGCTGATGCACCATGACCCGCGCATTCGGCAAGGCAAAGCGTTTGCCCTTCGCGCCTGCTGCCAGCAACAACGACCCCATCGAGGCCGCCTGCCCGACACACAAGGTCGACACGTTCGGACGAATATATTGCATGGTGTCATAGATCGACAAGCCCGATGTCACCACGCCGCCGGGGCTGTTGATGTACATGTAAATGTCCTTGGTCGGGCTTTCCGCCTCAAGGAACAGCAACTGGGCGACGATCAGGGTCGCCATCCCGTCGTGTACGGGGCCGGACAGAAATATAATCCGCTCTTTCAACAGCCGGGAAAAAATATCGTATGACCGCTCGCCACGCGACGTCTGTTCAACGACCATGGGAACGAGAGTGTTCATGTAAACTTCGTGGGAATCGCGCATGTTTTGTGCCTGTATTTGGAATTATACGATGTCTGGTACAGGAGTGTAGTTCGCACCGTCAGGGTCTTCAAGGTGTCATGGTAAAGTTAATCAAATCTTCTGCAAACGGGAAATTCGGGATTGACCTACCGCAACACTGGTCGAAACCCCAGACATAGCGCTTAATTGGTTAACGCCAAGTCAATATTGTCTTTTCATTGAGTAGGTATTTAGACTGTAGCAATAATTTAGGAATATCATCGAATATACCAACGTCGGGAGGCAGTGATGAAGACAATCGTAACGCTAACAACTTGTGCAATTTTGTTGGCCGGCACCACCGGGATGGCCACTGCCGGCGGGATGGAGCGCACCAGACAACCGATTGACCTCCTGTTCGAAAACGGAACTTATGCGACCGTGTCCCTAAGCCATCGCAGCCCGTCAATTACTGGAGAAAACGATCCGGAAAACATGTCGCTGAGTTTTACCAACATCACCCTTGGCTACAAACGCGACTTAACAGACCGACTGTCCTTTGCTGCGTCCATCTACCAACCTGCGGGTGCCGATGTGGATTACAGTGCAAACGGGCGAGACCTTTTTGCCGACATCAAGTTTAATGCAGCCTCTGTCGCCCTGAAATACCAGGTTACGGATGGGGTCTCGGCCTTTGGCGGTATCAAATACGTCGAAGCCAAAGCTATGACCGATTTGTCAGCACTTGGCCCTTTCCTCTTTTCACTCTTCGGTCCGGCTGGCGCGGCCTTTGCTCAGGCTTGGACCCACGACAAGCAAAGCAAGTTTGGATATTTTGCCGGTGTTGCATATGAGCGGGAAGACATCAAAATGCGCGTGTCTCTAACCTATAATTCCAAGATTGATTTTGCTCTGCCGACGACGTTGACCAATGGTGGTGTTTTTCCGGTCAGCGTCGCAACCACCGGCGGTATTCCGCAATCAGTGACCCTTGATTTCCGCTCTGGTATAGCACCCGACACGCTCTTGTTTGGCGCGCTTCACTGGGCTGAGTGGGGCAAGCAGAACGTTTCTGTCGGGCCGGTTCCGATCTCCAGCTTTCAAAACACGCTTGACGTATCGCTGGGTGTGGCACGTCGTCTGAGAGATCAGTGGGTCGTGACCGCGGCGGTCAATAATCTAGCCCCCAACGGCGGCGACAAAGACGGCATTACGGGCCGGTTTGCGCCTTATGATGGCTATCAAGGCGTCTCGCTTGGGGCGCAGCATACGCGCGGCAATATGAAAATCGGATTTGGTGTCAATTACACCAAACTCAACGGCGCATTTACCAACTTTGGCCAATTTTCTAACAACCATGTGCTAAGCGGTGGCATGTCAGTTGGCTTTTCGTACTAAACCACCCCAATAAATAGATTTTGAACCCGTCCGTTGTGGCGGGTTTTATTTTGTCTAACGTATGTCAAAAACGAAAAGACCCGCCACAATGGGCGGGCCTTGGCAATCACTGTCGTTGGTGATTACTCTTCGTTCAGGGCCTCAACGGCTGCTTGCAGCTCTTCTTTGGTCACTGTTTTCTCTGACACATTGGCCAGTTCCAGAATGTAATCCACGACCTTGTCTTCAAAAATCGGTGCGCGCAGCTGTTGCATAGCGCCCTGGTTCTTTTGCAGGAATTCATAGAATTCACGCTCTTGACCGGGGTACTGGCTGGCTTGACGCATGGCGGCTTGCTGCATCTCTGCATCCGTCACTTCAATCTTTTGCTTCTCGCCGATATCGGCCAGGAACAAGCCCAGCTTTACCCGACGTGCAGCCAGTGTCTTGTGCTCGTCTGTTGTTTCAATTTCCGGGTGGTCGTGGCCCTCAACATCGGGGTTTTCCTCGTGCCACAACTGGTGGGAAATTTGACCGGCTTCGGCATCCAACAGCGCTTCTGGCAGTTCAAAATCGACCAAACCGTCCAACTGGTCCAACAGACCGCGTTTTGTCACCATGCGCGATGCACCGGCATATTCGGCAACCAGACGCTCGGACACTTGCTTTCTCAGATCGTCGAGGTTCTCGGCGCCAAACTTGGTGGCCAACTCGTCGTTGAGCTCGGCCGCGGCAGGTGCTTTGACTGCGTGAATTACACATTCGAATACAGCATCTTTGCCAGCCAGATTTTCCGCGCCGTATTCGGCTGGGAACGTCACTGTGACGTTGATCTCTTCACCGGCTTTTACGCCGACCAGCTGTTCTTCAAAACCGGGGATAAAGCTGTTGGAGCCCAGAACCAGCGGGTAATCTTTGGCATCGCCACCTTCAAAAGGTACATCGTCAACCTTGCCCAAAAAGTCGATCACAACCTGATCGCCGTCTTTGGCTTTGGTGCCTTTTTTACGGTCGGCAAAGTTTTGTGCTGTCTCGGCCAGATTGGCCAAAGCTTCGTCAATGTCGGCTTCTGCCGCGTCAACAGTCAGCTTTTCCAGCGTTACTTTGGAAAAGTCACCCTCGGGGATTGCCGGCAGGGCTTCATATGTCAGGGCAACTTCTACGTCTTCGCCCTCTTTCCATGCGTCGTTGGTCATTTTAACGTCTGGCTGTTGCGCAGGGCGATCACCGGACTCTTTAAAATGCTCGGACATGGCGCCATCAATGCTTTCTTGCATTGCTTCGCCCAAAACCGACTGGCCGTACTGTTTTTTCAACAGTGCCATAGGAACTTTGCCCTTGCGAAAGCCCTTCATCTCGATGGTCGGCTGTGCTTCTGACAGCTTGGAGTTTACTTTGTCAGCCAGTTCTTGGGCTGTGACCGTGATCGCATATCCGCGCTTGAGGCCTTCGTTCAGGGTTTCAGTAACCTGCATGTCCATTCCTTTGTCATATGTCCCTGCGCCACGCGCAGCTATAGCCAATAAATCAAGGCATCTTCTAGTAGGGCTTGGCCATCGGTGCAAGTGTTGTTTGAGGGCGATTAGCGCAGACGAAAGCGCGAGCGCAAGCCAAGACCGAGAAGGAAGAGCGAAATGAACCCCGCAATGGTTTGAAGTGACGACCAAAGCTTCATTCCCCAAGGCAGTTCCGCATAAAAGCCTGCCTCGACAAAACGCCCGCCCAGCCCGAAAAACGGGAATACATTGGCAAAGGACAGGCCAATTGCATCAGTAGCCGGTTCGACGGATGGGATCGTGGTCTGGAATGCCAGCCACCACATGATGACCACGCAGCCAGTCACAAAATTACCAAACAACATCAAGGTTGGCCGTTTTACCAAATAGCCGTAGTCGGACAGAGCCTCATATAACAAATAGACCCAATACATGAAATCGCCGTCCAGCACTTTCTTACAGGCCATTTCACGGCGATGAAAAAACTGTTCCGATTCCGTTTGCAGCGTTTGGTTCATAAACAGCCGCAACCGGTTATAGGCGTCTTTCTGATCCTTGGCCAATCTCCGCGCTTCTTTAGGCTTATCCTCAACATTGTCCTCTAACTCTTTCGCACGTCGAATGGGCGGCCAATGTTTGCTGTGATCGTCCGGCAAGGTAAACTTGGTATGGTCGAATAGCTTGGCCGCATGAAATTCCGGTACAAACTCTTCAAACTGCGCCTCTTCGAAAGAGGTGGTTGATTTAAATTCGGCTGAGCTAAAACTTGATTTTTTGGTGAAGGTGGCGCTGCGGAAAAAGGCAAGGCCGGTGAAGGTGGCGCTGTTGAACAAGGCAGCGCCGGTGAAGGTGGCGCTGTCGAAATCGGCGTAGCCGGCTACAACATACTTCAGAAACCCGAGTGGGTTCCTGAAGTATGTATTTTGGAAATTCACAGTCGCATCTGGTTTAGGCAACTCGGCTGTTGGATCATCCATCCGGTCGCGGAACCGTTGCAACACCTTGGCCATAACCTTGCCCGACAAGGGTTCAAATTCGGCCTCCTCCAGGTTCATGTCTTTGGCCATGTCCGGCCACTTTTCCCGGTCAATTGCCGAACAGGCCCAGGCATTCCAGATCCGCCGGTTTTTGGCGATCGCATCCCTATCAATTTTCCAAGGCTCTGCACCCTCGGGTATCTCGTGAAAAATCGTCGCCAACACATACCACGGGTTTTTCCGCGCCGATGTCAACTCGCGCCCGTCATTCGCAATGACGGGGCCGTCATCTTTCACATCTTCTGGAAAAACATATCCGGCAGGCTTGGTCGGGTCTTTTAATTTTTGGGTCATTGGCAATCCTGTCAATCAATGCCCGATACTAGCCACAGGCGATCAGGCTTGCCAATCCCCTAAACCCCGCGCCCGGTAATCCGGCGCAGCTTGCGCGCGATCCCTTTTTTCCGTGGCAGGTACCACAAAATTATTCCCGACAGCGCAAAGGTCATCAGCGACAGGCTGGTGATATCGGCCAGAAATGTGCCAAACCGGTTGCTCAGCCAGCCGCGCTCGTGCAGCGTTTGCAGAATTGTTTTCCAGTAAATCTTGGACGACAGCTCGCGCCCGTCGGGTGCAAATATCGTGTTGGTCCAGCGGGTTTTGACGAAATAATGCCCCGTGGCCTGATTGACGATGACATCGCCTGACGGTTTCTCGACCACAAAACTCGGACGTTTGTGATAGTTCTTGGCCCGCACTTTCTCGATCTCTTCCTCGGGCCAGATATTTTGGGCAATCAGCACCGCTTGGTCCTGTTCGACCGGTTTTATATCCGGCCAGCTGACAAACTGGCTCTCGTCATAGGGGGCTGGCAGAACGAACGCGGAAATCGCCTTGGAATGGTTCAGGTAAAATCCGGTAAACCCGACCAGAAACACCCAAGGGAAGATACATATCCCGATCCATGTATGAATTTTACGCAACAGCTTAATAATTTGCATGGCTAACCCTGCCCTGACACCCTAATTTACGAATTCTGCTGTGGATACTAAGCCCTTTTGCCCGCAGTTCAATTCCAGCGCATAGCGAGCACCGGACTGTGGCGGATTTCTGCCCAGAACGGCACCTAAACCCAGTCGCGCCGCCAGAACCGCCAGCCCAGCAAGATCGCCGCCACCGACAGGCCAAACACCAGCCCCATCCAGACCCCCGCCGCCCCGTATCCCATCGGAAACGCCAGAACATAACCGGCGGTCATACCAACGCCCCAATAGCTGATACCTGCCAGGATCATCGGCACGGTGGCATCCTGTACGCCGCGCAACAGGCCCAGCGCAATCGCCTGCATCCCGTCGGCCACTTGAAACAGTGCCGCCAAGGCCAACAACGTGATCCCCAGTGTGATAATCTGATCGCGTGCCGGTTCATCGCGATCCAGAAACAGGCTGATCATTTGCCCCGGCAGCAGCAGAAACAACAGCACAATCGCGCCCGCGGCTGCCAGCGCAATCGCCGTCACAACCACGCCACCACGGCGCAGTCCCACGCGATCACGCCGTCCCAGCGCCCTGCCCGCCCGAATGGTTGCCACATTGGCCAACCCCAGATGAACCATGAAGAACAGCGAGGCCCATTGCAGCGCGATCCCGTGTGCGGCCAGCTCTATCGTGCCAATCCAGCCGATTAGTACAGCCGAGGCCGTAAACAAGCCGACCTCGGCAAAATTGGTCAAACCGATAGTCCAGCCCAGACGAAACACCTGCGCCAGTGCCGCCGTATCCGGCCGCCAGATCCGCGCCAGCAACTGCCGTTCGGGGAATTTCCACGCCGCATAGGCCCACAGCGCCGGAAAGCTTAGCGTTTGCACAATAGTCGAGGCAATGGCCGCCCCGCGAATGCCCAGCTCCGGCGCACCATAATTGCCAAAGATCAGCAGGTAATTCAGACCGATATTCACCACAGCCCCCAGAACCGTAACGACAAAGACCACTTGGGTGCATTCCTGTGCCGACAGATAGCTCTTGATCACCATGACAAACAGGGCCGGTGCCAAACCAAAGGCCACGATCCGCAAATAAGTCTGCGCCAGCGCCGCCGTGTCAGGCTCTTGGCCCAAGGCCACCAAAACCTCGCGTGACCAGATAAACAACGGCATCGACAGAACCGCAAAACCCGCCGAGGCCCAAAATCCCATGCGGGTGACGCGGCGCACCTGTGCGTCATCGTCGGCCCCGATCGCGCTCGACACCATCGGCATAACCGCAATGCCAAAGCCGGCACCAACGATAAAAATGATAAAAAACAAAGAGCTAGCTAGAACCAGCGCCGCCAACTCGGCAATCCCGTACCAGCCCATCATGATCGTGTCGGACATGCCAATTGTGATCTGCGCCAGATGGCTACCGATCAGAGGCGTGCCCAGTGTGATCACTGCGCGGGCATGGGTGGTATATGAGCTGTTGTCTTGCATCAGACGCCTTTATGGCAAAGAATTACCCCCCGCAAGCGTTCAGTTTGTCCATACCTTGCAACACTTGGACCAATACAAACCCGGGGGGGGACTCAACTTTTGGGCGAATTTGCGTTAGGGTCATCTTAACATTCAAAATTATACATTTTTAAAATATGGAGTTCGACATGCCTGGCAAAGGAAACGGTGGCGGAAAACCGGCACCCGAAATAGATCCGATCGCCCCCCCAGCGGGTGCCATTGTTGGTACCGATCTGTTGACCGGTGATTTTATTGTGCCCGAAAACCCGGACCCCGACTTGCAATCCACAGACAACGCCGATGTCATCTGGTCATTGGCCGGTGACGATATCGTCTTTGCCGCTGGTGGCGACGATACTGTTGAGGCTGGCGACGGCGACGATCTTGTTGACGGCGGAACCGGCAACGACATCATTAACGGCGGTGCCGGTAATGACTGGATCATTGGCGGCGACGGTGACGACACCATTGATGCAGGCGACGGTGACGACCAGATTATTGGCGGCAACGGCTCTGACACGATCAACGGCGGCGCGGGCGAAGATACCCTGACCTATGGCGGCATCCAGGGTGTTGATTACATCGAGACCGACATTTTTGGCAAAGGCAAAAACAAGGATGTCGTGATTGCTGTCGAAGTGTTCAAAGTCGCAACCGGCGAAACCGACACAGTGACCAATGTTGAAACCATTACCTACACATCGCCAATCCTGACGGGTTCCGACGCGGCCATTATCGAGGCAGACGAAACTGCGATCCTGGATGTTCTGGCCAACGATGTTCAAGTGGGCAGTGATCCAGGTGACGGACTGACCCTCACCGCGATTATGGACGCGCCCTTGCTGGGGCTTGATCTGATCCCGCAAGCGGGCGAGGATGACATCAGCTATTTTTATGGCGACGGCGGCGTGTTGAATGACACAACGATACTCTATGTGGACGAAATTACCGGCGCCATCACTTGGGATCCTATGGATGTATACGCCACGGAGCCCGCGGCAGGCGACCCCGATCCGTTGCTCTACTTCTTTTACGAGGTTACCGGCCAAGGCGGAGAGATCGCAACCGGTGATGTCGGCATTCAAATCGTCTACCCACCCGATCCGGTTCCGGGCACGGTGATTGACTTTGAAACTGTGCTGGATTTCGGCATCTATTCTTCCACAACGCTCGACACGACATATTTCCTGTATCAGTTGTCGACCGCGGATGTATTGTCGAACCCGCTTGCCCCGGTTGAATTGCGTGATCGGTCAGTGGCCGATTTTGACTATGATGATGACGGCGACTTAGAATGGCGCATCTGGACCGATAATGACGGGCCAAACATTGATCTTGCAACAACTCATCAATTCAACATGACACAGGCCGATTATTTCGAGTTCAACGTCGCAAGTGTTAACCTGTCCGGCTTTGACGCGGGCGAAACGGTGTATATCGAAACCTGGTACATTGACGAGTTTGGTGTCGCCTCATCCAATGGCACGAC
>CAXMUJ010000087.1:0-10818 GCA_964196455.1 uncultured Myxococcota bacterium | reverse complement strand
TCCAAAGTGCTTTGGGCACTCGAGAATCAAGGCAGTGGCCTGCGCAGCGCGCTAAATCTCTGCTCATAGAACCCGACCCTTCAAAAAAGTCCAGAAGAGTATTCTCCCCCCTCGGATCGGTATACCTTCCTGGGCTCTGCCTAGCATATCCGTAAACGGATGCGCCATCAACCAGCCCCAGCGGATCGGCCTGGATGTAGCGGCCTGTGGTCGGGTCATAGTCGCGCATCCAGTTCTGGTGCAGATCGCTCTCGGAGGGGTACTTCGGACCGCGAAAGCGGGCATAAAGCTCGTTTTAATTCTGCGCTATAATTGAATTGAGCTTCTTGGACAATTTTTCATAAGCCATGCGAGTGTTATCAGACACTCTTCGATCTCTGCATCTTCAAATCCGCATTCGGATTCAAGTAGCATCCCCAACCAAGTTTCAATCTCAGATAAAAACTCACTTCCCAGACTGCACCATCTTTCTGCAAATGGATCTACCCACAAAGATCGGTTTTCAGTATTTGGGTTTAAACCGCACCCAGAACAGTCTGATACAATCAGATTAATTATTTCGGCGCAAAAATAATTCTCTTCGACAGACTTGAGAACGACAAACGCAAGTATGAACCGAAAACCCTTAAAATTTAGCCATGGGTAGGCACTCCAAAAAGTCATATCGAAACTGCTTAACCTGGATCTCTGGATATCTAATTTGGACAGTTCAGCGAAACATTCCAAATCATCATCTGATGTGTCTGGCAAAGCCATGCAGTCGGGACGGCTTTGATTTAGTGCATTTTCTATCGTCTTAAACATCATTGGTTCACATTCCGCCCGCACAACTCTTCATGGCATTTACCGCAATTTTAATTGCGATTCCATGCCCACCGTTCGAACCCCCGTGACACATATTGTCTCTTTCCGTCCGCGCTCTAGCGAGTTCTTGGAACGCTTTATAGCGCTGCGCATAGTCGCTTCTTGAGAATCCTAACATTTTGCCTTTTTTGCACCCACCTAGTTTTTTCGTTTTGGCCTTGGCTTCGGAAAGACGTTTTCTTGCACTTTTACACGGATCATTCCCACAGGGCCCTAGTGCGTCTCTGGCATCGGCGGCTGATTGATACTCCGCATAGTTTTCACTGCCTAGTCCAAAAGCAGATATAATACCGCTTACCCCAAGCGTCATCGGGCTGGCAAAAATATACTCCCTTGGGACTTGTGAGCCTTTCAGATCAAGCGACGACAATAGGTCGTAAAACGACTCTCCAAGTGCCTTCCTAGCGGCGTACCCGGCGCGACCGCCCCGATGGGGCCTAGGCTTCCGCCTGCTCCTCCTGGAATGGAGATACTCTGCTCCCCGCGTGGATCGGTATACCTTCCCGGGCTCTGCCGAGCATAGCCATAGACACTCGCGCCATCAACCAGACCGAGCGGATCAGCCTGGATGTAGCGGCCTGTGGTCGGGTCATAGTCGCGCATTCAGTTTTGATGCAGAAGATTTTGAGAGAATTTTCGGGCATTATTCTTTAACCAATTCAATTTTTCCAAAGGTAAACATCGCGAAAACCAAAAAGAACAGTATCACGAAAATCGACAGCGCGAACTTCAGTTCTGAGGTTAAAAAAGAAATAACAGCCAAAAAGAATATGGCCACTCCAGAGAAGTGCACTAGTGGAAATAGAAACGGAGGCAAATCCGGCCTTGTTGATTGTCGGCCACAATTATTACACTCCAACGTTGAGAAAAACAACAAGGCTCGCATTGTTTCGACAAAAGTAAACACGTTACTTTTGCAATTTTGGCAGCATCTATTGGATGTGAATATCATCTAGAATTTCCTCACAACCACAGGGAATATCGGGCATTTGTCCACTTACATCACCAACTTCAAAAAGCATTATAATTTCAGCCAAGCTGATATTCTCTCCTCGATTAATATAGTATGTTAAATCTCCTTATGCCGCTAAAGCCGTCAGTCCTACGCCTGTCATTAGCCCCGTGGACGATCTGGGCGTTTTGCCAGTTGCTTTCTTAAGGCCCTGTCGTGAGAGGACATTGAAAGAAAATCCCGCCGCTGAACGGCCTGAAATTTGCGCTTTATTTGCAAGTGTATATTGCTTTGCAAATGCAAGAAGGCATTGGGTCAAATGCGGACGATCTTTGATTATTTCGTGAAACTTCCACAAAATTTTCTCTGCCCTAGGATCAAGGCAGTATTGCGTGCACCGATAGAGCGCTCTACTAAATGATCCAGAACCAACGAAAAAATCAATGACGGCATTCTCCCCCCTCGGATCCGTATACCTGTTCGGGCTTTGCCGCGCATAGCCATAGACACTCGCGCCATCGACCAGACCCAGCGGATCGGCCTGGATGTAGCGGCCTGTGGTCGGGTCATAGTCGCGCATCCAGTTCTGGTGCAGATCGCTCTCGGAGGCGTACCACTGACCGGGGAAACGCAGGTTTACGGGCGTACCGGTGGCAAACTGGGAGTATGAAATCCGGCCTGCAATAGTCTCTAGAGGGATGCGCAGTTCAGCGTAAATCAACTATCTTTGACGACGACCCTTTGAGCTTTTCCTTGCCCGGCGCATCCAGCGCACCGATCACAAAACCCGACCTGCCACCGCATCCAGTTTTGCCATCATCGCCGGATCGCGGGCACCCGGTTGGGTCAGGATGGCGAATTCCAAAGCGCGGTCACAGCCGTGCGGGCACGCCTCGCGCGGGGCACCAAGCAAGTCCGGCAGACGTGCGACCATGGCCTTGGCCTTGGCCGCATTGCCCATCAGGGTGGCGATGATCTGGGTCACGTCGACCTCGCCATGATCGGGGTGCCAGCTGTCAAAATCGGTGATCATCGCGACAGAGGCATAGCAAAGCTCGGCTTCGCGGGCCAGTTTCGCCTCGGGCATATTGGTCATGCCGATGACGTCACAGCCCCAGACCTCGCGGTATAGCATGCTCTCGGCCAATGTCGAAAATTGCGGACCCTCCATCGCCAGATAGGTGCCGCCATCATGCATGGTGACGCCTTGCGCACGCGCCGCCGTGGCACAGGCTGCCCCCAGACGCGGACAGGTCGGATGCGCCACCGAGACATGGGCCACGCAACCGGGGCCGAAGAAGGATTTTTCCCGCGCAAAAGTCCGGTCAATGAACTGATCAACAATGACAAAGTCACCCGGCGCCATGTTTTCGCGAAACGAGCCACATGCGGAAACCGAGATAACATCGGTGACACCGGCGCGTTTCATCGCGTCAATATTGGCGCGATAGTTGACGGTGCTGGGGGTCTGGACATGACCGCGCCCGTGGCGGGGCAGAAACACCATCTGCACACCATCCAACGTGCCAAACAACAGCTGGTCCGAGGGCGCGCCAAACGGGCTGTCTATGCTGCGCCATTGCGCATTCTGCAAACCGTCAATTTCATAGACGCCGCTGCCGCCGATTACGCCGATTACTGTAGTCATTTTTTGTCCTTACGCTGTCGTGTTTCCCAACCGAGTTTAGGGGAACTCCTGCGCAGGTCCATTGCCTTTTATCGCCTCGGTGCGAAATTGGCTTACGTGGGGTATTAGCCGTGCAAAGCTTTGCAAGCCGAACGATGCCAAGTGTTGCGTAGGCTGACCCCGATATACCAAAAACTTTGTCCGGTTTGCCAACGCCTTAGCACTTGGCGTCCGGTTGAACAGTATTCTGCCCGCTTGACCATAGCCGCAGGTTCCGCCGTATCAAGTTTTTCCAGATCAGCACCGGCAAGCTGCGCAAAAAATCGGTCCCCGAACCCGGGCCGCCACGTTTTAGGGTGCGCAGGGCGATCCACGGCAATGCCGGCCTAAAATAGCTTTTGACGCTTGCCGGACGGCCCGCCAGCAGTTCGGTCAGGGCGGTGATGACGGCGTTCGGGTTATTCCAGTCGCTTTGAAAGACAATGCAGCCGTTCTTGTTGATGATAAAGACCGCGTTGGGATAGTTGCCATAGGCTTGATGTGCGGTTCCATCCAGATCGTCGATCACAAGTGTTCGGGCCTCGCCATCGCTGGTGTGCAGCCGTGACGCGCAAGCCCTCTTGGCGTCAAGTGTTGTGTGGCTGGGGATGTTTTTGCCGGGGTGGGCCTCTCTCACATACAGGATCGAAAAATCGACTTGGGGGAATTGTTTGATCGCGGTGGACATGCCGCCGCGACGGCTTTGAAACAACGGGCAAGTGATGCTGCCCATTTCCAAAACCAAAAATTCGCGTTTGAAATCAAGTAGTCGAACCGAATTACCCTGACTATCGCTCAGCTCAAAATTCGGGGCTTTGGTTCCTGTAGGAGGCCCGACAAACCGGTCGAGATCATAGGTGTCACTTGAAAAAGCACCGTAGTTGTAGTCGTGCATGACACGCCTCGCTGCTAGGTGTCGGTTCTGTCAAAATACAGCCAAACCATACGATCCAGAAACCAGAGCTTTAGGGATATGATAGCAAATAGCCCAAAGAAAGTCGCCCAAATATCCAATGTGATCAAACCCCAAACATAGATCACAAGCCCCAGACAGGTTGCGGTGTTGATGGCGCGGGTTGCCAAAGCTGTCGTAGGTATTTTCCGCCGCGATTGTGCCGGTGGCGGCCTCGACGATTTTTGTGACCGACCCCATGCGGTCGGCAAAGACCTCGTGCGCTGTGCCCGAGCCTGCAGTGGTGCCCGCATAGCTCTCGAACGCCAGTGGCTCATCCACACGCGGGCCGTGTAGCCAGCGTTTTTGTCAATTTTCAGTCAAAAATTAAATTCTGCTCGGGCAAGGGAGGAGGCTCTTACAGATGCTTTTTCTACTTCTAATCGGCTAACCAATATCTCAGATTCTTTTCCTAGCTTTCTCATGAGTTGCTGGACGAAGAATTGAGCATACAAACGCAGATAATCTTGATCTGTCTTTGGATCGATATATGAAAGGTGTTTGTCTAGAAAGAGCCTGTATTGAACAAGGCACTGCGAGTAGTCCTTTTTTCGAAACAGAATATCGGCTCTATAGAGCGCTAGCTTGGCCATTTCGTCAGGCGGCCCATCCATCTTGTCGAGAACCAATAGAGCTTCCGAAAAACTGCCAGAGTTATTCAATTTCGAAGCTTTGACACGACCAAAAGCAAACCGGATTCGTCTAAGAATCGACATATTATGTTCCTTGAACTTTCTTAAATTCTAAAAACCCTTCACAAGGATTTGAATAATGCGAATTAATGCGATTTTCCAAGTTACATCAGCCTTCGGAGTTACTGTATCAGGTTTTATCGGTGTCTGTGGCACTTCCGTGGTCTCAGTCAAACTATCTGTATCGATATCATCAAAAATATCACGTTCGTTAACTGGATCCTAATAAATAGGGAAATCAGGCTTCTCTTCCGGATCTGGGTCTTCTTCATTCTCATCTAGGGGAGGACCGCCATTGTCACCAACACCGCGACTATCAGGATCGTCGTTGGAATCCGAAACAGTATTCCAAACGGAATCACCTTGTAGAACAGCCGCCAAAAAGAGGAGGTAGTCCATTATTCCAAAGGACGCAGATAAAGACCCACTTGCGACAGGTAGCAAAGCCCCTGACCTTGTTTTCCTATCATTTTCAGTCTGCTGAACCGTCAAGAGCGTGGTATTCAACCCACTCGGATCGCTCCAATTATATGGATCGCTACCGACATAGGCATAGAGGTTGAGGTCTCCGGCGGCGAAGCCGACGGGATCGCGCTGGATGAACTGGCCGAGCGCTGTGTCATAGTGACGGGCGCGGTAATACATCAGGCCGCTCTCGTCGTCGGCCTCGCGTCCGGTGAAGGCATAGCGCTGCTGCAAACTGCCGGTTTGCGTGCGATTGCCAAAGCTGTCGTAGGTATTTTCCGCCTTGATCGTAGCGGTCGCGGGATCGACGATCAGGGACACAGAGCCTTGGCGGTCTGTGTAGATATCCAGAACTTCGCCCGATCCCGGAGGACCCGTGGCTTGGTAATTCTCGTAGGCTATCGGCTCGTCCACGCGATCCGAGTGGCCTCAAGCGGCGCGTCTCCGACTGTTAGGCTAACTACTTCCGCCCAGCTTTGATCACCGCTGGGACGGGCGGGTCAGGGAAAACACTTCGGTCACTGCCGAATAATCTCGATAGCCCAGCCGCGCCAAGGGTTGATAACTGGTGACATCCAGCAACCCGTCCTTGATATGGGTCTCGTCGATGTGAACGCCGACAACAGTGCCCAGGATCAGCGTATAGCCGCCGGGCAGGTCCATGGTGTCAAAAAGCTTGCATTCCAGTGCCGCCGGGCTTTCTGCCACGAACGGGGCCTTGATCTGGCGCGAGGCGCCCTTGGTCAGACCGGCCAGTTCAAACTCGTCGACGCCTTGGGCATAGCCGCCGGACGTGATATTCATGGCGTCGCGCAGAGCGTAGCTGACGATGTTAACGCAGAACTCGCCGGTCGCCAGAATATTGGCTTTGCTGTCTTTACGCTCATTCAGACCAGGTTTTTTCGTGTCAGAGGAAAACGCCACCATTGGCGGCGTGTCTTGAATGCCGTTGAAAAACGAATAGGGGGCCAGATTGGCGCGCCCCTGCGTGTCCAGCGTCGAAATCCAGCCAATCGGGCGCGGTGCCAATATGGCCTTGAGCGGGTTGTGAGGCAGCCCGTGACCGCCGGTTTCTGTGGAATAATACATGCCTGCCGCCCTTGTTGTTTGAACATGACTTAGCGCCATGCTATCGCCATTTCCACAACTAGTTACTGGGGCAGGGCATGTACCGGCTGAACCAAGAGACACAAACTGATATCTGGGACGTAGAATACCTCTATGATCTCAGCTTTGCGCCCGGTCGAGAGGCCCTGAGCTCTTACCGGTTACGCGACGGTGTTGCGCCGGTTGCCGAACTGTGTCTGGTCGCCCGAGATGCGGATGGCAATCTGGGCGGCGCAATCCGGTATTGGCCGATTGCAATTGGTGATGCGCATGCGCCAGGCCTGCTGTTGGGGCCAGTGGCTGTGCACCCGACGCATCAGGGTGAAGGCTTGGGCGGTCTGCTGATCCGCGACAGTCTGGAACGGGCGCTGGTCTTGGGCTGGACCCGAGTTATTTTGGTGGGCGACGCCCCCTATTACGGCAAGTTCGGATTCGAGCGGGCCGGATTTTTAGAGTTTCCGCCGCCGACCAACCCTGACCGGTTGTTATTCCGGGGCTTGACCGACACGGCTTTTTCAGGCGTCACCGGTGTGATCGGCAAAGCCGGTCAACGCTGAGATTTGAGCCACGTTTTCAAGGCTGGGCGCACCGATTGCTCGCCAGAGGCGGCAGCCTGCTCGATGACGGTCTTGACCGCTTCGAGGTTGTGTTTTCGCAGCATATGTTTCACCGGACCAACCGAGGCGGGACGCATCGACAGACTGCGCAGCCCCATCGCAGCAAAGCACAAAGCCTCGATTGGTCGGCCCGCGTCTTCGCCACAAAAACTGACTGGGGTGTTGAATTTGTCGCAGCGCTCTGCAATTTGGCGGATAAACATCAGGAAACTGACGTTCAGCGTATCATAGCGACGGCGCACCCGTTCATTTTCACGATCTGCGGCATAAAAGAATTGCTTCAGATCATTGCCACCGATTGAAATGAATTCGCAGGTTTCAAAGAAAATATCCGGTGCAAAGGCAAGACTGGGGGTTTCCAGCATCGCGCCAATTTTCAACACTGATGGTGGAACATGCCCCAATTTCACCTCGGAGGCTTCGACCCCGAGCACCAGCGCGCGGGCATCGCGAAACTCGTTATATTGGGCGACGAACGGGAACATTATCTGCAACGGGCGGCCGTTGGCGCCGCGCATTAGCGCCTGAATTTGCATGCGCATCAGGCCCGGTTTGTCCAGACCGAGCCGGATCGCCCGCCAGCCCATCGCGGGGTTCGGCTCGTCTTGGGGCTTCCAAAACGGCAGGACCTTGTCCGAGCCGATATCCAGCGTGCGAAACACAACCGGCTTGTCGCCCGCCGCATCCATCACACGCGAATAGGTTTTGGCAAGCTCGTCGCGGCGTGGCACGGCGCTGCGCATCAAAAATTGCAGTTCGGTCCGAAACAATCCCACGCCTTCGGCACCAGACCCGATCAGGTTGGGTAAATCCAGCATCAGGCCTGCATTCATATGCAGGTGGATCGTCGCGCCGTCGCGAGTTTGCGCCGGCAGATCGCGGATCGCAGCATATTTCTGCCGCGCTTCGGATTCCATCACAACCTTGTCACCAAAGGCGTTGGAAACGCTGTCGTCGGGGCGCAGGTGGACGATTGCCTGATCACCGTCAACCAGTATCGGATCGCCGTTCAAGGCTTCGCGTGTGATCGGCTTGGCATGAATAACCATCGGAATGGCCCATGCGCGGGCGATAATCGTGGCATGCGAACCGACGGAGCCTTCTTCCAGAACTATACCCTTTAGGGCTTTGCCATATTCCAACAGTTCCCCGGGGCCGATGTTGCGTGCAACCAGAATAGCGTTTTCCGGCAGGGTTGCGGACTGATGCTTGCCCTGTCCGGTCAACAGCCGCAGTAAACGGTTCGACAAATCGTCCAGATCATGCAAGCGCTCGCGCAGATAGGGATCAGGGACGCGCTCCATTTTTGCACGCGTCGCGGATTGCTCTTTCTCGACCGCGACTTCGGCTGCCAGACCGCTTTCGATACTGCTCTCCAGCCGTGTCACCCAGCCTTTGGAATTGGCAAACATCCGATACGCTTCGAGTACGCCGCGGTGCTCTTCGTCGTCAGAGTTCATATTGGCGTTGAGCAAGTCATCGACGTTAATTCGGAGCAGGTTCATCGCGTCGTTCAGGCGGGTCTTTTCGGCCTCGGGATCGTCGGTGATCGGGTTGTCGACAACGATCTGGGGGTCGTGCAAAACGACAACGCCCTGTGCGACGCCTTCTTGGGCGGTGACGCCCTGAAACATATGCGGCCGTTGGTGTGGCACAGACATGGCGTCACCTTCACCGACAAAAGCACCAAGCTCTTTCATTTCGGCGATGACCATGGCAACGATTTCAAGCGCATAGACCTCGTCTTCGGTATAGACGCGCGGGTCCCGGTTCTGAACAACCAGAACACCCAACACTTCGCCCAGCCGCTGGATCGGCACACCCAGCATAGAGGAATAGCGCTCTTCGCCGGTTTCCGGCATATACCGAAAACCCTTCTCGCTGGCAGCGTTTTGAGTATTGATGACGCGGGTATTTTTCGCGATGCGCCCAACCAGTCCTTCGCCCAGCCGCATACGGGTCTGGTGGACGGCTTCTTTCATCAGACCTTCGGTGGCACAAAGCTCCAGCGTTTTACGGTCGCGCCGCAGATAAACAGAACAGACTTCTGTCCCCATTTCTTGCGACACAATTTCCGTAATATGGTCAAGCCTTTCCTGCCCTTCGTTGTCTTCGGCGAGGGTTTCGCGCAGGCGCTGCAATAATAATCTTGAATCACTTCCGGGCTTATTTGCCATAAAATTCCCTGCTTATGCTTTTTCCAATTCGAAAGCATCATGCAACGCGCGGACCGCCAATTCCATATATTTCCGGTCAATCAGCACAGAAACTTTGATCTCGGAGGTTGTAATGACACGGATGTTCACGCCCTCGTCGGACAAAACTTTGAACATTTTAGCCGCGATGCCGGCGTGGCTGCGCATTCCGACACCGACGATTGAAACTTTGGCAACGCGGTCGTCGACGACCATGCCATGAAAGTTGATGTCGCCGGCTTCTTTGGATTTTTCCATAGCTTTCTGGGCGCGCGGCACTTCGTCTACTGGGCAAGAAAACGTCATGTCGGTGCGACCGTCCTCGGAAATATTCTGAACGATCATATCGACGTTTACACCGGCATCGGCCAGCGGCACAAAGATCGCGGCGGCAACACCGGGGCGGTCGGCGACCGACACAAGCGTGACTTTGGCTTCGTCGCGGGAATAGGCAACACCGCTGACTACATTGTCTTCCATAATTTCCTCCTCGTCGCAGACATAGGTGCCCACTGTTTCGGATATATCGTCTTCAAAACTTGACAAGACGCGCAGAGGCACCTTGTAGCGCATGGCCAATTCGACCGACCGCGTTTGCAATACTTTGGCGCCCAGCGATGCCAGCTCCAGCATCTCTTCGTAGCTGATTTTCTCCAGCTTGCGGGCCTTGCTGGCGATGCGCGGATCGGTGGTATAAATGCCGTCGACATCGGTATAAATATCACAGCGCAGCGCATCAAAGGCGGCTGCAAAGGCCACAGCGGTCGTATCCGAGCCGCCACGGCCCAGCGTCGTGATCCGGCCTTCGGGCGAGACGCCCTGAAATCCGGCAACCACGGCCACGTTCATGCCCTCGGCAAACTTGGCGTTGATGTTTTCGTTCGGGATGTCAACGATGCGCGCAGCCCCGTGGGCCGAGGTGGTCTGCAGTGGCACTTGCCAGCCTTGCCAGCTGCGCGCCGCCACGCCCATTTCGTCCAGTGTCAGCGCCATCAGGCCCGCGGTCACGTTCTCGCCCGATGATACAACCGCATCATATTCGCGCGCATCATACAGCGCCGAGGTTTCCGACACCCAGCCGACCAACCCGTTGGTCTTGCCGGACATGGCCGAAACGATCACGATTACATTGTGGCCGTTTTTGACCTCTTGCTTAACTTTTTGCGCGGCATTGGCGATCTTGGACAGATCGGCCACCGAAGTGCCGCCGAATTTCATGACTACAAGGGACATCAGGTGTTTTCCGTCTCGTATTTAAGTGGGTGCGTCTTACGCGGGAAATGGCATGGGGGCAAGGGAAAGGGACGC